>JAFUCC010000157.1 GCA_017459925.1 Eggerthellaceae bacterium
CGAAGCCGGATTGCCCGGTTGGATTTGACGTTCGCTTTGATCGGGCGGGCAAAAGCCCGCGCCTCCAAAGCGAAGGGGCTTGCGCCCCTTCTTCCTGCAAGACTTAACGCAACAGTGTTCGACCTACAAATTCAATTGAGCGCGCTCTCCCTATCGCTCGAGCATGGAATGCCCGTCGGCGTATCGCGGACGGCTGGAATGGAGAATGGTGGTCCGATGACTGGGACGATTAGCGCATCGACTTTGGGCCCGAAACCATTGCGGAGCGGCGTACGTAACGTCGAGGTTTTCATCTCACCTTTTCGCGATGCTCGAGGAGGCTTCGCCTGTCTTATTGTCACGCTCTTCGGTGGCATCCTGCTTCGCTGCCATGGCCAGGGCGTTCGTCTCTTGTGCGGCTTCGCCGGACCAGGGGTTGTCGCTACTATAGGACGCGCCGCCGCCGATGGCGCCCGTGTCGCTCTTCACGGATGATTCCACATAGGTATTCGAGTCCACGATTTTGAAGAAGTCCGCCGAATCTTGCTTGTCGGGGTCGAGGGGCATCGTGAAATCCGCATCGTAGTCGAACAGGATCGAGCCGTTGGGCGTGATGTACGTAGTTCCTTCATGCGACATCAGGCAATCGAGGTAATTCGCGACAAATGTAAGGGATGCCTTGTCGCCGGTGTAGGCGTCCGAAGACCCACCGCTGGACGTGCCCTTGATGAACTTGCTCGTGAACGCCTCGGTGTTGTGGTACAGCTTGCCGCCGGCGTCACTTGGGGAAACGAAGCTGATAACATCGTCCAGGGTAGTGTCGTCTGCGTGCAGCCATTCGAGAATCTGGTTGAGGCCCGAGCAGAGCTTCTCGTTTGAAACGGTGGATCCCCCGTCCTCGGTTGGGCTCACCGCGGACCCCCCGCCGTTCACGCGCATGTTGGCAAGATCGCTCAGGTACAGGACGGCCAGGTAGCCGGAAACGTAGTTCGCGGTGGTGTCGTCGACCTTGTTGCCGTCTGCATCCACGCCGTTGGTGAACCCCAAGTCGAAGTAGGCGGGATCGTCTCCTATTGTTGCGTTTTGGTAGTTGTTCAAGATGTTGCCGGCCAAGGTTCCGCCGGTCAAGTCCTTGCACAACAGGGCGAACAGACTATTGCGGAACTGGTAGTTGTTTTCCGTGGCCGAAGCGCTGCCCTCTATGAACCAGAGGGGGAACCGTGTTGCGGAACACTCCGCGGCCGTCCGCGGGTTTTTCCACCCGCCTGCAGCGTCGGTTTCCCTGTTGGCGAGCCCCACGGTGCCGAACATGCCCAGACGGTCGTAGTCATCCATGAAAGCGTGGAACATCTCGTGCACGATGGTGTTCACGAAGGTTTCGAAATTCTGCCCTGAACGGATGAGGGAATAGCGCTCCGTTGCGGGATTCACCAGCGGATTGTTATCGTCGTCCTTCTCCACGAGAGACGCCGCGTCGACGCCGATCATGTAGCCGAACCTGAGCGCGCCGTCAATCATCACGGCTCGGTCGTCCACATAGGCAAGGGCACCTGCCACATCTACTCCATGCGCCGGGTCGCCGTCGGCATCGCCTTTGCCGTAGTAGATGTACAAGCCGATTTGCGTGCCGATCTCACCCTTTTCAGCCGCTGCGCGGAACGCCGGGAACCTGTCGAGGAGCAGGTTTACCGCCTGCGGCTCGAGCCTGTTTATTATGAGGTCGACAAGCCATGCGAGGTCTTCGTCGGTGAGCGCGTCGCGGGCCGTCTGCGCGCAATGGATGTCCACCAAGGTGGGCTGCGCTGTTTTCTCGGCGCCGTCTTCGGCGTCGCCTGCGGCAGGAGGCTGGCCGGCTGCACGGACGAACAGGCCCTTCAGCGAGGCTGGCATGATGTAGGTGATGCCGGTTTCCTGGCTGTAGACCGAGATGACCTCGTCGGTGCCGAACAGCACGGCAAGTTCTTCTGCCAGCGTCACCTTGAAGTCGGGGCCTTGCAGCGCGTAGCCGTTCGGCACGAAGAACGCGAGCGCCGGCAGGTAGGTGCGGCCCTCGTCCGCCTCGGCGGGCTGCGGCATGATCGTCAGGTCATCGCGGACCCAGAGTGCCGGGATGTCCCATTCTGCGCCCTCGGCAGTCGAAACCCGCGCCTTTTCGTCGAGCTGCGTGCCCGCGGTAGGCGCATCGACGCCGCCGATGCGGATGTCGCTCACGGTCGCTTTCCCGTCCTGGGCGATCGTGTGGTTCTCGACCTCCACGGCATTCTTTTCGGCAAACGCAGCTGCAGGAGTCATGATCAGGCACGCTAGAACGAAAGCCAGCAATGCCGCAAACGCTTTTCTCGGTTTCCCCGTCATGATCGCTCTTCCTCGCAAGGGCCCTTCAGCGCATGATATCAAACCGCAAGTTTCCGATAGCGTGTTATTCGGCGCGCCGGGTGGTAGCGATGCGGCGGCGGCCATCTTTCGGGCGTTTCTGCGCGCTCTTATTCGATTGTGAGTAACGTGTCCCCGTTGCCGAGCAAATCGGCCATTTCCTGGGCCGATTTGTCGGACACGTGGCCGAGCATGGTGTATGCCCACGAATTCGAGCCGTAGAACACGACAATCTGGTCGCTGTTGTACAGGGCGATGTCACCCGCTTGCGTGGTTGTCTGGCGGTCGTTTGCGGGCAAGCTCTGCCCGATGGAGCCAACCTGCTCTAAACCGCCGTACATGGACATCCGAATCGTCAGGGGGCCGTTTTGGCACAGCTTCTTCAGGGCTTCGACCGATTCGTTGTTTTCCCATTCCACTTGTACGGGCGTGTCACCGATTTTCGCCTGCAACGTCGGGCTCATTTGCGCCTCCTGCTGCGCGTTTTCCGAGGTCGATGAACTTGTTGCCGCTTGGCTGCTGCTACTGCCCGTTCCAGCGGTGCCGCTGCATCCTGCAAGGAGGATGCAGAAGGTCGCGAACAGCGCTGCCAAGGCTAAAGGCATTCTTCTCATGGCATGTGCTCCGCATTCTTCGTCGGTGCGTCTGGTGCGGTCCTTTCCCAGGAACCGCCTTACCCTGTTTACATGTACATTGTGCGCTTCGCTTTTCCTGCAATCAAATGCTCATTCGCAATGCTCGTCTATTCGATAGCAGCTGGCAGACCATGGCCACCGAGCCGGCGCCGAACAGCGTCGCGAGCGCATACGCGGGCAGCCCGCAGACCGCGAGCCCGACTATGATGATAGGCAATGCGCCAGCTTTTTCACCCGAAGCCATTCCCTCACTCCCCAATTCCCGCCCGTCGCGCAAGGGAACGCCTGCGGGCTATGCGCGGCGGATATGGTCGTTCTCGACGGGCACGATGTCTTCCACCTTGCCGTCGCCGAGGCATTTCAGCACGTGCACCGCATCGCCCTCGTGCGTCGACTCGACGAGCGCGAACGTGGCGGTGTTGTTCGGGTCGTCGGTGTTGTCGTCGACCCACGTGCCGCTGTTTGCGAAGATCTTGGGCCGGTTGTAACCCGTGAAGTCCTTGTAGCCGGGCACGTGCGTGTGGCCGAACACGACCACGTCGACCGTCGGGTCGACGTCGAAATACACGCGCGCGAAGAAGTAGCCGGCCGGGAGCATGGGGTGGCCGTACGCCACGAGGTCGGCGTTGGTGACGGTGTCGGGCGCGCGCGTCGACGACCACCTGGTTGTTCTTCGCGCATGCCAGGTAGAACTCGCGCGAGCCGCGGGGCAAATCGACGCTTCCCGGGTAGAACCACTGGTCGAGGAAATCGCCCGCGATGACGAGCTCGTCGGCCATCTGCTCGGTGCGGATCCTATCGATGAAGTCGACGAGCTTCGGACGGTTCTTCACGTCCTCGGAAATGCGGTGCCGACGCGATACAATCTGGGCGAAAGTAGTCCCCGAGAGGGGATTTGGAAGTCGGAGCCGGTGCACCCGAGCGTTCTCGTGATCCGGCTCCGGCGCGTTTTCGATGGAAGTGGGCTTACCTGGAGGCGACGAGGACGCGGGCGGCCTTTTCCAATGCGGCCTCGCGCATGAAGGCCGATTTCTTCACGCCAGAAATCTCGGCGGCTCTCTCGATCATTTCGGCGCCGGACTGCGGACACTTACGAAAGAGTCCATGGTCCTCGCGACCTCGCGCTCGTGTGCGGGAGCCTTCTCCGCGTACAGCTCGAGCGTCGTTGACGAGCGCCTGTGCCCGAAGTGGGTCTGCACCGTTCTTTGTTCCTGCCACTGGCAAGCGAACTCGGCGACGGTGAGGTTCACCCCGCCGTCGCCATCGAACAGCTAAGGCCGAGGAACCCTACACGCCGATCTTCACGTCGACAGGCTTGCCGTTCTTGTTGATCGTGTCCATCGCGTTGGTCAGCTCCTTGATGTCGCACGCGGTGCAAGACACCTCGCCGATATCGCCGGAGAAATCAACACGGGCGTAGTTGTTGTTGTCTTCGAGCACCTTGTAGCTGAGCGACTTGCCGGAGACGGCGTCGGTGACGGTTACGAGGCCGTTGTTATCGACGCACTTGCCGATATAGGAGAAGTACTCGTTGGTGTTGAGGTTAAGGCCTATGAGCGCCGCTTTGGTTGTATCCTCGGTGGCGACGAAAACAACCAGAGTGGCGGCTCTGGCGGCACGAGCGGCAACACGGGTGGCGGGTCCTCGAGCACCAGCGAGGGTGACGGCACGGGAAGCACCCCTACTGGCGGTGAAGGCAACGTCTCAAGTGGAGGCGGCAGCGAGAGCGGTGGCGATGGCGCAGCCGTCAACGTTGCTGCAAGCGACAGCGCGAAAGGCTCAAACGCCACACGCGGCACGGGCGCTACAAGTGCTGCAAGCAAGCAATCCGTTCCGCGTGCGGGCGACGGTCTTCCCTCGGTGGTGCCATTCGCCGCAGTGCTGGCCTTGCTCCTGGCGCTCGCCTTGCTTCCGGTTGCGGCCGCGCGCCATCGCTCGCGTTAGGAAATCGATTCGAAGCTCATATCGCATCTGCTGCGAGCAATTGGTAAAGGTCAAGCAGAATTCTTTCGGCTTTCCCTTGAACGCAATGGAACGTTTCTGCGCGCTTCAAGGAAACCGGGTTTCTCGTTTTTTTACGAGGGAGTGACAATCTGAAACGCCCTATTGCCAGATAAGGCAATGACTATGGATAATTATGCATAGTTGTGGGCGGTTAACAGTTTAGGCGTCTTGCATCGCAAAAGCCAAAAACCAGGGAGACGAAAACTCGTTTCGAACCGTAAAACGAATATGACTTTTGCGAAATGTTTCGAACGAAAACGACTTGAATAACAACGGCTCGACATGGGGGCTGCAGCGAAAAAACCAAAGGCCTGACAGGTGAAAGACATTCACCGGCTAGGATGGAGGCGGCTGCGTCATGAAACGGGTAGCGAGAAAGTCGAAGAGTCTTTTGCTGGCATTGGTGCTGGCCATGGGGTTCTTGTTTGCGACGAGCGGGACAGCATACGCGGTCGAGAATGTCAGCTACGTCGAGAAGAGCTGGGACGGCACGAAGGTCGCGTCGGAAACGAAGACCGCCGAGTGCGCGCCCATTACAAAAGACACGGAGAACATACAAGGCTGGTACTACGTGAGCGGTGCCATCGAGAGCACGAATAGAATCACAGTTGCGGAGGGGGCGGAGGCCAACATCATCCTCACGGACGGTTCCAAGCTCACGCTGGAAAAGGGCATCAATGTTTATTGGTCATCGAAGCTCAACATCTACGCCCAGCAGGGAGAAACAGGCGAGCTAATCTGCTACGCCGACACCAAAAAAGAGAACGCGCCAATTGGCTCCGACAATAACTCGGGTCCGAACGGCTCTATCACGATTCATGGCGGCAAAATTACTGCTAATAACGATAACAATGAAGCTCACGCAGCGGGCATCGGTGCCGGTAAAACGGGTGCCGGCGGCACCATCACCATCTACGGCGGCACGATCGAGGCACATGGCGGCAACGGCTCCGCCGGCATCGGCGGCGGCGATGCCTACGGCCCAGGCCGGGACGGCGGCACAATCACCATCTACGGAGGCGATGTCAAGGCGTACGGCGGTGGTGGGGCCGCTGGCATCGGCGGTGGCAGGGGCGGAAACGGCGGTGTCATCACCATCTGGGGCGGCAAGGTCTATGCAAAAGGCGGCCCTCAGTCATCTTATAGCTTTCCCAATGATAGCGGCGCGGGTATCGGTTCGGGCGACGACGACGCTGGCAGCACGGCAACCACTGGCGGCACGATTAGCATCTACGGCGGCGAGGTCGAGGCCTACGGCGGCCCGGACGGCGCAGGTATTGGCGGTGGCGATGGCTGCATCGGGGGTTACATCACCATTGCCGGTGGTACGGTGAAAGCCTCGAGCAATGGCTACGCATCGGGTATAGGTGCAGGTGACGATACCGACGGCAGGGTTAATGCCAGCATTATCAATATCACTGGCGGCACTATAGAAGCTACGGGTGGCAAGTATGGGGCCGGCATTGGCGGCGGCGAAGGCGGCGGTGGCGGCAACATCAACATTTCCGGTGGCGCCGTAACTGCAAGCGCTGGATCCGATGCAGCTGGTATCGGCGGCGGGAAAGGCGGCAACGGCGACAACGTCACCATCTCCGGCGGCACTGTTGTAGCAACCGGCAACGCAGGCGGCGCGGGCATCGGCGGCGGCGACCGTGGCGCTGGCACCACCATCACCATCAGCGGCGGCCATGTGGACGCCACGGGTGGTGCCAATGGGGCCGGCATCGGCAACGGTGAAGACGGAACCGGCCTTGCGACCACTATTACGCTGAAATACGCTGAAGACGAATACGACATAAGTGTCAAAGCGACTTCCTACCGCTGCAACAACGAAAATACGTCAGTCACACTGACGATGGAAAACCCCTTCACGGACAAGGATACAAGAGAAGCCTTTGCGGCCACGAGTTATACTGCAGCTAATCTTGACACGCTTAATAACAAGACTTTGGTTCGTGCGAGCACCTTTGGGGTTACCGTGTCTAAGGCTCAAGGCGGCAGCGTTGTCGTCGGCAAGTCTCGTGCGGTGCCGGGTAGCACAGTAACTCTCACCGTAGCGCCGGACGCAGGCGGCTGGGTGCTAAAGCCCGGCACACTGAAGGCTAAAGCTGGAGAAACCGAACTCGCGCTCACTCAGGATACAAGCGATTCTTCCAAATACACCTTCAACATGCCCGCAGCAGATGTGACCGTAACGGCCGAGTTCTATCTGAAGGTTCCTGCTACAAGCATCTCGCTTAACAAAGAATCTACCACTCTTGCCGTGGACGGCACAGAGACGCTGACGGTTACCGCCCTGCCTGAAGATGCAAACAGCGATGCACTGGCAGACACCCTCACATGGACGAGCAGCAATAATAACGTCGTCACGGTAGATGAAACTGGCAAGGTGACCGGTGTTGCTCCGGGTGATGCGGTCATCACTGTCACCACGAGCAACGGAACGACCGGCGAGGCAGATGACAAGACCGCGACCTGCACGGTAACGGTAACCAAGGGTAAGCCTACTGTGGTCGTGCCGAAATTGGCCGCTGTGACCTACGACCCGGCTAAGACCCTGGCAAACGTGGAACTGCCCGAGGGCTGGGCATGGACCAACGGGGCGATCGTACCCGCCGTGGTCAACGAAGGCTATCAGGCTGCGCTTGCGGTTAATGATGCGAATTATGACTACACTGGCGTCGAAGGCTACGACGCGGCTACCCACAAGGTTACGCGCACCGTTCCCCTTACCGTGACCAAGGCCACTGTGGCCACGCCCGAGATTGCGAGCAAAGCTTACACGGGTGAAGCGCAGACTGCCGACGTGCCGGCAAGCGACCTGTACACCGTGACAGAAAACGAGGGCGGCACGGAGCCCGGGACCTACGACGTTGTGCTCACGCTGAAAGACCCCGCCAACTATGCGTGGGAAGGCGTCGAGGGCCCGACCGTGACGCTGGGCTTCGTGATCCGCGATTGCGAGCACGACTGGAACGAACCTATCTACACATGGAACGAAGGCAATACCAAGGTCACGGCGAAGCGCGTCTGCAAGAAGGATGCAAGCCACGTAGAAACAGAGACCGTGGATGTCACCTCCGAGGTGACCAAACAGCCTGCCGGAGATGAACTCGGCGTGAGGACGTATACGTCGGGCTCCTTCGCCAATCCGGCTTTCACCGTGCAGACCAGGACAGAAACGATTTCGGCAGAGGGGCACGCACACAGCTGGACAGAGCCGACTTACGAATGGGCGGCCGACAACATGGAAGTAAAAGCCTCGCGCGCCTTGACGAATGATCCAAGCTTCGTAGAGGTCGAGACGGTTACCCCCATCATTACGGACGTGAATCCAAAATGCACCGAGGCGGGCACAAGAACCTACACGGCAAGCTTCAAAAACATCGCCTTCGCGACGCAGACGAGGACAAGCGAGATTCCCGCGACAGGCCATACGGCCGCCGCGCCCGTGCGCGAAAACGAGGTGGCGGCCACGTGCGAGAAAGCCGGAAGCTATGACGAGGTCGTCCGCTGCTCGGCCTGCGGCGCAGAGCTTTCCCGCGAGGCTAAAACCATCGACCCGCTCGGCCATGATTGGGGCGAGCCGTCCTACGAGTGGGCTGCTGACAACAGCAGCGTGACGGCGACGCTCACCTGCAAGAGGGATGCGAGCCATGTCCAGACGGAAACCGCCAAGGCCACGTCGGCGGCGACCAAGGAACCGACGGAGTCCGAAGAAGGAGTGAAGACCTATACGGCGACCTTCGCGAACCCCGCCTTCGAGGCTCAAGCCAAGACCGAGCCGATTCCCAAGCTGAAGCCAGATGAGGGCGTTTCCTACAGGAACTCCGAAGGCGACGGCACGCAGTGGACGAAGGGCAGCTCGGCGACGGCGGACTTCACGTTCAAGCGCTCGGTGAGCGACGCTCAAACCATCTCCCACTTCACCGGCATCCAAGTGGACGGGAAGGACGTCGACGCGGCCAACTACGCGGCCGAGCCGGGTAGCGTCGTCGTCAAGCTGAAGCCGGCCTACCTCGAGACGCTGGCCGTGGGCGAGCACACCCTGACCGCGATGTTCGACGACGCCGGCAACGTGGATGCACGCTTCGAGGTGCTCGCGGCGCCCGCTACGAAGGGCGCTGCCTCGAAGGCCAACGCCGCGGCGGCCAAGACCGGAGACACGACGCCGGTCGCGCTGCTTGCATCGCTCGCTGCGCTGAGCGCCGTCGCGTTGCTCGCGGTCCTGGTCGCGACCCGCGCCCGCCGTTCGGCGCATGCGGGCAAACGCACCCGCCGCTAGCTTGCAGGAGGTCCTTCGCTACGCTCAGGACGGCACGGGGGTTGGCTACCGCGACGCTTCCGAGCAATTGTCTAGGGCTGCACTTTACCACGCGCTGACGTCTGGTTTGGGCGGCTACCAGTCGCCCTCTTCGCCGTAAACGTCCCTGCAGCACCACATGTCGACACCGCCGGCAACCTCTTGGAGCTGCTCGTCAGGAGGTTCGCCGACTTCGAGGCTTGAGGAGTCGTTCAACCATTCAAGCGCGTGCCTGAACGATAGCACGATAATTATCGTTTACCCTTATGCATAGCGACGAACGATTGATTGAACGATTCTGTAAGTACTGAAGTGAGGTGTCTTATGCAGGAACAAGTAACATTAGACATGATTCGCCAGGCGAGGGAAGCGATGGAGGGGATTGTGGAGCTCACTCCCGTCGTAACCTCTGCCCGTGTTGGCAAGAACCTGTATATCAAATCCGAGAACCTGCAGAAGACGGGCTCCTTTAAGATTCGCGGCGCCTTCAACAAGATCCGCAACCTGACGCCCGAGGAGGCGTCGAGGGGGGTTATCGCCTGCTCGGCAGGAAACCACGCCCAGGGCGTGGCTCTGTCTGCGACACGCCTGGGCATTCGCTCCGTCATCTGCATGCCGGAGGGCGCGCCCATCCTGAAGGTGGAAGCCACCCGCAGCTACGGCGGCGAAGTCGTGCTGGTGCCGGGCAACTACGACGATGCTGCTGTGGAAGCCTCGAGGCTGGCCAAGGAGGAGGGCCTCACGTTCGCCCATCCCTTCGACGACCCGTTCGTGATTGCGGGGCAGGGCACGCTCGGCCTGGAGATTTTGGAGCAAGTGCCCGACGTGGAACAGATCGTGGTGCCCATCGGGGGTGGCGGGCTTGCCAGCGGCGTCGCCGTGGCTGTTAAATCCATGCGGCCCGACGTCAAGGTGATCGGCGTGCAGGCGCTGAGCGTTCCCTCGATGTTCACATCGGTGGCGAACGACGAGATCACTACCATCAAGGACCACCCCACCAATGCAGACGGCATCCACGTGCTTACCCCGGGTAATCTGACCTTCGACCTGGTGAACAAATATGTGGACGATATCGTAACCGTTTCCGAAGACGAGATCGCGGCGGCCATCGTGGCGTTGCTGGAAGGCCCGAAGACCGTGGCGGAAGGCGCCGGCGCTTCCAGCGTGGCGGCCTACCTGTTCGATAAGGTCGACACGTCGCTTAAAACCGTTGCCCTGGTTTCCGGTGGCAACGTGGACATCACCACTTTGGCTCGAATCATCATCAGGGGCATGCAGAAGGCCGGACGCATCGTAAAGCTCACCACACAGTTGGTGGACAAGGCCGACAACCTGGCCAAACTGATACAGTTGGTGGCCGACAACGGCGCCAACGTGCTGGAGGTCTACCACGAGAGGGAAGTCCCGAAGACGGAGGTCAATTCCTGTACGGTTACCCTGACCCTTGAGACCAAAGACGCCGAGCATATCCGAAAGATCTGCCACGATATGGTGGAGAGTGGATTTCCCTTGCTCGATTGATTTGCGGGGCGTGATAGACGAGAATCGCCATCTTCGCAGCCGTCGTGTTTGCGGCCCCTATCGATTTCAGCAAAAGTGTGAATAATTGTTTCTGAGATAGCATCGACTATATTTCAAGAAGCGCGCGATGAGCTTCAGCCCCATGCTCGTGAGGTCGTTGACGCTCTTGATAATAAGTGTTCGGCATGATTATTCATCATATTCCGAGAAAGGGGCATTACGGGTGCCGATTGCCCTTTTGAAATCTTCGATATGGTTCCCGTATGTTATCGTTGGCGCATGTTGAAGGCCAAGACAAGCGCACGCGCTTTTCGGATCCGAGGGGATGACTTCGGAGACGCGCGCGCGTACGTCGAAACCCTGTTGGCGAGCAGGGGCGTCGGCGGGGAAACGTCAAAAGAAACACTCCTCGTCTTCGACGCCCTGATGAGACTGTTAGTAAACACTCCATATCAACAGCTTCCTACTCGCTGGCACCACCTCGAGCAACACGGCGGCCCGCCATGTGCAAGGGAGATCTGCCCATGGCGGGCGAACGCCACTCATGCGCTCGGTGGGGTGACGCGTACGCATTTCTCAACTCGGAGGGGTGCCGCATACGCATTTCCCAAGCTCGTCTGCGTTATGCACGTTGCTCGAAACTTTCTTCTTGCTCAGCACCAGACTGCTTTCTATCATTCAAGCTCGAATAGCTCGCGCAGCAAAGAATCAACACTATCAGCATCACCGGGTTTGCCGGTGAAAGGAACGTCCCGGAAATATCC
>JAFUCC010000158.1 GCA_017459925.1 Eggerthellaceae bacterium
GCGTGCTTTTCCATGGAAATGCCGACAAGCTTGCCCTTAGCGCACACGACGTCGTTGGGCCATTTCACCTGCACCTCATCGGACATGAGGGCGGCAACGCTGAGCAATGCGCGCCGCACCGATAGCGCCACGACCAAGCTCAACGTGGGAAGCTGCTCTGCCGGCACATCGGGACGCAGGAGAATCGACTGGTACAGGCCACCGCGCGGGCTCGACCAGCTGCGACCCTGGCGGCCATAGCCACCGACTTGCTCGGCGGCACGGCACACGAGGCCCTCGTCGTAACCCATCTCTATTCCGTGCTTCACCAGTTCGTTCGTGGAAACGACGGTGTCGAAGCGTTCGATGCGGTACATCTGCATTGTTGCCTGGCTATCCTTCCCGTATGCCAGCCTCGGCTGGCGGGCGCGATGAATCGCGCCCCTACGATTCAACACAAACGGACGCACAGGGTGCGCCCCAACGGTTCAACACGAACAGACGCACGGGGTGCGCCCCTACGGGTTCTGGCGCTATTCGATTCGCGTGGCGGCGCCGTACTTCACGTCGGCATCGTCGAGCGACTTGTCGTCGGCGAAGATGAAATGCGGCCGCAGCTCGGCTAAGGGCTTTACCACGAAATCGCGCTCGAGTGCGCGGGGATGCGGCAGCGTGAGCACGTCGCCCGCGGTCACGTACATCTGGTAGTCGACGATGTCGAGATCGCACGTGCGCGGGCCGTTCGAAATCGTGCGCACGCGCCCGAGGCTGTTCTCGATGGCGTGCAGGTACTGCAGCAGCTCCTTCGGCGGCACGCCGCAGCGCATGAGCACGATGGCGTTCACGAACTCGTCCTGGTCCTCGTAATAAGCGGGTTCGCTCGCGTAGAAGCTCGAGATGTCGACGATTTGCGAATCGGGAACGGTGCACAGCTGGCTGATGGCATGGTTGAGCTGGGCGATCTTGCCCTCGCGCTCTTCCCCGTCGTTGGCGACGAGCGCGATGTTGCAACCGAGCGCCACCACCACGAGCGGGCGCAGGTTCTTGAGCGCCTCCGCAGTCGCGGCAACGTTGTGCACGCGGACCACGGTCGCGCCGAGCTCAGCCGCCATGAGCGCCTCGGCCGCCGACGCCTCGTCGCGTGCGATGGGCTCGTCGATGTGGTACGCCCACCCAATGAAGCTCTTGCGCGACACGGCGCACATGACCGGGTATCCCAAGCGCGCGAACTCGTGGAAATTGCGCACGAGCTCGAGTGTCTGGCTCGGCGTCTTGCCGAACCCGGGACCCGGGTCGATGCAGATGCGCTCGCGTGCGATGCCAGCTGCTTCCAGCTCGGCCGCGCGGTCGCGCAGGTAATCGCGAACCTCGGCAACGACATCGTCGTACACGGGGTCGGCCTGCATGGTCTTGGGCTCGCCCTTCATGTGCATGACGACTAGGCCCGCATCGCACCCGCAAGCGACTTCCACCATGGCGGAATCGCGGAACCCCGACACGTCGTTGATGATGGCGGCGCCAGCCTGAACGGCCGCTCGCGCGACCTCGGCATGGCGCGTGTCGATGCTGACGCACACGCCCTCATCGGCAAGCGCGCGCACGACCTCGACCGTGCGAGCGAGCTCCTCCTCAATCGCGACCTCGTCGCTTCCCGGGCGCGTGGACTCCCCTCCCACGTCGATGATGTGGGCGCCTTCGTCGAGCATGCGGTGCGCATGGGCGATGGCATCTTCCAGCGCGTTATGGGTGCCGCCATCCGAGAAGGAATCGGGCGTAACATTGAGGATGCCCATGATGATGGGCATCCTCTCGTCAAATTCGAATGTGGCGCATTGCCAGGTCATAGCATCCCTTTCGGTCTACTGCTGGTCTTCGTTCTGGCCCTCGGTCTGATTCGGCTGAACGTCGGGCGCAGGCGCTTGCTCGACGTAACCCGGGTCGAAGCGATGGTCGACGGCCGGCTGCTCAACCGGCTGCTCAACCGGTTCCTCTGCAGGCTCCGTGGGCTGCTTGGCAACCTGCGCAACAGGCGGCACGGGCTGCTGAACGACCGGACGCGGCGCTCCGCACTGGCCGCAGAACGCGCTCCCTTCCAAGTTAGGGGCGCCGCACTTCGTGCAGAACCACGAGACCTGCTGCCCGGGCTGCATCTGCGCGATCTGCTCCTTCTCGCGCCAGTTCGGGTCGGCCAGGCGCTCGTCGCGCGCACGCGCGGCGGCTTCCTCGGCTTCCTTAGCCGCGATGATCTCGTCCTCGTGCGCCAGGTACTCGTCCCACTTGTTGTCGAGCAGGGCCTGGCAGGCTTCGCCGTCGACCGTCTCGCGCTCGAGTAGCACGCTTGCCATGAGGTGCATCTGGTCGGCATGGTTCGACAGGATCTCGTACGCGCGGTCGTGCGCCTCGCTCATGATGCGCGCGACCTCGTCGTCGATGCGCTTGGCCGTCTCGTCCGAGTAGTCCTGCGTGTTGCCGTAGTCGCGGCCCAGGAACACCTCGTGGTTGGGCTGGCCGAACACCTGGTGGCCAAGCGGGCTCATGCCGTATTGGGTGACGATCGAGCGGGCGATCTTGGTGGCGCGCTCGAGGTCGTTGCTCGCGCCCGTGGTGATGTCGCCGCAGTAGATCTCCTCGGCGACGCGGCCGCCGAACAACACGGCGAGCTGGTCGCGCATCTCGGACAGGGAGTTGAGCACCTTGTCCTCGTCGGGAATCGACATGGTGTAGCCGAGCGCGCGCCCGCGCGAGATGATGCTGATCTTGTGCACCGGGTCGGCATGCTCGAGCGTGTGGCCGACGAGCGCATGACCGCTCTCGTGGTAGGCGATGGTCTTGCGCGTGTCCTCGTTCATCACGCGGCCCTTGCGTTCGGGGCCGGCGATGACGCGCTCCATCGACTCGGTGACCTCCTGCATCGTGATGACCTTCTTGCCGCGGCGCGCGGTCAGAAGGGCGCTCTCGTTCATGAGGTTCATCAGGTCGGCACCCGTGAAGCCCGGCGTCAGCTGCGCGATCTTGCTGAGGTCGACGTCGCTGCCGATGGGCTTGTCGTTGGCATGCACCTGCAGGATTTTCTCGCGGCCGCGCACATCGGGCACGTCCACGACGATTTGGCGGTCGAAACGGCCCGGGCGCAGCAGCGCCGGGTCGAGGATGTCGGAGCGGTTCGTTGCGGCGATGAGCACGACCGACTCGTTCTTGTCGAAGCCGTCCATTTCCACGAGCAGCTGGTTCAGCGTCTGCTCGCGCTCGTCATGGCCACCGCCCAGGCCGGCACCGCGCTGGCGGCCGACCGCGTCGATCTCGTCGATGAAGACGATGGCGGGGGCGAGCTTCTTGGCCTGCTCGAACAGGTCGCGCACGCGCCCGGCGCCGACGCCGACGTAGAGCTCGACAAAGTCAGAGCCGGAGATGGACAGGAACTGGAC
>JAFUCC010000040.1 GCA_017459925.1 Eggerthellaceae bacterium
AATGTGTCCCATTGGCACACAATGGGACACCTTGCCCTGCCCCCATTGTCCCACCCCATTGTCCCACCGCCTGTTGAAAGGACCAACATGCAAGAACGCAAGAACGTGGTGCTGCTGTTTTCGAAACTGCCGGAAGTCGGGTTGGTGAAGACGCGGCTCTCGGTGCTGAAAGACGGCATGTTTCCGCCTGAGACGGCGTGCGAGCTGTACGAGTGCATGCTGCTCGACGTGGTGGAAATCATCGGCTCGGCGTTGGTCGACCTTTCAGCTGAGGCTGCGTGCGACGATGACGTTCGCGATGCATATGAGCTCGTCATATCCACGACGCCTGCCGCAAACGCAGAACCCATGCGCGCCTTGTTCGCGGAAGGGGAGTGGCCTGTCGTGCCGACGGTCATCGTCGACGAGGGCGCCAGCTTCGACGAGCATTACAACCACTCGTTCGCGCAGTGTTGGGACATGGGCGCGGATTGCATTTTGTCGATGGGCGCCGACATGCCAGCGCTGACCAAAGCCGACATCCGCTTCGGATTCGAGCAGCTGCATCGGCTGAGTGACGTTCCCGGCGGCGGCATCGTGCTCGCGCCCGACCAGGAAATGGGCGTGTCCGTCATCGGCTGGACGCGCGAAACCGACTTTTCGCACGACGGCGTGTTCTACAACCAAGACGGCCTGACCGTGTTACCTGCATATATAAAGAAGGCGCGCCTTGCGGGCCTGCCGGCGCTGTGGCTGCCGCCGATTCCCGACGTCGACACGATGCAGGACTTCATCCACAACGTCACGCTCGTGCATGCGCTCGCGTACTGCGCCGATTACGACGACATCTGTCCGCCGCATCGCACGGCCGCCAAGCTCATCGAGCTCGGCTTCGACGAGATCATCGTCGCGCCCAACGACCTGCGCGACCCGCGCGAGCATATCGACAAATAAAAAAGAACGGGCGTGGAACAGCGCGCCAGCCCGGGTGTTCCAAAGCGCATGTCAGAAACCACTGGCGATAGCATAGGATTTTGGAACACCCGGGCTGGCGCGCTGTTCCACGTGGGCAAGTGCGGCTATAATGGCACGGCTGCAAAAATCAACCGAGGGGATCGACGATTATGTCAACAGATCATTACACGCCCGAAGCGCAAGAGGAAGCGCCGCTGGGCGTTCCGCATGACGGCCTGCCGGGCGTGCCGAAGCGCAGCTCGTGGTCGGGCAAATGGGGCTTCATTTTGGCTGCTGCCGCCAGCGCGGTCGGCCTGGGCAACTTGTGGCGCTTCCCGTACCTGGCGGCCAAGTACGGCGGCGGCATCTTCCTGCTCGTCTACATCGTCTTGGTGGTCACGTTCGGCTTCTCGCTCATGATGGCTGAAACGGCGCTTGGCCGTAAGACCGGCCAGTCCGCCATCGGCGCGTTCTCCGCGCTCAGCAAGAAGTGGAAATTCGTGGGCATCCTGGCTTCCATCGTGCCGTTCATCATCACGCCGTACTACGCAATCATCGGCGGTTGGGTCACGAAGTACATGGTCAGCTACATCGTCACCCCCGCGGCTGAAATCGCCGATGGCGGCTTCTTCACGGGTTTCATCCTGATGAACCCCGAGACGTACCTGTACCTCATCGTGTTCCTGCTCATCGTGTACCTGGTCGTCGCGCTCGGCGTGAACAAGGGCATCGAGAACGTGAACAAGGTCCTCATGCCGGCGCTCATCATCATGTCCATCGGCATCAGCGTCTATGCGCTGACGCTGCCGGGTGCCATCGACGGCGTCGCGTTCTACCTCATCCCCGATTTCAGCAAGTTCTCGGCCGAACTCGTGCTCGGCGCCATGGGCCAGATGTTCTACAGCCTGTCGCTGGCCATGGGCATCATGATCACGTACGGTTCGTACTTCTCGAAGGAACACGACCTCGAGCATTCGGTGCGCCGCATCGAGGTCTTCGACACCGGCATCGCCATCCTGGCCGGCTTCATGATCATCCCCGTGTCGTTCGCCGTTCTCGGCGGCGGCGAGGCCGTCATGACGCATGCGGGTCCGGGCCTGATGTTCGGCATCCTGCCCACCGTGTTCGACAGCCTGGGCGCTGCAGGCCCCATCCTGGGCTTCCTGTTCTTCGCGCTCGTGTTCTTCGCGGCGCTGACCAGCTGCATCAGCCTGTTCGAGACCTGCACTTCCATCGTGGCCGACGGCTTCCACCTGCGCCGCAAGTTCTCGATCCTCATCGCGGGCGTGTTCATCATGGTGGTCGGCATCTTCGTGAACATGGGCTACGACAACCTGCTGTGGATGGACCCGATGTATACGCTCTTCGGCATCGGCGAGTATCAGAACAGCCAGCTGCTCGACTTCTTCGACTTCCTCAGCAACACCATCCTCATGCCCATCGTGGCGCTGCTCACCTGCATTTTCATCGGGTATGTGGTGAAGCCGAAGGCCATCATCGACGAGGTGAAGATCTCCTCGAAGTTCAACGGCGAGAAGCTGTTCGTCGTCATGATCAAGTACATCGCCCCGGTCCTCCTGGCAGTCATCCTGGTCGCCTACGTCCTGAACACCGCCGGCGTCATCGCGATTTAACGCCGTTTGCGCAATCAACCGAAATGGGCGTCCTAGCCTGGCTAGGGCGCCCATTCACATGTGATAACATCGAGGATAATCGTTTTTGAAAGGCGGCCATGGCGACGAAGGATAGCGGAATCACGCTGCGCGGCGGCAAGAGGTTCGTTGCCGTTGCGCTGTTCTGCGTCATCTGCATTGCGCTCGACTTCATCGGCAAGCAAATTGCCGAGTTAACGGGGCTGCCGCTATACTTCGACTGTCCGGGCATCATTTTGGCGGGAGTGTTCGGCGGCTACATTCCCGGCATCATCGTCGGTTACGTCACGAACCTCATCACGAGCTTCTCCGACCCCGAGTCGGTGTACTGGTCGCTGACGAGCGTGCTCATCGCGGTCAGCGCGGCGTACCTCGGCAAGCGCGGCTGGTTCGATGTATGGTGGAGGATCCCGATTTGCGTCCTCATCTTCGCGTTCATCGGCGGCGGCATCGGCTCGGTCATCACGTGGTGTCTGTACTATGCGTTCGCCGGCGGCACGATGGCGGAGTTCGTCTCGCTGCTCACCGAAAGCTTCTTGTGGGACATCGTCGACAAGGGCATCACGGTCATCTTCGTCGTCATCGTCATGCGCATCTTCCCGGACTGGCTGAAGAACCTGTTCGACTTCACCATCTGGCAGCAGACCCCGCTCGAAGGCGAGCAGCTCAAAGCCGCCCGCCACGTGCCCACGCGCAAGGCATCGCTGCGCACGAAGATGGTCGTCATCATCGCGGTCGTCGTCACCCTTATCGCCATCTTCACCATCAGCGCCAGCTACGCCATGTACTTCCGCTCGAATGTCGAGGCGCAAAGCAAGCAGGGCGTCGGCGTGGCGAACCTCATGGTCGATCGCATCAACGCCAACCGCATCGACGACTACATAAAGCGCGGAGCAGCCATGCCCGGGTACAGCGAAACGGAACGCGCGCTCGAAGAAGTGCGCGATCAGTTCCCCGACGTGCAGTACGTGTACGTGTACCAGATCAAGCCCGACGGCTGCCATGTGGTGTTCGACCTCGATTCGCCCGAAGGCGAGCCGGGCAGCGAACCGGGCGAGGTCATCCCGTTCGACGAGTCGTTCGAGCCGTATGTCAACGACTTGCTCGCCGGAAAGCGCATCGACCCGATCGTGTCCGACGACTCGTACGGCTGGCTGCTCACCGCATACGAGCCGCTGTACGACGTGAATGGGGTGTGCACCGCCTACGTCGGCGTCGACATCGCGATGGACCGCCTGCAGCAGAACGGCTTCTCGTTCCTCGCGCGTGTCATCATATTGCTGACGGCGTTCTTCGTCCTAATTTGCTGCATCGTCATTTGGCTGGCGGAATACGGCATCACCATGCCCGTCAATTCCATTGCGCGCGCTACCGGCAATTTCGCATTCGACAGCGAAAGCAGCCGCGAGGAGGGTGTCGAGCAGTTGCGCGCGCTCGGCATTCGCACGGGCGACGAGGTCGAGAACCTATACGGCGCGGTCACGAAGATGTCGGACGACACGGTCGACTACATCGCCGACGCGCAGGAAAAAGCCGCGACCATCGACCGCATGCAGGAGAACCTCATCATGGTCATGGCGGACATCGTCGAGAGCCGCGACAAGCACACGGGCGACCATGTGCGCAAAACCGCCGCGTACACGCGCGTCATCATGGAGGAGATGCGCCGCGAGGGCATCTACGCCGACGTGCTGACCGACGAGTTCATCGAGAACGTTGTGAAGTCGGCGCCGCTGCACGATATCGGCAAGATCGAGGTGTCCGACACCATCCTGAACAAGCCCGGCCGCCTGACCGACGAAGAGTTCGAAGTCATGAAATCGCATACGGTCGCCGGCAAGGAGATTTTGGAAGACGCCGTTGGCGCGATGGCCGAGGAAAGCTACCTCGACGAGGCGCAGCGGCTGGCCGCTTACCATCATGAAAAGTGGAACGGCAAGGGTTACCCCTATGGCGTTGCGGGCGAGGACATCCCCCTGTCGGCGCGCATCATGGCCGTGGCCGACGTGTTCGACGCGCTCGTGTCGAAGCGCAGCTACAAGGACGGCATGCCGATCGACAAAGCGCTGCAGATCATCCGCGACGAGGCGGGCTCGCATTTCGACCCGCTGGTCGCCCAGGCGTTCCTGAACGCCGAAGACGAGGTGCGCCGCGTGGCCGCCTCGCACGGTGACGACAAGGGCACCGCCGGCGACATCCGCGACGAAGAGGCGGGTGGGTCAATGGGGGCAGGGCCGATTGTCCCACCGAGGGTGGGACAATCGGCCCTGCCCCCATTGACCCACCCTGCGGTACAATGTTCCAGCTAATCAATCTGTCTTAGGAGCGAACCCATGGCCCTTTCCATCGGCATCGTCGGCCTGCCCAATGTAGGCAAGTCCACGCTGTTCAACGCGCTGACCAGCAATAACGCGCTGGCGGCAAACTATCCCTTCGCCACCATCGAGCCCAACGTGGGCGTCGTGCCCGTGCCCGACGCGCGCTTGGCTGAGCTTGCGAAGATCGACAACCCCGCGCAAATCGTGCCGGCAACCGTCGAGTTCGTCGACATCGCCGGTCTGGTGGCGGGCGCTTCGAAGGGCGAGGGCCTGGGCAATCAGTTCCTCGCGAACATCCGCGAGACCGACGCCATCTGCGAGGTCGTGCGCTTCTTCAGCGACCCCGACGTCGTGCACGTCGACGGCAAGGTGAATCCCGCGAGCGACGTCGACACCATCAAGACCGAGCTTATCCTGGCCGACATCGCCACCATCGAGAAAGCGTTGCCGCGCCTGGAAAAGGAAGGCAAGCGCGACAAGGCCGCTGCTGCGAAGTTCGAAACTGCGAAGAAGGCGCTCGAGGGTCTGAACGAAGGCCATCGTGCCCGTACGCTGCAGCTGTCCGACGAGGAGCGCGACGCCGTGTACGACCTGCACCTGCTGACGATGAAGCCCATCCTGTACGTGGCCAATGTCGACGAGGACCAGGTTACTGCCGATCTCGCTGAAATCGACGGCTGCAAGCCCGTGCCCATCTCCGCCAAGATCGAAGCCGACCTTGCCGACATGGACCCTGACGAGGCGGCCATGTTCCTCGAGGAAATGGGCTTGGCCGAATCGGGCCTTGCGCGCCTTGCCCGCGAAGCGTACGCGCTGCTCGGCCTGCAAAGCTACTTCACCAGCGGCGAGAAGGAAACCAAGGCCTGGACCATTCCCATCGGCGCGAAGGCGCCGCAAGCTGCAGGCGTCATCCACACCGACTTCGAACGCGGCTTCATCAAGGCTGAGACCGCCAGCTACGAGGACTACGTGTCGCTCGGCGGCGAGAAGGGCTGCCGCGAGGCCGGCAAGCTGCGCCAGGAGGGCAAGGAATACGTCGTGCAAGATGGCGACGTCATGCACTTCAAGTTTAATGTGTAACGCCGAAAAAAGTTCTTGACCTGCCTTGCAAGGCGAAGTATATTATCTAGGCACTTTTTGCACGGGCCCGTAGCTCAGTTGGTTAGAGCGCACGCCTGATAAGCGTGAGGTCGCTGGTTCAAATCCATTCGGGCCCACCATTTTGCGATAAACGCTCCACCGTGAGCCGAGTTTGCCGGTGGAGCGTTTATTACTATCCGGAGCAGAAAGCGCAGATACGGGGCATTAGCTCAGCTGGGAGAGCGCGGGCTTTGCAAGCCTGAGGTCAGGGGTTCGATCCCCCTATGCTCCACCATAGTTTGGCCTGGTCAGCCGCTTGTCGGCTGGCCTTTTTGTTGGTCTGACCAAC
>JAFUCC010000159.1 GCA_017459925.1 Eggerthellaceae bacterium
AAAAGGGCTGGCAACGTGTAAAGGTGTTTGAGGCATTTGGAACACCGGGGCTGGCGCGCTGTTCCACAAGGCAACATACATATAGGAAGGCGAGCATCATCATGAGAGAAGTACGCATCAGCGATGTGACCATGCGCAGGGCGGCGTTCAGCCGAGAGCTGTCGCTGTCGTTCAAGGAGAAGCTGGAAATGGCCAAGCTCCTGGACCACCTGGGCGTGTCCGTCGTCGAAGTTGAGGGCATCGAGAACCCCAAGGCCGACAGCCTGCGCATCAAGTCGCTGGCGCAGATCGTGAAGAACAGCACGCTGGCCGTGCCCGTGCAGATGGACGTCGAGAACATCGAAGCCGTGTGGAACGCGCTGGCCGAAGCCGCCCATCCGCGCCTGATCGTGAAGGCCGCCGTCAGCCCCGCGCGCATGGAATACGTCTACCGCAAGAAGGCCGACGCCATGCTGGAAGACATCGCCACCACCATCGCCGAGTGCCGCAAGCGTGCCGACGAGGTCGACTTCATCGCCAGCGATGCCACGCGCGCCGACGGCGCGTACCTGCGCGAGGTCATCACCCGCGCCATCGAAGCCGGCGCGACCACCGTCACGGTGTGCGACGCCGTGGGCGCCATGCTGCCCGAGGAATTCGCCGAGTTCATCCGCTCGCTGAAGGCCGACATTCCCGCGCTGGCCGACGTCACGCTGGGCATTTCGTGCTCCGACGAGCTGTACATGGCCGACGCGTGCGCCATCGCCGGCATCATCGAGGGCGTGGGCGAGGTGAAGGCGACCACGTACCCCATGGACGTCGTGTCGCTGGGCCGCCTGAGCAAGATCCTGACCGACAAGGCCGACGCGTGCCAGGCCACGACCACCGTGCGCACGACCGAGCTGAAGCGCGCCATCAGCCAGGTCACGTGGATCTGCGAATCGGGCCGCCAGCAGTACTCCCCGTTCGAAACGGGCGTGCGCGAAGCCGACGAGGCCATCGTCCTTACCGAGCGCGACGACCAGGACGCCGTCATGCAGTGCGTGGCCAAGCTCGGCTACGACCTTTCCCCCGAAGACCAGGCCGCTGTGTTCGAGGCGTTCCAGCGCGTGGCTTCCAAGAAGGAAAGCGTCGGAAGCCGCGAGCTCGACGCCATCGTTGCGTCCGCCGCGCTGCAGGTGCCCCCGACGTACAAGCTGGAAAGCTACGTCATCAACTCGGGCAACCGCATCAAGGCGACCGCGAACATCTGCGTGCGCAAGGACGACGAAGAGCTGCAAGCCGTCTGCGTAGGCGACGGCCCGATCGACGCCGCCTTCCTGGCGCTCGAGCAAATCGCCGGCCAGCACTACGAGCTCGACGACTTCCAAATCAATTCCGTCACGCAGGGCCAAGAGGCCATGGGCGAGACCGTGGTGAAGCTCATCTCGGAGAACAAGGTGTACTCCGGGCGCGGCATTTCCACCGACATCATCGGGTCGTCCATCCGCGCGTACGTGAACGCGCTGAACAAGATCGTCTACGAGGAGTAGAACTAGCAATGAGTAGCAGGACGTTCCTGATACTCATTTTCAGGAAATGAGTAGCAGGACGTTCCTGCTACTCATCGGGATAAGGAGCACGAGCCATGAGGCTATCGTTTTCAACAAGAGGGTGGGGCGATGTCCCCTGGGACGAGCTGGTCAAGACGGCTTCGGAGATGGGCTTCGAAGGCGTCGAGGTGTACGACGCGCTCGCCAACGAGAAGTTTTCCGCCAAGGGCGGTCCGTTCGATCCGTACAACCTGCGCGCCACGGCCCGCGACCTGCGCGGCAAGGGCCTGCAGATGCCGGTGCTCGACACGTCGATCGACGTGTCGGTGCCGGGCGACGCGGTTGCCGAGGTGAAGAGGCTAATCGACGTCGCGGCGCAGATGGGCATCGAGCACGTGTGCGTGAAGGGCCAGCACGGAACCGAGGACGCCATGCGTGAATCCATCGACGAGCTGCTGCCGTACGCGGAAGAGCGCGGCGTGGTGCTGCTCATCGAGACGAGCGGCATCTACGGCGACACCGCGCGCCTGACCGACCTCATGGACGCCTACGCCAGCGATAACCTGGCGGCGCTGTGGGACGTGCATCATCCGTACCGCGACCACGACGAGGACCCGAGCGACACGATCAAGCACCTGGGCGCCTACGTGAAGCACGTGCACATGCGCGACTCCGACGACGACGGCACCTACAACCTAGTGGGCGAGGGCACCATGCCCATCGACGACGTCGTGCGCGCGCTCGCTTCCATCGACTACGACGGCTTCGTGTCGCTGGAATGGAAGCCCGAGTGGATGGCCGACCTCACCGACATGGACATCATCCTGCCGCACTTCGTGAACTACATGAGCCGGTTCGAGAACACGCGCGGCCGCCGCAAGCCGCTGTACCTGAACCACGACGGCACGGGCGAGTACATCTGGAAGAAGTACGACCTCATCGACTGCACGTTCCCGCAGGTGCTCGACAAGATGGTCGAGGAAATCCCCGACCAGCTGGCGTTCAAGTACACCACGCTCGACTACACGCGCACCTACGAGGAGTTCCGCGACGATGTGGACACCTTCGCCCGCGCGCTCGTTTCCATGGGCGTGAAGGCCGGCTCGAAGGTGGCCATCTGGGCCACGAACGTGCCGGCGTGGTACATCACGTTCTGGGCGACTACCAAGATCGGCGCCGTGCTGGTCACGGTGAACACGGCCTACAAGATCCACGAGGCCGAGTACCTGCTGCGCCAGTCCGACACGCACACGCTGGTCATGATCGACCGCGCGCTCGACTCCGACTACGCGGGCATCATCAACGAGCTGTGCCCCGAAATCGCCGAGACCGAGCCCGGCAAGCCGCTGCACTGCAAGAAGCTGCCGTTCTTGCGCAACGTCATCACGGTGGGTTTCAGCATGCCCGGCTGCCTGACGTTCGACGAGGCCTTCGAGCGCGCCGAGTCGGTGCCGCTGGAAACCGTGCAGCGCATGGCCGACGCCGTGCGCCCCGACGACGTGTGCAACATGCAGTACACGAGCGGAACCACGGGCTTTCCCAAGGGCGTCATGCTGACGCACCGCAACGTCGTGAACGACGGCAAGTGCATCGGCGACCGCATGGGGCTTTCCACCGCCGACCGCATGATGATCCAGGTGCCCATGTTCCACTGCTTCGGCATGACGCTTTCCATGACGTCGTCGATGACGCACGGCACCACGATGTGCCCCATGCCGTACTTCAGCGCGAAGGCGTCGCTGTCGTGCATCACCAACGAGAAGATCACCTGCTTCAACGGCGTGCCGACGATGTTCATCGCCATGTTCAACCATGCCGACTACAAGAAGACCGACTTCTCGCACATGCGCACGGGCATCATGGCCGGTGCCGGCTGCCCGCCCGACCTGATGCGCAAGGCCGCGCAGCCCGACGAGATGAACATGACCGGCATCGTCAGCGTGTACGGCCAGACGGAAAGCGCGCCCGGCTCGGTCATGACTGCCTGGACCGACCCGCTTGACTGGCGCGTCGAAACGGTGGGCTACGAGTACCCGCACATCCAGTGCAAGATCATCAACCCCGGCACGGGCGAGGAAATGCCCGACGGCGTGGCCGGCGAGTTTTGCAGCCGCGGCTACAACACCATGAAGGGTTACTACAAGATGCCCGACGCCACGCGCAATACCGTCGACGAGGAAGGCTGGCTGCATTCCGGCGACCTGGTCATGCGCGACGAGAACGGCAACTTCCGCGTGACCGGGCGCATCAAGGACATGATCATCCGCGGCGGCGAGAACATCTACCCCAAGGAGATCGAGGACTTCATGATCACCCACCCGAAGGTGAGCGACTGCCAGGTCATCGGCGTGCCCGACAAGAAGTACGGCGAAGAGGCCATGGCGTGCATCATCCTGATGAAGGGCGAGGAGCTCACCGAGGACGAGGTGCGCGAATTCGCGCAGCAGCGCATCGCCCGCCACAAGGTGCCGCGCTACATCAAGTTCGTCGATGAGTTCCCCATGAACGCCGCCGGCAAGGTGCTGAAGTACAAGATGCGTCAAGAAGCCGCCCGCGAACTCGGCTTCGACGTGGAAGAAGCCGACAAGCTAGGGTCGTAACTCCTGGTGCTTCGGGGTGAAAGCCCTGTATTTAGACACTTCGGGTGCAAGAGTCCTAATCTGGAACAGTTGATGTTCAGGATTGAGGTTCTTGCACCCGCTTTTCAAACTACTAAATCATTTGACCTGGGGAAACGGCAATTTGAAGGCTCTCAACTATGGCTTTTCGGGTGCAAGAGTCGCAATCTGAGCCATTGCGTGGCCGAGAATTGGACTTGTGCACCTCGAAGCGGATCAGGTTCGGGTTTGAACGCTTCGAGATGGCTGGGATTCAGGGTCTTGCACCCAGGTGTGATGGCTTTTGGCAATAGGCTCAAGCAATTATTCTGATGATGCGGAAAGGCGCCATCGTCGATAGCGCCAATTATCGGGGCTGCGGCTTCAGCCAATCCAAATACGCGTCACCAACCTCGGCGGGAACGTCTATGAGGCGGGTCGTGGTGCTGCGCGTTCCGGCAGCAGTGATGGCCCGCAAAGTCACAAGCGACAGTCGGCGTTGGAAGGGGTTGCTGCGCGTCGATGCCGATTGAATCTTCTGGCGCGGAATGATGCTCGTTTCCGTGGAAAGCCCGTCGTTGTGCACGAGCGCGTACTTGCGGTTCCACGTGTAGCCCGAATGGCGTGACCACAGCACCGCGCCCACGCCGCGACCGATGGTGATAGCTGCGCACACGACAATGACCAGCACGAGCGAGCCCGTCATGAACGAATCGTACTGTGCGTGCGCCGAAGTGCTGGCGAACCGAATGGCGCCGGTGTTTTCCAGCACCGCCAACACGCCCCACAAGACGCCGATTGCAACACCGGCCCACAGCACCCAGTTGAACCAGAGGCAGCGGCGCAGCAACGCGCGGCGCAACGCTGGCTTGGGAAGCTGCACGCATTCGGAACGGCGCGGACGGTCAGTAAGCTCGGGTGCCAGGCCGTCGATGATCTCGTCGACGCGATCGACTTTCACGAACGGGTGAATGACCAGGCCCTTCGTGTTCGCCTTCGAGTTGTTGTTGCCCTTGTTCTGCTCGCCTGCTGCATCGATGCGCCCAAGCGACACTTCGCAGTACCCGATGAGCCGGCGAATGAGCGACTGGCGGATCTCGACAGACTGCACGCGTTCGATGTCGATGCCGCTGAACTCGCGCGCAAGCAGGCCGCGTTCCACCTCGATGCGCGAACCGCGGCGGCGGGCCCGGAAGTTGCCGTACGAGAACAGTACGGTCAGCAGGCCGAATGCCCAGGAAACAACCGTGATGCCTACGACTATCGGGAACGCGATGCGCGCAAGCGTCACTGCGACTTCGTCTTGCACGAGCAGTACGAGCGCGAACGTTACCACCATCGAAAGCCCCACGATGAGCGCAACCGAAAGGGGCGTGTCGTGCGAGATGGTCGTCAGCAGAAGCTCGTGGTTCGACAAGCCGAATTCGTGCGTGACGGGCTCTTCGCCAAACGATTCCGCACCGCCGTACACGCCCCGCCAGTCGCCCACAACGCCCATCGTCGTGTCGAGCGCGTTCGCCTGGGTGGCTGCAGGTGCGGGCGTGCCGCAGTTGCCGCAGAAGTTCACAGAGTTGGTTGCCCCGCATTGCGGGCAAACCCACATTGAAGGGACAGCTGCAGCTGCCGGCGCAACCGGCGGCACAGGCGCGCCAGGCGCAACGGGAGCCTGCGCGCGTTGCTGAGCCACACGCGAAGCTTCCGCACGCATTCCCTCGGGCGAGTCGGTATCGGCTTCCGGGACGTATACGAGAGCGTTCTCGACGCCTACCGCCACGGCGGCCTTGCGCATGAACAGCTCGGCGCGAAGGCGTTCGGCCGTCTCCAGCCGCAGGTAGGGCACGCGCACGCCCTTGTTCGACGAGCCGCCGGCTGAATCGATCGTCACCGTGCACACGCCGAAAACGCGCTGAATGATCGACGCGCGGTGGTTCACCGACTGCACGCGCGCGTACGGCACGTGCACGCGGCGTTTGGTGATGATGCCCGAGTAATAGCTGAATTCGCGCTCGTCGAACACGTACGACATGTTCTTCCACGCCAGCGCGTACAAGCCGACGAGCAGGCCGGCGAACACGACGACGCTCAGCACGGCAACCCCGATGACGAGCAGCGGGTTCACGGCAATGTCGCCTCGTTGGATGGCCATCGCCAACTCCACCCATCCCTGCATGCCGTTGATGAGCGTGAGGAACACCACTGCGAAAAACGCTACGATCGGCGCAACCCAGATATACGACTTGTGCACCTTGTAGTGGCGCCCCGTCTGGAAGGTAGCACGGAAAGGCGAATGAGTAGCAGGACGTTCCTCCGACTCATTTTCGTCGAGGTTGGGGTTTTCCGGCAAAGCCTCGGAGAAATGAGTCAGAGGAACGTCCTGCAACTCATTCTGCTGTTCGTTTAACTGCATGGCTACACGTCCTCGCGGGCGAGGCGGGCCAGCTCGGCGGCACGGTCACGCAGCTGCTCGGCGGTCTCGAATTCCAGGCCGGGAATCTCGTGTTCCTTTGCGGCTGTCGAAACCGTGACGGACGCCAGCTTGAACATGCGCAGGATGGGTCCTTGGCGCGTGTCGGTGTTCTGCACGCGGATGAACGGGATGGTGTAGCGCTTGCGCCAAATGATGCCCTTCGCGATGTCGAGGTAATCTTCCGACACCTCGTAGCGCCACCGCGCGTAGCGGATGGGCGGCAACACGACAAGCCACACGATGTACACCGCCACCATGACGATGGCGAACACGGCGAGCGGCCAGGTTCCCACGCTCGGAATCATCATGATGGGCGCAAGGCAGAACCCTGCGAAAAGGCCGATGACCGTAATCCACAGCGCGTCGTTGATGCGCCAGACGGCTTTCACACGCGGGTCGAGCTGGTTAGCTGGCATCTCTTTCATCAGAACCTCAATTCCATGACGTAGTCGTCCATGATGAAGCCGTGGCCGATGTCGGTTTCCACCGAATCGATCGTCTCGAAGCCGATGCCCTTGTAGGCGCGGATGCCCAGTTCATTCTGCTTGTTCACGGTCAGGTACATGGCCTCGTGGCCGCGCACGAAGCACAGGTCCTCGTAGAATTCCATGACGCGGCGCGCATAGCCGTGGCCGCGCGCCTCGGGGAACAGGTACACCTTCGAGATGAAGAAGCGGTTGCCGCTGTCCTCGCTACGCCCGCCCGTGAAGCCGACGATGCTCTTTTCCAGACCGTCCTCGTCGCCTTCGGTCGCCACGAGGAACCAGTACTCGTAGTCGTGCTTGGCCATGTACTTCTTAATGGCTTTGAAGCTTTGGAACTGCTCGATCATGTACTCGGTCTGCTCCTCGCCGATGATGCTCGGCCAGTACCCGCGCCAAATCTCGCCCGCGATCTTCGCGAGCAGCTGCTGATCGACCTTCGATTTCACCGGCACAAACGACAACGACATGGGCGCTTCCTTTCCTCAAAGTCGCTCAATGATACTACACAGCAGCCTTCGATATGTAGGAACGGCGCAGGCGCGAACCTCTTCAATCTGCACTCCATTTCAGCATGCTATACTTCACAAGCTTGCAGGAAAACCTGCGAGTAAGTAAATATTGGCCCCCGAGACATGTTTGTAACGCGGCCCAAAACGCGAGCTTCAGCGAAGCGAACATGGTGAACTGCCTTCCATTCATGTTGACGGGTCCCCGAGACGAAAGGGGTCCGTTATGACCGAAATCAAAAACCCCGATGTCATCGACTTCAGCGACATCTCCGATGAGCAGATGGAGCAGATGATCGATGGCACTCTGACCGAGTTTGACGAGGGCGATCTCGTCAACGGCACGATCGTGAAGATCGAGCGCGACGAGGTGCTGGTCGACATCGGATTCAAGTCCGAGGGCGTCATTCCGGCGCGCGAGCTGTCCATCCGCAAGGACGCCGATCCGGCTGACCTCGTGCAGGTCGGCGACGAGATCGAGGCCCTGGTCCTGCAGAAGGAAGACAAGGACGGCCGCCTGATCCTGTCGAAGAAGCGCGCCGAGTACGAGCGCTCCTGGATCGCCGTGGAAGAGAAGTTCAAGGCTGGCGAGCCGGTCGTCGGCGAGGTCATCGAAGTCGTCAAGGGCGGCCTCATCATCGACATCGGGCTGCGCGGCTTCCTGCCTGCGTCGCTCGTCGACCTGCGCCGCGTCAAGGACCTCGACATGTACCTCAACACCGAGCTCGAGGCCCGCATCATCGAGATGGACCGCAACCGCAACAACGTCGTGCTGTCCCGCCGCGTGCTGCTGGAGGAAGGCCGCAAGAACGAGCGCGCCGAAATCCTGGCCAAGCTGTCGAAGGGCATGCGCCTGAAGGGCACCGTTTCCAGCATCGTCGACTTCGGCGCGTTCGTCGACCTCGGCGGCATCGACGGCCTGGTGCACATCTCCGAGCTGTCCTGGAACCATGTCAACCATCCTTCCGAGGTCGTCAAGGTCGGCCAGGAAGTCGAGGTCGAGGTGCTCGACGTCGATCTGAACCGCGAGCGCATCTCGCTCGGCCTGAAGCAGACCCAGCCCGATCCGTGGATCAAGCTGGTCGAGGCTTATCCGGTCGGCACCATCGTCGACGGCACCGTCACCAAGATCGTCCCGTTCGGCGCCTTCGTGCAGCTGGGCGAGGCCACCGAGGGACTGGTGCACATCTCCGAGATGGCTCCGCGCCACATCGAGACGCCTGCGCAGGTCGTCAAGGTGGGCGACACCGTGAAGGTGAAGGTCATGGAGATCAACCCCGAGCGTCGTCGCATCAGCCTTTCGATGAAGGCCGCTGCTGCCGAGCTCGGCATCGACATCGAAGTCGACGAGTCCGTGGTCGTCGAGGAGCGCCCGGCCCGCAAGCCGCGTCGCACCGAGGACGAGGCCGAGGGCGCTGAAGCTGCCGCCGAGGAAGCCGTCGAGGCTGCCGAAGAGGCTGTGGAAGAAGCCGCCGAGACCGTGGAAGAGGCCGCTGAGGTTGTCGAGGAAGCTGCCGAGGCCACCGAGGAAGCCGCTGAATAAGCGCGCTCGCCGACAGGTTGCAACGCTAGGAAAGCGGCCCGATTTTCGGGCCGCTTTTTCATGTATTATTGCGGCTCGAGGAGTGGGCGATTTTTCGTAGGGGCGCGATTCATCGCGCCCGCCTG
>JAFUCC010000041.1 GCA_017459925.1 Eggerthellaceae bacterium
GAAAATGAGTAGGAGGAACGTCCTGCTACTCATTTACGTAAAAAATGCCCGACGCTTATTGCGCCGGGCATTTCAATGTCAGGAATTAACTAACTATTCCACGATCACGTAATGCACGTACATCGGACCGTGGACGCCTTCAACGCGCACGAGCTCGATGTCTGCCGTAGCTGACGGACCGCTTATGAAGCACACCTGCGACGGGAGCTTCTCGCCTGACTCCTCGTACCCCTTCATGACGTCGTACATGGTGGCGACGATGGATGACGCATCCACGACGGCAATGTGAACGAGCGGAAGGAGGCTCACCGCACGCCCGCACTTCGGGCTCGTGGGCTGCATGACCGTAGCCGTTTCCGCAATGCCGCCCGTCGTGTACGTCACGCCATATGTCGCAACGAGCGCCGCATCGACGTTGGCATCGCCCGCCTCGGGATCCCAAACCGTGACCTTCGAGACGAGCTTGCGGCGCTTCAGCGCGTCGTAGAGCCCTGCTTGTTCGAAGCGCTCGTCTGTTGCGCAAACCACTTCGCACTCCTCGCCTGTTCCAGGAACGCCCTCGCGCACGATATCGCCGATGCAGGTTGCAAGGTCGGCAGCGGAGCAACGACTCACCTTAACGCGAACTTTCTCGGCTTCGGCTTGGAACATGTCGACCAGCTGCTCGTGAGACAGGCCGTCAGTCACGCGTTGCGCCTTGAACTCCCATTCGGGCATGTCGACCTTCTCGGCAACGCCCGCATGCCCGAGCTGTGCGGAAATCGGAGAAACAAGGTCGTTCAAAGTCTTGTTACCCAAGGCCATTACTGCTCACCGCCTTTCTGGTTGTTCTGCACTTCCTTATGCGCCTTGAACCAGGTGCGGAAGCGCGTCGACGAGAGGACGTCGAAATCGCGGGTTGATGTCCAGCCCTTCACGACGGGAATCCAAGCGCTGCTTGCATCGAGCGCCTGCCCGCCATGGGCGAGCGCCTTCATGATCGGAGGGCCGAGCGTCATGCCGGCCATGTACACCGGGCGGTTCGACCAGAACAGGCCGAGGGCCTTGAAAATCGGCACTTCGATGGCGTGGTTCTTTCCTTCGTCAACGATGTTTATGCGGTGTTGGCGCACTAAGTCGTGGATGGGGATGCTGACAGGGCAATGCTCGGTGCACGCACCGCACAGCGAGCACGCGAAGACCATGTTGTCGATGTCGTCGTAACCGACAAGGCCGGGCGTGAGGACCAAGCCCATGGGCCCGGGGTAAATGGAACCGTAGCCGTGACCCGTGATGTGACGGTACACAGGGCAGATGTTCAGGCAAGCGCCGCAGCGCATGCAGCGCAGCATGTCGGAGAACTCGCTGTTGGCAAGCTCATGACGCCCGTTGTCCATGAAGATGATGTGGACCTCCTCGGGGCCGTCGATTTCGCCGGCGCCGCGCGGGCCGCTGTCGAGCGAGAAGTACGCAGTCATCTTGGCGCCGACCGCGCTGCGCGGCAGAAGCGCCATCATGGTGTCGAGCGACTCGAGGTCGGGAACGATGCGGTCGATGCCCACGAAGACAATCTGGACCTTCGGGAACGAATCGACCATGCGGCCGTTGCCCTCGTTCGTGACGAGTGTGACCGACCCGGTGCTGGCGACGGCGAAGTTGCAGCCGCGGATGCCGACTTCGGCTTCCATGAACTCGTGGCGCAGGATCTTGCGCAGGAAATGCGTGATTTCCTCGGGGACGTTCGAGCCGGTGTACCCGCGCTTCTCGCGGTAGATTTCGGCGATTGCATCTCGGTTGAAGTGCAGGGCCGGAACCACGATGTGCGAGGGCTTCGATTCGGCCGTCTGCAGGATGTTCTCGGCGCAGTCGGTCTCGACGATCTTGATGCCCGTTTCCTCGAGGATTTCGTTCAAGCCGACTTCCTCGGTCATCATGCTCTTCGACTTAACTGCATACGCGGCGCCGTGCTTCTCGAAGATATCGAGGACTTCCCACAGCGCATCGTCGCCCGTCGGCGCGTAGTGCATGATGCAGCCGTTGGCCTCGGCGTTTTCCGCGAACTGCTTCACGTAGTAATCGAGGTTTTCCGTGACATGATTGCGAACTTCCATAGCATGCATGCGCAGCTGCTGCCAGCCGTCGCCCATCTCCTCGACGAGCTTGCCGCGGCTGACGTAAAACGCCTCCTGCGCGTTCTTGATGGCGTTATGCTTGAAGTCGTCCTGGAGGCATTCGTCAACGCGCTCGGCGAGCGTTGCCTCTGTGTTGTACAGAATCGCCATGGCTACTCCTTAGAATCGAGGATCTGGGCGATGTGCATGACGCGGATATCGCGGTCGAGCCTGCCATCGGCCTTCATGCGGCCGAGAGCGCCCTTGATGTTCAGCAGGCACGGCACGTCGGCGCCGCAGATGACGTTGGCGCCCGTGTCGATGATGGTCTGGCACTTCTCGTAGACGATTTCGCCCGCAATGACGGGTTGCTTGAACGAGAACGTGCCGCCGAACCCGCAGCAGCGGTCGGCATGCGCCATCTCGATGTATTCGAGCCCGTCGACGTTCTCGAGCAGCTTCAGCGGCGGCTCCTTGATGCCGAGCAGACGCGTCATGTGGCAGCTCTTGTGATACGTGACCGTATCGTGGAAGCTCGCGCCCACGTCTTCCTTGCCGAGCACGTTCACGATGAAGTCGGTGAACTCGAAGAAGCGCTCTTTCAGCAGGGCCGTGCGCCTGAGATAGACCGGATCATCCTTGAACAGCACCGGGTAATCGTTCACGATGGCGTTCATGCACGAACCGGTAAGCGACACGATGGTCTGGTACTCGCTCGTCTCGTACGCATCGACGATCATCTTGGCGGCAGGGATCATTTCCTTCGTGTAACCCGAATTGATGAGGCCTTGCGCGCAGCACACCTGCTCTTCGGGCATCTCGACTTCGCACCCGAGACGTTCGAGCACGTTAACAGCCGCGATGCCGACTTCCGGGTAAATCATGTCCACCATGCAACCCGGGAAAAACGCCACCTTCATGTGACCCCTCTCTCTCATTACGGATGTCCCCTTGAAACTAGGTTGAATTATACCGTGCAAAAGGTGGAACAGATACCGGGTATGAGTTCCACATTGCCGATAGATTTAGAGCAAAATTGAACATTACCCCAGGGATAATGTTCAATTTTTACGGCAATATGAACGTAAGCACCGATGCCTGCAAAGCGACGAGTATGCACGTGCCGACGAGGAACGCGATCGACCACGGGAGGACGTTCTTCATGATGTCGGCTTCGCGCTCCTGCGTGGCGACGGCGGCGATGGCCAGCGACTGCGGGCTGATCATCTTGCCGACGACGCCACCCATGGTGTTGGCCGCCAGGAACAGGTCGGGCGTGACGCCGGAAAGCGCCGGATTGCTGAGCGCTGCGGAATACTGCAGACCGGCGAAGAGGGCGTTAGCGCTCGTGTCGGAACCGGTAACCGCCGTGCCTACCCAGCCGAGCACGGGTGATATGGCGGGAAACACCGGGCCAGAACCTGACAGGAAATCGCCAATCGAGATGGTCTGACCGCTGAAGTTCATGACGTACGCAAGCGAAAGAACGAGCACGATGGTCAGCGCCGAGAAGCGCATGCGGTAGAAGGTCGAGCCGATGGCCTTGATTGCGGCGCCCATCGTCATGCTGTAACGTCCGTTCTCGGTGTTGAGCGTATACACGAGCGCCGTGATGAGGCCGGCGGCGAGCAGCATCGTGCCGGGTGTCGAGAGCAGGTTCAGGTTGAACGTGGTTCCTGGGTCGGAGCCAGCCGCGCTGAGGATAGCGCCGCCGGAAATGAGCGGCCACGGAATCTTGATGTCGGTCTGGGCGAGGATGCCGGGGATGCCAAGCTTGCACACGCCGAAGACGACCACGACGATGAGGTACGGCACGAGAGCCATGAACGTGCGGCCTGCGTTCAGGTCGGACTGCTCGGACTCGGCCATGGGCGGCAAGCCGAAGCGCTCGCGCACGCCGTCGACGCCCTTGGGCTTCCAGAAGCGCATGAACACGACGATGGCGGCGAGTCCGACGAGGGAAGCAATGACGTCGGTCAGCTCGTAGGCGAAGTGGTTCGAACACCACCACTGCGTGATGGCGAACGAAATGCCCACCACGAACGCGGGCAACCAGCAATCTTTCGCACCCTGCTTGCCGTCGAGGATAACGACGAGGATGAAGGGCACGAACATGGCGAAGACGGGGGCCTGGTAGCCGACGATCGCCGCAACATGAGCGGCGGTACCGGCTGCATCGCCCGTGACGTTTGCAACCATGTTGCCAGCTGTGGTGATGGGAGTTGCCACGGCGCCGTAGGCAACGGGTGCCGTATTCGCGAGCAAGACGGCAAGCGCGGCCTTCTTCGGCTTGACGCCAAGGGCGAGGATCATGGTTGCCGTGACGGCAATCGGCGCGCCGAAGCCGGCAAGCGCCTCGAGCAGGCCGCCGAAGCAGAACGCGATCATCATGGCCTGGATGCGGATGTCGCCGCCGCCAACCTGGTCGAAGAACTTGCGCAGGTCTTCCGAGCGGCCAGATACGACCGTGACTTCGTAGAACCATACGGCCATGCAGATGATGTACACGATGGGGAACGCGCCGAACGCAGCACCCTGCGTCGCCGAAACGAGAGCCAAGTCAGCGGGCATCTGGAACCCGATGATGGCCACGATGAGCGCGACCACGAGCGCGACCACGGCGGAAATGTGCGCCTTCGCCTTCACGCCCAGCAGCATGATGAAGAACGCGACGAGCGGAATGCAGGCGACGAGAGCAGATAAACCGAGGTTTCCCATTACGGGATCGAGTAGTGCTTGGAACATGACATCTCCCCTTCATGACATGATCTTCAAGTACGGAATCGATAGTACGTCATCGGGCAATTTCAATACAAGAAGTATTCGGGGAACGCGCACACGGGTTAGCGTTTAGGCCATTTCAAGCGCGAGTGACATCAACCACCTTACGGCCCATTTTCAAAATGCTATGAATCGAACGGAGAATAATGGCTAGAATGGTCATTAAGTGAAGAGAGCGCGGCAAGCGCCCTGCCTCACGCCATTGGAGCGGGTTAGCCCGCAAACGAGCCTAGGAGGTTGTGCATGAAAGAAGTCCAGCTTTTCATCAACGGCGAGTTCCTCGACAACGGCGATAGGGAGATGCGTGACAACATCAACCCCGCTACCGAGGAAGTGATCGGCCGCTTCCCGATGGCAACCGAGGAAGACGTTGCCGCCGCGGTCGACGCGGCCTTCGAGGCTCAGAAGTCCTGGGAGAAGGTCCCCGCCATCGAGCGCGCCGGCTACCTGATGGAGCTCGTCGAGCTCGTGAAGGAAAACGCCGACGTCCTGGCGCGCGCCACGTCCGAGGAAATGGGCAAGCCCATCGCCCAGTCCACCGACGAAGCCGGCTGGCTGGCTGCGTACATCCAGTACTTCGCCGCGATGGCCCGCCACATCAAGGGCGAAATCATCACTTCCGACCGCCCGAACGAGAACATCTTGCTGTACAAGATGCCCATCGGCGTCGCAGGTCAGATCATGCCGTGGAACTTCCCTCTGTTCCTCATCGGCCGCAAGGTCGCCCCGGCCCTCATCGCCGGCTGCACGGTCGTGCTGAAGGCCTCGTCTGACTGCCCGAACGGCGCGTACGAGTTCGCCAAGCTGGTCGAGAAGTCGAGCCTGCCCAAGGGCGTCATCAACGTCATCACCGGCTCCGGTGCCGTCGCCGGCAACGCGCTTGCCAGCAACCCGAAACTCGGCATCGTCACCATCACCGGCTCGACGGCCGTCGGCAAGAAGATCATGAAGGCCGCTGCCGAGAACGTCACCAAGGTCTCCCTCGAGCTTGGCGGCAAGGCTCCGGTCATCGTCATGAACGACTGCAAGCTCGACGAGACGGTCGAGCATGTCGTCAACTCGCGCGTGTACAACTCCGGTCAGGTCTGCAACGCAGCCGAGCGCGTGTACGTGCAGTCCGGCATTGCCGACGAGTTCATCGCCAAGATCGTCGAACGCATGAAGAAGGTCACGTACGGCCCCGCCCTCGGCGGCACGTTCGACATGGGCCCGATGGTCAACAAGAACCAGCAGGAGCACGTCATCGAGCTCGTCCAGAGCGCCATCGACGAAGGCGCGAAGATCGAGTGCGGCGGCAACGCCGTCACGGTCGACGGCAAGGGCTACTTCTTCGAGCCGACGGTCATCACGGGCGTCAAGCACGAGAGCCGCGTCATGGTCGAGGAGATCTTCGGCCCGGTGCTGCCCATCACGACGTTCGAGACGCTTGACGAGGCCATCGAGATGGCCAATGACTGCGAGTTCGGCCTGACGAGCTCCATCTTCACCACCGACTACGATACCGTCATGCGCGCCATGAACGAGATCAAGTTCGGCGAGACGTACGTCAACCGCGAGCACTTCGAAGCCTTCCAGGGCTTCCACCAGGGCGTCCGCGGTTCGGGCATCGGCGGCGAAGACGGCGAGCGCGGCCTCGAAGAGTACCTCGAGACGCACATCAACTACATCGACTACGACCTCAAGCGCAACAAGGCGTAAATCGACCGACCCGTCTCATGCAAAAGGCCGGCTCCATTGGAGCCGGCCTTTTTATTGAAATGAGTAGCAGGACGTTCCTGCTACTCATTTTGAGTAAGCGAAGCAGCAGAGGCGTTCTGCGAAAATGAGTAGCAGGAACGTCCTGCTACTCATTACTTCAAGCCCTCTGGAATTATTCCCTGTCGATAGGCGTCGAGGAGCTTCTCGAGGTCGGCGATTTGCTCCTTCAGGCGAGCGCCGGTGTCGGTATCGGCGACGAGCGTGCGCTCCCCCACCATCTGCACGACGCGTTGCGACGAGTGAATGTCGAGCTCGTTTTCGACGGCAGCGCGCGCCGATTCAAGCGGCTCGTGAGCCGCAAGGATGAAGCCGTACGAATTCGAGATGAGCGTGAAGCCGGCGATTCCCGTCGTGGGCTGGTACGCACGTGAGAAACCGCCGTCGATGCAAAGCACCTTCCCACCGCATTTCACAGGGTCCTCGCCGTCTTTCACTTTCACGGGGACATGACCGCACACGATACGCGAAGTGGCAGGGTCCATGCCGAAGTCCTCGAATATTCCGGCGACGACCTTCTCATCGTCGAGAAGCGTGTAGAACGGGTTCTTCACCTCTTTTCGGGCGGCCTTTTCGGCGATGAGGTACAACTCGAACGTCGCCATCTTGCTCTTGGCGAACAAAGGAGAACCCTCGCCAAGCCACAGCCACCACATGAGGTCGCGTCCGCGTTTGCGAACTTCGGGGTTCGCGCCGTAGAACCCAGCGCGGACGTAACGTTCAAGGACATCGTAAAGCGCGCGGCCCTTGTACTTCCCGCCGAAGACGTCGACTTCCTTCAGCGTGCCGTCTTCGTTCAAGGGCGCGCAAGCGTGGAAGAGCAGCGTGCCGTTCGATATCTTGTACAAGCTGCCCACTTCGAGGAACAGCCTCATATGCCGCTGCAGTTTCTCGGAACTCTTGAATGCGAGCTCGAGGCGCTGCATGACCTCTTCCTCCTCGTCGGTGAGTCGGTAGGGGTCAGAAGGATCGACCGTTGGGAACACCTTGTCGACGAGCTCGTACTCGACGCCGTCGACCACGACGGTGCCCTTGTCGAAGTCGATGCGGTGCAGCAAGTTGCGGTCTTCCAGCCCGAAGCTCGGGTATTCGGCTATGAGCTGAGCCTCGACCTTGAACTGCATGATGGCCATAGCCTTCTGAATCTTTATGTTGAGCTCGAGGTCTTGCTCTGAAAGCTGCGGATTGCCCTTCAAGCCGAAGGCAACGCAAGGATCGTCGGCATATGCGCTCAACGCGAACGACGCAAGCGGAAGGATGTTTATGCCGTACACGTCTTCGAGAATTGAAAGGTTGCCGTAGCGTGCACAGTTACGCACAACATGCGCAATGCATCCGCGTTGCCCGAGCGAGGCGCCCATCCACACGATGTCGTGATTGCCCCACTGTATGTCGAGCGAATGGAAGCGCAGGAGCGTGTCCATGATGAGATGCGGCGCCGGACCGCGGTCGTAGATATCGCCGACGAGGTGCAAGTGATCGAGGCTCAGTCGCATGATGAGCTTCGAGAGCGCCTCGATGAGCGGCTCCGCTTGGCCCGTGCTGATGACGGCCCGAATGATGGCGTCGTAATAAGCTTTCTTGTCTACCGCGAGGTTGCTCTCGGTCATGAGCTCCTCGATGATGTACGCATATTCTTCGGGAAGTGCCTTGCGGACCTTCGACCGCGTGTACTTGCCGGCAGACTGCTTGCTGACGGCCACCAGGCGCAAGATGGTCTTCGCATACCAAGCATCCTTGTCTTCGGCTTTCTCGAGCTCGATTTCCATTTTCTCGCGCGGGTAGTAGATGAGCGTCGCGAGCGAGCGCTTCTCTTCTTCTGAAAGCGAGTCCCCGAACGCGTCCTCGATCTTCAGCTTTACTGCACCCGACCCATTGCGCAGGATGTGGGAAAAGGCCTCGAACTCCCCGTGGATGTCGGAAGCGAAGACCTCGGTTCCCTTGGGCAAGTTCAAGATGGCGTTCAGGTTCACGATCTCCGTCGAAGCCTGCGCAGCCGTCGGGAACGAGCGGGCAAGTAGCTCAAGGTAGCGTTTCTCGTTTGCGTCCATGGCGAACCGTCCTTTCGAAGGTTATGCGTTCCTGAGGGTCGTATACAGGAACGTTTCGTTTTGAGCGCGCAAAAGCGCGAGATCCCAGGCGACTACGTCTGGAAGACTTGCGATGTCGAAGCCGTTTATGATGTCGATGTTCACGCGCGCGTCGCATATTGCGCCGAGGTTATCTTGGTGCGCAGTCATGTCCTTAGCGATGCCGACGGCGTCATCGCCGATAAGCGTTTTGAATTTTTCGGCATCGTAGCGAACGCGCTTCGCGCTCTTGCGCACGTCATGCGTCTTTTCGACATCGGACATGTCAAGCGCCGCAAGGTCTTCTCTCAGCGATGCGGCAAGCTCGTCGAAGCGCAGGCGCACGTCGGATTCTTCCAAACCGGAAGCATTCACGTACTTGCGCCATTTCACATCGTGAAGCTCGCTCGATAGGCGCTCTAAGCGCTTCGACGTGCGCTTAGAAGACAGCGTTTTCGTAACCCGCTCGCGCTCCTTCGCCGCTTCGTTGGCGCAAAACGCCACAAGTTCGAGCGTCGACCCCTCCATGGCGTTCGCTTGCTCGGTTAAGACGTCGAGCTCCCGAAGCCTCGACGTCTCTGAGACGATTTGCTTCAGATCTTCCTGAACGGACTTGTTTTGCGAAGCATCCTGCCAAGGAGCCACGAATGCAAGCAAGCTTCGGAGCGTGCGAATGGAAACGCGGAACTTGTGCATCGTTTCAATGTCGTCTGGTTGCGCGAAAAACGCTTCAAGACGCTCGCTTACCGCATCGGCTGCATCGCCGAGAACGCGTTCCATGTGCACGACGGTACGCCAACGTTGCGATACCGGACCTTGGGCAAACCAGAGCAAGCGCCCGGGGTACGAGGCGTTATCCCCGCTTGCGGTTTCCTTCGACATGTCGATTGCGGCGAAACCCCCCGTTGCGAAATCGATATGCGACCCCGTGAGCTTTGCCGTCACCTCTTCGATGAAGGGATTGTGCCCGACGGCGACGACGACGTCGCTTTCGCACGAGCCGACCATCTGCAAGAACGCGTCCACATCTTGGCTCCAGAGCGCATCGACCAATACAAGGTCGGATGCGACATCGGCTCCATGCCGTTTGCACGCCTTCATCATGATGCGCGCCGTCTGCTCGGCACGGGCGGCGGGGCTCGACCATACCTGAACGCTCGTTCCCTTTGCAGATAGCAAGCCTAGCGAGTACGGCAGCGTTGCCGACAACGACCGCTTTCCCGCCTCGGTGAGCTTACGCTCCATGTCGAGTAGGTCGTCTGACGGGCGCTGGGCCTTTCCATGGCGCATGAGGATGAGCGTATCCGACATCTTCCCTCCGTTTGCTATATGCGGTTAGTGGAACCGATACCGGGTTTGCGTTCCACTTCTCGAAGTGGAACGCAAACCCGGTATCGGTTCCAC
>JAFUCC010000160.1 GCA_017459925.1 Eggerthellaceae bacterium
GCGTACGACCCCGAGGACAAGGTCACGGCAATGGTGTACCTGAAGGACCAGGACGCGAGGGAGGCGACCGCCTCAGAGATTCTAGCCGGGCCGGACGACGACGGCATCTGCCTGGAGCTGTCCGTGTACGATTCCGACTTCGACGACTCGAGAGCAGACGACGGAGAAGGCTTGACGGATTAGGCTATCATTTGCAAGACGCCCGCCGCATAGGGTTGTGCGGAATCAGGGGTCCACATCATACAAGCCACAGCTTAAATGCAAAGATTTGAAGCCCTCATGGTCAAATGGCTTTTGCATAATGACGTATTGCTTAAGATGCTTCATGACGCCCTTCTTTGCAATCATGGTTTATGACCGATCTCTTCATCACATATCGAGCCATTCGATTATCGCATCATTTCATATCGTTTGCAGCCACTGACAACTTGGCAGAAGCACCCATGATGCATGGCTCAAAGAAGACAGCTATTGTTCAGCGCTAATTCGCTCGACGTACTCGCGGAAGAACGGGATTGCAAACGCCAGGCTTCCGTCAGGTAGCTCTTCTATGATGCCCTGATCCGCAAGACGCGATTTGTACGTCGATGCGTAACCATTTGGCTTTCCCATTCGCCTTGCCACGTTCGCCAACCGGCTCGTCTCGGCATCTGCAAGCATTGCGCGCAGAAACGTTCTATCTCCCTCGGACAGCTCGCGGTACGTTGCGTTCAGCACACCTGAATCCAAATCTTCCCGAGCTAGCTGTACGCCGCGTTTCACATGCTCGAGGTTTATCGAGAGGCTTTCGAAAGCTTCAAGCCAGGTGAAGTAGCCCACCAACTGCATCATATACGGGAATCCCCCGATTGAGTCTGCTGCCAGCTGCAAGGCCTCGGCGCAAATCGTCTTTCCCGCAGATTCGACTGTCCTGGCAAACGCCGACTTAACATCGGCGATGCCGATGCGGCTTAGGTAATGCTGCCTCGACCGCCGAAGAAACGACACGTCCTGATTGCTCACGAGGCTTGAAACGTGTTTCGGCAAGCCCGCCATGACAAGCGCCACCTTCTTGCCCTCGCGAACGAATAGCTGATAGGTGCTTACAAGCTGCAGCATTTCGTCAATCGAGGCCTTCACCTCATCAACGGTTACAAGCAATCCGACATCGTGAGATGCCAGCTCTGCAAACAGCGCATTCATGCGCGTTCGCCAGTTTGCTTCATAAGGCTTGTCGGTCTCCCATTGAATGCCGATTATCTGCGCAAGGTCTATTCCGGTGATGTGTCGGCCAGAATCAGATGGCGCGATCTCTGAAGCGCTTTCCATGGCACGTTGAAGGATGTCCTCGAGCATGCCTTCAGAGGCGACGACGTTAACCGCCAGCCACCCAGCTTGCTGTGCTTCATCGGCAATGCAAGAAAGCAGCGCTGTTTTTCCCGTGCCTCGCGCCCCGATGATGATAGTGGAAAGGTTCGGGTCGCCTAAACCGTTCTCGAAGGCGCTTCGCATACGCATAAGCAGTTCATCGCGACCCGCCATGACGGGCGGCACCACGCCAAACGTTGGCGTGAAGGGGTTTCTTGCGGCAGTCATTGCAGATCTCCTTTGAGATTTTATACTTCCTTTGAGATTTTATACTTCCTTTGAGATTTTATACTTCCTTTGAGATTTTATACTCTGAATTCAAGGGGATATATAAAATGCGCTGTGCATGATGACGTTGCCGCCTCGTTGGCGCTACGCTTGCTAATCCCGCTTGAACAGATCCCGCGTGTACACCTTGCCCGCGACGTCAGAAAGCTCGTCTGACCAGCGGTTGGCCACGATGACGTCGCAGCGAGCCTTGAACGACTCCAGGTCGTGGGTGACCTCGCTGCCGAAGAACTCCGCGTCTCCGAGCGTCGGCTCGTATACGAGCACGGGGATGCCCCTGGCCTTCACGCGCTTCATGACGCCCTGAACCGAGCTGGCCCGGAAGTTGTCGGAGCCCGACTTCATGGTGAGGCGGTACACGCCCACGAGGGGCTTTTCCACTCCCTCGTAGACGAGTTGGGTCACCCGTTCGACGACTTGCTCGGCGACGAAGTCCTTGCGCGTGCGGTTCGCGTCGACGATGGCGCCCACCAGGTTCTGCGGCACCTTGTCGTAGTTGGCGAGGAGCTGCTTGGTGTCCTTGGGCAGGCAGTAGCCGCCGTAGCCGAAGCTCGGGTTGTTGTAGTGGCTCCCGATGCGCGGGTCGAGGCACACGCCGCCTATGATCTGGGCGGCGTCGAGGCCGCGGCTGGCCGCGTAGGTGTCGAGCTCGTTGAAGTAGCTCACGCGCAGCGCCAGGTAGGTGTTGGCGAAGAGCTTGACCGCCTCGGCCTCGGTGGCGCGCATGACGAGCCTGGGGATGGAGGAGGCCGCGTCCCCGCCGCCGGCCTCGGCGCCCTCCGCGAGGAGGGACGCGAACCTGTCCGCCCAGCCCCCGAGGTCGCCCGCGAACGCGCTCTCCGACGGCACGCCGACGATGATGCGGGAGGGGTGCAGGTTGTCGTACAATGCCCGCCCCTCGCGCAGGAACTCGGGGCTGAAGAGGAAGCGGCCCTGCGGGTAGCGCTCGCAGAGCGACGCCGTGTAGCCCACCGGCACGGTCGACTTCACGACCATGACGGCCCCGGGGTTCGCGTCGAGCGCGAGCTCGACCACCTGCTCGACGTACGAGGTGTCGAAGAAGTTCCTCTGCGGGTCGTAGTTCGTGGGGGTGGCTATGACGACGAGGTCGGCGCCCGCGTAGGCCGCCGCCCCGTCGAGCGTGGCCGCGAGGTCGAGCTCCCCGGAGGCGAGCGCGGACTCGATCTCGGCGTCGGCGATCGGCGAGCGCCCCGCGTTTATGGCCTCGACCTTCTCAGGCACGACGTCGACCGCGAGCACGCGGTTGCGCCTCGCCAGCAGCGCCGCCAGCGAAAGGCCCACGTA
>JAFUCC010000161.1 GCA_017459925.1 Eggerthellaceae bacterium
CATCTTTGCGCGGTAACGCTTCTTCAAATTGAACATCACCCCTGGGGTGAGCGTTCAATCTGGGGGCGTTCAACCCTTGTCACAGCAGCGTGTAGGGGTAGCGCAGTTCGACGGTCACCTCGTCACCCGCGGCGAGTTCGCGGAAGGCAAAGGGGTGCATGTCGATGTAGCCGTCGGCGTCGTCGAGCTTCAGCAGGTCGGGATGCATGCCGTTCGCAACAGGTGTTGCCACCGTGCCGTCGCCGGTGCGCTTAAGCGTCACAGGACGGATGGCGAAGAAGTCCTTGTCCGGACCCTTGCCCTTTCCGGGGCCGCCTGGGCCACCGGGACCGCCAGGACCACCGTGCGGGCCGCCCTTCTTGTCCACGCCGCTGAACGCGGCCTTCACGCGCTCGAAGGTGATGACGCTGCCGTACAGGAAGCTGTCGACGAGCGGCTTCAGGTACCAATCGGCTGTGATTTCGCAGCCCGAAGGCGGGCCCGACAGCCCCAGCACCGGTGTGCCGTTCACGACCGAAGCGCTTGTGTGCCGGCCAGGGCCGTGGTTCGTCTCGTGGCAGAGGACCGTGCCGATCTCTTCCAGGATCTCCATCGTGAAGTCCTTGGAGCCCTTCGACGACCCGGCGTTGATCGCCACGATGTCGGCCTCCTCGCATGCGCGCAGGATGGCCGCTTTAATGGTGTCCCAGTCGTCGGGGATGCAGTCGTAGATAACAGGTTCGGCGCCCCACATGAGAAGCTTGCCTTCCAGTAGCACGCCGTTGCTGTCGTACGCTTTCCCCGCAGGCAACTCGTTGCCGGGCGCCACCAGCTCGTCGCCCGTTGGAATGAACGCGACGCGCGGCTTGGCCACGACTTCTATTTCGGAGAAGCCGCACATGGCAAGCACAGAGAGCTTCGTCGGCGTCAGGCGCGTGCCGGCGGGAAGCAAAAGCTGGTCAGCCTGGAAATCCGCGCCCTTCTGGCGGCAGTTCGCGAAGCGACGGTCAGGCGTGCTCAGAATGCGCAGCTCGCCGGGGTTTTCCGTTCCCACGCCAACGACGCCGATACCGCCGTCGAATTCCGCGGCCTCGATGCAGATGGAGCAATCGAACCCTTCAGGCAGCGCCGTGCCGGTGTTGGCCCAGTCGTATTCGCGCCCGAGCTGCCATGCGCTCGTGTCGGGCATGCCGTCGGCGAAGTCATCGAAGCGCACCGCGATGCCATCCATCTGCGAGCACAGCGCGTTAGGCACGTCAATGCGCGAACGGCATTCGGTCGCGGTCACGCGCATGTGGGCGTCGTGCAGCCCGACGGTTTCGGTGCGGGGCGCGAAATCGGCGGCTGCGATGAGCTTCTCGATCGCCGCTTCGCGGGTCAGTTTCACATGGTTCGAATGGTCGCGCATGCGAGCTCCTCTCGATTATTTCTGAGACCGAATAATAGCATGCGCAGATAAAGAATGTGGAAAGGAAACCGATGATAGGAGAGGCGGAACAGAAACCGGGTATGCGTTCCACGCGCTATGCCGCTTCGTGGTGCTCGCGCTTCTGCTCGTACATGCGCTCGTCGGCACGGCGCAGGAAGTCGTCGGTCGTGTCGACGCCAGGCTCGAACGAGCTGACGCCCATCGAAAGCGACAACGTGTAAGGCGTATCGGCTGTTGCGTTGAACTGTTCGACTGCCCGCTCGATGGCATGGCACGTTTGCGCGGCCTCGTCCTCGCCGGATCCGGACATCAACACGATGAACTCGTCGCCCGCGAAACGCAAGACCAGCGCGTTTTCAGGCACGTTCTCGGAAATCAGCCGCGCAGCCTGTTGCAGCGCCTCGTCGCCGACTGAATGGCCAAGCGTGTCGTTGATGTCCTTGAACAGGTCGAGGTCGATCATGATGCCGCTGAACTTCGTGCCCTCGCGCTCGAACACGCTCAGCGTGCCGTCGAGGTAGGTGCGGTTGTACAAGTTGGTGAGCGGGTCGATGTAGGACAGTTCGTTTTGCAGGCTCATGTGAATGCTGACCAGGCCGATTGCCACGCAAGGCCACGCCAGCGATACGCCGAACATGAGCGCCTGTACCACGGCGCCCACGAAAATCGGCACGAGGAACATGGCCATGGGGAAGAACCGCACGCGGCCGTGCTTGCGCTGGTAGTCGTGTTTCAGCCAAATGCTGTAGAAGAACTGCGCAAACATCATAACGTAATTGATGTACGAAAGCGGAAGCCGCGAATACACGTTGACGTCGCTGATGGTGAACATGTACTGTCCGAACAGGTTGCCGATGTTCAAGAGGACGACAATCGCCACGGGAATGCCCACAACAGGGTGCCAGTTGCGGATGCGCGTGGTTCCCTTGTGCAGGCGCGTGTCGACGTACAGGACCCACAAGTAGGGCGTGACGCATGAGGCGATGTAGCAGTAGGCATTGCCGAGGTAATTCAGGAAGAACGCCCACGGCTCGGGGTTGCCGTCGGCGAACCACGAAAGGGGCTCGAAGATGCACGAACCCGCGCATGTGAGCGTGATGACCGTGAACAGGCGGTCGTCAAGCCCGCGGCGGTCGCGCGTCATGTAGCTGGACACGAGCAAGCAGGCTAGCAGCGCCAATCCTATAGCGTTCGTGATGAGGATAGATTCGTAGTTCGGTTCCACCAAAGCGGTCAGACCCCTCTTCGCATGCTCATGCGCATGTGCACATTGTACAGCAACGGGACATTGGGCGCGAAGCGTTACCGGGCCTTCAATCAGGGGTTTTGTTCCAATGAGTAGCAGGACGTTCCTGTGACTCATTGTCGTAGAAAATGAGTCACAGGAACGTCCTGCTACTCATTGGGAAAACGCCTGCTCCAAGCCCGATTTCGCAATACGGTGCCTTCGCTTCTGTTATCATGCATAGATCATGTTCCTGTCGCTGCAGTCGATTGCCGGCGGCGCGGGCGGCGGCGGCATGCGCCCGCTCGCCCCGATGGTCATGGCGCAGAACGCCATGGGCGCCACGATGGGCATGGCCATGCTGCAGTTCATGCAGAACCTCGGCGCTGGCCTGGGCTCGGTCATCTACGGTTCGGTCATCGACGTGACCAACGTGGCCACCTGGGCGCTGCCCGGCAACCTCATCCAGATTCCCGTGTGCATCATCGCGATCGTCTGCGCGC
>JAFUCC010000162.1 GCA_017459925.1 Eggerthellaceae bacterium
AAGCACGCTCAGCCGCATGCTCTTTGCGCCAGATTTCCACCTGCGCAAACGAGGGAAGTCTGACCACTTCGAAGCCCACTAAACCCGCACCTCTCGCATAACCGTGTCCGTACTTGTAGCAATCAAAATCAGCCCTCGGTGGAACGCATATGGGACATGATGAGCATCAGGACGTTCCTGCTACTCATTTTGAGAAAATGAGTAGCAGGAACGTCCTGATGCTCATCAAAAAAGCCGGGCCAGGGAACGGATCCCTGGCCCGGCGTACGTTTGCGATCCTGCGCTTACGAGTTGTTCGCTATCCGCCCGAGCAGCTCGTTGGCGCGTTCGGCGATCTTCTCGTCGCCAGGGCCGGCGGCGGCAAGGGCGCGGTTGCACCAGTCGGTGGCCGTCTCGTAGTTCACGTCCACGCCTCTGCCCTCGATGTACGCGCTCGCCAAGGCGCACATGGCACTGGGAGCGTTCCTGCCACTCACAGCCGCCTGGTTGTACACCTCAAGGGCACGCGCGTAATCCTGCTCGCAGCCATACCCGTTCTCGTAGTCCACGCCCAGGTTGTAGGGAGAGCCGCAGGCAGCCGCCTTTTCGTCGTACTCGAACGCCGCGACATAGTTGTCCTCGGCTTTGGTTCCCTGAACATCCGAGCTATAGGTGTCGTTGGAGTACAACATGGAAAGCCCCGTCCAGCCGCCATAGTAGTTCTCGTCGGCGGCGGCGCGGTAGTTCTCCTCGGCCTTCGCGGTGTCCACCTCGATGCCCGCATATCCTCGGAAGTACAGGCTGGCCAAGCCACAGCGCGCGGCGTTTCGCGTGCTGAAGTCCTCAGAGGCCAGCGCCTGCTCGTAGAGCTCGGCCGCACGCGCGCCGTCCTCGTCCACGCCCTTGCCGTCTTGGTAGAGGCCGCCCAGGCAAACGCATCCGTACAGCTCGCCGGCATCTATCGCCTGCTGGTAGAGCTCGATGGCCTTGTCCAGGTCCTTATCCACGCCGTTTCCAGCCGCGTAGAGGTCGCCCAAGCCGCAGAGGCCGCGCGCGCAGCCAGCGTCCACGGCCTCCTGGTGGTAGTCCATGACCTCCTGCCAGCGGTCGGCGTCCACGTCGTTTCTCCTAAGGACGCCCAGCCAATACAAACCCTCGGCATTGCCGAGGTCGGCGGCCTGCTGGAAGGCGGCGCGCGCCTTCTCCATGTCGTAGCCGCTCTCACCGGTTCCGAGCCAATAGCCCTGCCCCTCGTCGAGCGCGGCCTGCGCCTCGGCGGCCTGCGCCTGCGCTTCCGCCTCGGCGCGAGCCGCAGCCTCCGACGACGTCTCGCCCGACGACGAGCCGCCCGACGAGCCGCCGCAGCCGACAAGCCCCAGCGTCAGCGCGAACGCGCAGCACATCATTACGATTGCAAACGTTCTCTTCCTCATGGCCTTCCCTTCCCCGCAACTTATAACCTTACCGCGCAATGATACCCAATTTAGTTCGCTTTAGCTCCTCCAAGTGGCGATAACTCCGTCGACACCGCCGACAATCCAGCTGTCTTCGACCGTGAAGCCTGCGAGCAGGTCAACACGATTGCCAGAGATTTCTTCATGGTGGCCCCCTTTCCCGTTAGCTCACGGAGCTATCCATATTGAAAGCTATCGCAGCTATACGGAAAAGGGAAGTTCACAGTTGTGAAGTCTGCGCATCTGCGCAGGTCACAGCGTTGCAAATCTCTCATAGCAGCGCAGTATAAGTCTATGCTGAATCCAGCAGGACGAACTACTACGCATCCAATCCGTAATACGCGCATGCCTCTTCAGCGGTCAGCGCTAGAACCGGCGACTTGGCTTGTAGCTTCGCATCGCGCGTCACCAGGCAATCCGGCTTCGCGCGCAGTGCTGCGGCAATAACGAGGTCGTCTTCGTAATCCCTGTGCACATCCTTGAATTTCAGGGCGATCTCGGCATCGCTCATGTCGGCTCCCACGACAGTTGCGATACGCAGCAAACTTTCCATAGCCGCCCATGCGCCTTCACGGGCAGCAATTCCCTGCTCGTCACTCACTGCGCCATACCTCTCGAGCACGCCCTTCTTGAAACTAGCCTGACATATGTAGAAGAAATCGGACAGGCAACTTGCGGGAACCATAAACATGAGACCCTGTTTTTGTCCTTGCAGCACCAATCGGCGAGCCATGTCGTGACCCTTTCGGTCGCCGAAATAGAAGTCAAGCCATATATTTACGTCGCACAGAACCGACTTACCCATTCTTCATCTTCTCCGCGATTTCGAACCAACGGGCGTAACCATCGTCGCCGGGCCTCAATTGAGAGTCTTCGCTCTGGGTGATCCACCCCTTTTCGACCGCATGCTCGTAACGTGCTTGCTCTATCCATTCATCTGAATCTTGAACGGGCAAATCATTGACGTCGATGCCCAGCTTCTCGTACACGGTAGGAAAAATACCGAGCGCCTCTTCCGCAGCGGCAATGCGGCGGCTCTGTTCCTCGCCGATTGAGGGATCGATAATCCGCATGGCTTCATCGAGGGCCTTCTCGACAGACTCGAGATCGTTTTGCTTTGAAGCCGCATAACCCCACACCGCGCGTATCACCTGAGTCGGGCTGTACCCCAGCTTCGCGAACACTGCATCGCCTTGGGTCTTAAGCTCTTCGTCGATTCGCACGTTCATCTGGATTGATGTCATTGCTCCTCCTTATATGCTATACAGTATAGCATATAAATACTAATGGAAACTGGACCACGAGCCGAAGCGCGTGAGCACACCAGTTTTTAAATCATCGTTTGTTCGCCAGAACGCTAAAAGCCTCGGTGTGTCTTCCCATTCAGAAAACGCTACTGCATGAGGACGCCGAAGTTGAGGATCAGGTTCAGGCAGAAGCCGATGATGGCACCGATTCCGGCGACCTTGGCGCAATTCGGCTTGCTCGTGCGCCATACGAAATACAGGATGACGCCCACGAGGGGAATGAGAAAGCCCAGGACGCCCCACCAGATGCTGCCGCTGTCGTTGGCCGAAGGCTGCGCGGCGGGCTGTTGGAAGCCAGGTTGCTGGTAGCCCTGCTGGCCGGGCTGCTGGAACGGCTGCTGCGGGTTCGCGCCCGCGAACGGCTGCTGGGGCAGCACTTCGGCCTGCACCTCGACCGGGGCCTCGACGGGCAGTGCCGCGCCGCAGTTCGTGCAGAATTTCAGGCCGTCTTGAATCTGGGAATTGCAGTACATGCATGTCGCCATTTGAGTCATCTCCTCGTTCGATAGTGCAAGCTGACTTGAATTATCGTCGTTATTGTACACGAGCTGCAAACGGTCGGGGTTTCTAAGACAGGATGAGCATCAGGGCGTTCCTGCTACTCATTTTCGGGAGAAAATGAGTAGCAGGAACGTCCTGATGCTCATTATTCTTCTTCGTCCTGTTCGAGCGCCTCGAACTTGGCTTTCATGGTGGGGTTCTTGCGCGTGAGCTTCTTCACGGTGAGACCCTCGAGCTTGTTGTTGGCGGCCGTGAGGTGCTTCTCGGATTTTGTCAGGTTGTCCTTGATCTTTTCCAGCAAGGCGATTGTCTTGTTGATGCCTTCAATGGCATCGTCGTAGCGTTTGGAAGCATCTTCGAAGTTCTTGAAGAAGCCCTGCTTGAACGTGTCGAGATCGCGCTCGAAGGTCGTGACGTCGAGGTCTTGCTGGCGCACGAGAGCCAATTCGCGCTTGTATTCGAGCGAGCTCATGGCAGCGTTGCGCAATAGCGAGATAATGGGAATGAAGAACTGTGGGCGAACGACGTACATTTTCGGGAACTGCCACGACACGTCGACAATGCCGTTGTTGTACAGGTCGCTTTCGGGCTCGAGCATCGACACGAGCACGGCGTACTCGCATTGCTTGTTCGTGCGGTCCTTGTCGAGCTTGGCGAAGTGGTCCTCGTTGCGCGTGCGGCGATGGCTGCCCTCTTCCTCGTTCTTCATCTCGAACATGATGGAGATGATTTCCGTGCCATCATCGGCAAGCTCGCGGTAAATGAAATCGCCCTTCGTGCCGCCGACCGATTCCGTGTCGCGTTCGAACGTGGCGTTCGGAAACGCCGTGGCGCGAATGGCGTTGAACTCGTTTGCGCAATGCACTTCGAGCTCTTCGCCGATCATCTTGGTGGTCAGGCGCGCCTTGAAGTCCTTCAAGCGCTCGATTTCCTCTTGTTGGAAGGCGATGACCTGGTCCTTCGACTTCGCCTGCTCTTCCATCTGCTCCTTGAACGCCGCTTCGGAGCGCAAGCTCTCGGCCGCCTTCGCCTCGACCGAGGCTTTCAGCGCGTCGCGCTCTTTCTCGACAGAAGCGACCGCCTGGGCGACGGCGAGCTCTCGCTCGGTTTCGAACGCGCTGCGCTGCGATTCCAGCTGCATGCGCAGCTTCTCGATTTCGGCGTCCTTTTCGTGTTCGCGTTCGCGCAAGGCCGCGCTGGCCTTCGTTTCGGCAAGCTCGATTTCGCGTTCCTTCTCGGCTTCGACCAGCTTCACGCGCTCGGCCAAGTCGCGCGCGAATTCCTCGTCGCGCACCTGGCGCACGACCGAATCGAGGTCGGACTGCTCGAGCGATATGACGGTTCCGCATTTCGGGCATTTGATTTCAGCCATGATTAGCTCCTTTTGCGCTTGCGTTCATCTTAGCAAAGGCTTTGCCAATGAGTAGCAGCAATGAGTAGCAGGACGTTCCTGTTACTCATTTTGGCGGGCGGAGCCGAAGGTTGGGGCGTCCTGCGGAAATGAGTAACAGGAACGTCCTGCTACTCATTCTGCTACTCATTGGCAAAAAGCAAGGCGGCTCATTTCTGAGCCGCCTCTTCAGCACGTGTGTATTTCAAACGGAATTACAGCTTCGTGACGTTGGAAGCCTGCAGCTTGCCGTTGTCGCCCGTGGTGATCTCGAACTCGACCGCAGCGCCCTCATCGAGCGTCTTGTAGCCGTCCATCTGGATCTCGCTCCAGTGCACGAACAGGTCCTCGCCACCCTCCTGGGAGATGAAGCCGTAGCCTTTTTCCGGGTTGAACCACTTCACAGTACCTTGCGCCATTTCATGTCCTTCTTTCTCTCCCTCCGCATCGACCGGAGGGGTAATGCTGCGCGCCGCATGGCAACGACGCTCGCCCTCACCTCGAGGGCACGGGGCTAACTATACTTCATTATTTGATAAAAATGCCCCACATTTATTCTTTTGTAAGAATTTGCAAGGGGTCGCAGTATGGGGAAAACAGATAGCCCGCGAAACTCATTTCGCGCCAAGGGCCGCTTCTTCGAGCCCGGCGGTTATGGCCTCGAAATCGGACGGATCCTCCGGTAAGCCGAACCCGTACGAATCGGCGATTGCCTGCGCTTGGGCCGTACGGATGCTTGCAAGCTCGGCGTTGCCCGCCTGATTCAGATACACCGATTCGAGCAGCATGCTGCGGGAAATGTACTCGACGACGTTCGGGTCGACGCCCGTCACCTGCATGATGGAGGCGATTGATTCGGGCGCGAGCGTGAGCAGCGCCATACCGTCCATTTCCGTGGCGACGCTGATGGCGTTTTCCAACGTGTCCGCAGCGCTTTGCGGATCCTCCTCTTCCTCCATTTGCTCCCACGAACGCGTGAGCGCCTGGAAGAACATGAGGAACTGCTTCATCAGGTAGTCTTGTTCGAACATTTACAACCCCTCCGGTGCGACCATGCCCAGGTGCTCGTAGGTGCGCGCCGTGGCTTGGCGGCCCTTGGGCGTGCGGATCATGAGGCCTTGCTGCATGAGGAACGGCTCGTACACGTCTTCGAGCGTGTCGGGCTCTTCCGACAGGGCGCTGGCCAACGTGGTAAGACCGACGGGACGCCCACCGAACTGCACGGCCAGCATTTCCAAGATGCGGTTGTCCATGGCGTCGAGGCCGAGCGAGTCGACTTCGAAGAACGCGAGCGCCTGGGCGGCCACGTCTTCGTCGATGACGCCGTCGCCGCGCACCTGCGCCCAGTCGCGCACGCGCTTCAGCAGGCGGTTGGCCAAACGCGGCGTGCCGCGGCTGCGACGCGCGATTTCCAACGCGCCGTCTTCTTCAATGCGCACGTCGAGGATGGCAGCCGAGCGCATGACGATGGCCGCGAGCTCCTCGGGCGTGTAGTACTGCAAACGGAACGCGATGCCGAAGCGGTCGCGCAGAGGACCAGTGAGCAAACCGGTGCGCGTGGTGGCGCCGATGAGCGTGAAGTGCGGCAGGTCGAGCCTGATGGAGCGCGCTGCCGGCCCCTTGCCCACGACGATGTCGAGCGCGAAATCCTCGAGCGCCGGGTACAGCACCTCCTCGACCATGCGGTTCATGCGGTGAATCTCGTCGATGAACAGAACGTCGCCCGCCTCGAGGTTCGTGAGTATGGCGGCCAAATCGCCCGTTCGTTCGATGGCCGGGCCGCTCGTCGTTTTAATGTTCGCGCCGAGCTCGTTGGCGACGACTGTGGCAAGCGTGGTCTTGCCCAAACCCGGAGGGCCCGAGAACAGGATGTGGTCGGCCGCTTCGCCGCGGGCTTGCGCAGCCTCGATCATGATGGCAAGCGATTCCTTGACCTTTTCCTGGCCAAGGTAGTCTTTCAGGAACTTCGGCCGCAGGCTACGGTCGAACGTGAGGTCTTCTTCCTGCAGTTCGGCGGACATGGTGCGATCGCGCACGCCGTCATCGGAGCCGACAAGCGAACCATGCGCTTGCGCGCCTGCGTCGAACATGAGGCCTTCTATTTCAATTCCATTTGGCATGAAGTCTGTTGCGCTTCGCTTTCCTGTAAACCGCCCTTCGGGCGGCGGGCGCGATGAATCGCGCCCCTACGATGGCGCTCGTAACGTTACCTACGAGCCCAGTTTCTTCAACGCGTATTGTAGCAGCGCGCTTTCCGTGGCGTCTTCGGGCGCACCCTTCAGCGACAAGTCGATTTCGGCCGTGGTGAAGCCCATGGAAAGCAGGGCCTCCTTCGCTCCTTCGAGCGCCTTGTTCGCAGCGGTTTCGCCCTGAGCGAACAGCCCGCCGATACCCTCGTCGAGCGAGCCCTTCAATTCCAGGATGATGCGAGAAGCCGTTTTCTTGCCGATGCCGGGAATGCGCTGCACAGCCGCGACGTCCTGCGCGGCTATGAGGTCGGCCAGCTGGTCGGGCGCGTATGACGACAGGGCCGCCAAAGCCACCTTCGGCCCCACGCCCGAAACCGTGATGAGCTTTTCGAACAGGGCTTTTTCCTCGAGCGAGAGGAAGCCGAACAGCGACATGCCGTCGTCGCGCACCTGCATGTAGGTGTGCACCACTACCCGCTCGCCTACGGGCGGCAGTTTGGCCAGCCCGGAAGAAGACATGCCGACTTCGAACCCCACGCCGTTGACGTTTACGAACGCGCTTACGAGCGTCTTCCCCGCAACGGTTCCATCGAGAAATGCGATCATGCAGAGACCTTCCCTTCGAACCCCTGATGAGTCGTGTAGCAAATGGCCGCCGCCAGCGCGTCGGCCGCATGATCGGGCTTCGGCACGGCGCTGAGCCCCAACAGCTGCTTCACCATGTATTGCACTTGGTCCTTTTCCGCGCCGCCGGTGCCCACAACGGCAAGCTTTATCTGCTTCGGCGTGAACTCCCCGACGGAAAGGCCCGCCTGCGCGCACGCCACAAGCGCCGCGCCGCGCGCCTGCCCGGTTGCAAAGGCCGCCGTGATGTTCTGGCCGAACCACACGGTTTCGATGCCGACGCACGTGGGGGCGTACCGTTCGATAACCGCGCCGATTTGCTCGTGAATTTTGGCAAGGCGCACCGACAGCTCGAGCTGGGACGGCGTGGATACGCACCCGTATGCCAGGCATTCCATTCGCGCGCCCCGCTGCGAAACGATTCCCCAGCCGGTGTTCGCCAGGCCAGGGTCGATTCCCAATATGATTCTCTCAACACTCATGAAAGCAATATTAGAACATATGTTTGCTATATGCAAGCGCTTCGGATAAAATTGCATTTGCGTTCATCACGTGAGCACCGTTGCGCTAACTCGATTCGGTGCGAAAATCATCGTGACATCGCGCACATTGTGAAAGGCGGCTCTTTCAAACGATGGAAAACAGCAACCGCACCATGAACGTGCCTCAGAATAATAACGACCTGTACGAGCTCGATCCGTCATTTGGCCAGACGATGGTCATGCCCGAAAGCGAAAGCTCGGTTGGCGATATCGCGAAGTCGGCGATATCGGCGGAAGACACCGCCCCCATGGCGCCCATCGACCCTTCGATGGGAATTGACGAGCAGACGATGTACGACTACCTCGAATACGGGCAGGAAAAGCCAGCTCGCAAGAGCAAGCTGCCTGTCGTTATCGGGATAATCGTGGTCGTAGCCGCATTGGCCGTTGCGGCAGTCGTGTTCCTCGTGCCCATGCTCACATCGGGAAACGGCAGCAGCCAGGCAGCCGTGGCATCCAGCTCGACGGCGGCATCGAGCTCGTCGGCAGCCGCGGCATCTGGCGAATCGAGTGCAAGCGCCGCTTCTTCCGCAGCCGCCGCTTCTGCCAGCGCGAGCGCCGCTGCGCCTGAGGAAACGAATGCCGATGCCCAGGCCGCCCCAGCTCAGACCGGCGATGCGAACAATTACTCGTGGCAAGGCAACACCTCGCAGAACGATTATTACTACGACGAGCCCAGCTACGACACCGGCGGCGGAAACGCCGAGCCCGCACAAGATGACTACGTCCCAGATACAGGCGGTGGCGACGCCGGCGGCGATGCGGGTGGCGAAGACGCAGGCGGCGCCACTGGCGGCGAGGGCTCCGGCGACGACATCAGCGACGAGAACGATTCCATCTAGCAACGCTTGGCGACTGAAAAGAAATCGCCCCGCCAACTCTCGTTGACGGGGCGATGTCGTTCTGGGGTTCGCTACGTTATGCTACCGAATCGGCATCGTATTCCAAGAACGCGTCATCCGTGGAACCGGGCGCTTTCCCATCCTTGGCGACCAGCTGAACCTGCATCGCCTCGATGCGGTAACCGTATCCGGTCGTTCCCGCCGATTCGCCGTTCTTGGCCCAGCCCATCCAGCCGAGCTTCTGGCAGTACACGCGGTACCACACGTCGTATTGTTCGGCGGCATCGTCGGTGAGCTTGATCTCGATGGCTTCGAGGCGCAGGCCCTTGTCCTTCGTGCCGCACATTTCGCCGTTTTTGGCCCAGTCGGTCCAGTCGTCGCCCTGCACGTATCCGCGGTACGTGATATCGCCGGTAGCCTTAACAGCCCCTCCCAGCTTCACGTTCACAGCCTCGACGCGCTTTGATTCGCTGGTCGTTCCGGCCGTCTCGCCGTCACGCATGATGTTGCGCCATCCATACCCCTGCACGTACGTGCGATAGAGCACGTTGGCTTCTGCATCGGGAATGCCGGACAAGTCGCCCTTCGAGTCGCGATAGGCACCGGAGGTGTTGCCAGGGGCTTCGGAGCCCTTGGGCAGCAGCTTTATCTCGATGCCCTCGAGGCGGTAAGCGAAGCCGGCCGTGCCCGCGCTCGCACCGTTCTTGGCCCAGCCCATCCAGCCGATCTTCTGGCAGTGCACGCGGTACCACACGTCGTACTTATCGGCCACATCGCCATCCAGCTTTATCTGGATGGCCTCGAGGCGCTTTGACTGGCCAGACGTGCCCGACATCTCGTCGTTGGACCTCCAGTCCTCTTCCCATCCGTAAGACTGCACGTGCGTGCGGTAGAGAATCTTTCCCGATTCGGCAATCGCTCCGCCGAGCTTTATCTGAATGCCCTCGAGGCGCTTGGACTGGCCCTCCGTGCCGGACATCTCGCCATCGCGCATGTAGTTCTGCCAGCCGTACGTCTGCACGTGGGTCTTGTACAGAACCTGCGATTCCGAATCGGGAACGCCGGACAGGTCGCCATGCGAATCGCGGTAAGCACCCGAAGTGTCACCAGGAACTTTGGAGTCCTTGGGCAGCAGTTTTATCTCGATGCCCTCGAGGCGATAGGCGAAGCCGGCCGTGCCCGCGCTCGCACCGTTCTTGGCCCAGCCCATCCAGCCGATGTGCTGGCAGTGCACGCGGTACCACACGTCGTACTTCTCGGCGGCTTCACCGGTGAGCTTTATCTCGATGGCCTCGAGGCGCTTGGCCTCCCCTTCGGTGCCCGACTTTTCGCCGTCGGTCTTCCACTCCTTTTCCCATCCGTAGGTCTGCACGTGCGTACGGTAGGTGATGCCGCCCGAAATCGACTCGTCGAGCTTGATTTGAATGGCCTCGAGGCGCTTTGACTGCCCCTCCGTGCCGGACATCTCGCCGTCGCTAACGTATTCCTGCCAGCCGTAAGACTGCACATGCGTCTTATAGCTCACGAGGGCATCTTCTTTTTCCTCATCAGCCGCGACGGAGAGGTTCAAACTCCCCGACAACCCGCCCGAAATCAACGACGCCTCGGATTGGGCGTCGTTCGCATCTGCGGCAAAAGCCGATGCGGGCAGCAGCAAGGCCAACACCGCGATTACGATAACCGCCGGCCTGATCGTTTTCCAAACAGCTGACATCACAGAACTCCTCTCCTTCGCTGGCAAACAAGCGCAAGGCAAGTTGGGTACTCGTGAATTTTATCAGGCTTGAACATCATCCCAGGGGTAATGTTCAAGTTGCCTAGTCGTCGTATTCGTCGATGAAGGCTTGCTTCAAGCCTGTCCTATCGTCGGCGTCGAGGATGAGCTCGAGCATCTCGCCATCGCGGCCGCCCTCGTCGGCGGCGGCTTCGGCAAGCTCGCGCAAGTGCTCTTGGCTTACCGGCTCGCGCGTGGGCGTGCGCCCTTCGACGAGTTTCGCCACTTCAGCGATATACGTCGGATTGGTTCCGCAGCACCCGCCGATGACGGTCGCGCCTGCCTCGACCATGGGAAGCACCGCGGCTGCGTAATCTTCGGGCGGCAGGCTGTACACGGTCTTGCCATCGACCACCTCGGGCAAGCCAGCGTTAGCCTGCACGATGACCGGACACGGGGCGACTTCCAGCATTTCGGCCACGACCGGCTGCAAGTCGGCAGGACCGGCCGAGCAGTTGACGCCTAGCGCATCGACCCCCAGTATGCCCATGATGAGCGCCGCATCCTTCGGCGCCGCACCCAGGAACGTACGGCCCGACGCCGTGAACGTCATGGAGGCGAACACGGGTAGCGAGCATGAGTCCTTTGCGGCGATGGCGGCCGCAACCATTTCCAACGTGTCGGCCATGGTCTCGATGATGACGAGGTCGGCACCGGCTTTCTCGGCCGCCTTCGCCTGCTCGGCGAACAAGTCGTATGCTTCGGAGAACTCGAGCTCGCCCATCGGGGACATGAGCTCGCCGATGGGGCCGATGTCGGCAGCCGCGTACTGGGCGCCGGCATCGCGCACGCACTTCACGGCGGCGGCGAACACTTCGTCGACCGTCGCCGCATCGCCGAGCTTGCGCGCGTTCGAGCCGAACGTGTTCGTGGTCACAACTTGGCTTCCGGCCTCGACGTATGCGCGGTGAATCGCCGTGACGGCCGGCGCGTCGGTCAGACACAGCAAATCGGGCAGCAACCCTTCCTTCAAGAGGCCCTCACGCTGCAGCATCGTGCCCAAACCGCCATCGAACAGCAGGTATTCCCCACCTGCCAACACGTTTTCCAAAGAACCCATGGCGCATCCTTTCATCTGAGAAATCACGACCATTGTAGTTGCGGATGAATGAAAGGTGACCACGCCAACGCCACTCTTCGGCGTTCGGTTATGCCGATACCTGATAGCTGGCGCGAATCAAGCACATCGGAGGAAATTGATTATTGCCGCATAGCGCAACAATAATCAATTTCCTCCGAGGTGCTTGATTCGCGCTCATCGCAAACAGAAGGGGCACGCCGCGGCGTGCCCCGTGCAAGCGATATGTCGGCGTTGTCGCTATTCCTCTTCGAGAGCGGCGGCGATTTCGTCGGTGATGTCCATGGTGTGATAGACGTTCTGCAAGTCCTCGAGCTCTTCGAGGCGATCGATCAGGCGCATGACCTTCTTGGCGTCGACGACCGACACCTCGGCGGGGTTCTGCGGGACCATGGTGAGCTCGGCGCCCTTCGTCTCCACGCCGGCTTCCTCGATGGCCTTCTTCACGGCCATGAGGTCGGTGGCGCCGGTGTAGACGATCCACTCGTCATCGGCGTCCTCGTAATCGTCGGCGCCAACCTCGAGCAGCATCATCTCGAACTCGTCGGCATCGCCGGCAGCGCCGTTCGGACGGTCGGCCACCTTCTTGCCGTCGCCCTCGATGATCTTCGGGATCATGATCTGGCCCTTGCGGTCGAACTGGAACGCAACGGCGCCCGACGTGGCCAGGTTGCCGCCATGATGGTTGAACGCGGCGCGCACGTCGGCGGCGGTGCGGTTGCGGTTGTCGGTCAGGGCCTCGCAGAAGATGCCGATGCCCGCCGGGCCGTAGCCTTCGTAGGTGACCGTTTCGTAGTTCGCGGCATCCTTGCCGGAGCCGAACGCCTTGTCGATGGCCGTCTTGATCTTGTCCTTCGGCAGCGAATAGCCCTTGGCCTTCTCGATTGCCGCAGCCAGCGAGGCGTTGTTCTCGGGGTTCGGATCGCCGCCTTCCTTGGCCGCCACCGTGATGTTACGGGACAGCTTGCTGAACAGCGCCGAGCGCTTCGAGTCCTGCGCGGCTTTGCGATGCTTGGTTGTTGCCCACTTTGAATGCCCTGACATAACAAACCTTTCCGTTCAAGGGACAGCGGGCTTAAGCGCCGAGCCCCGATTCGACGAATACCAGCGGATTATTCTAGCATAGCCGCACAATTGCTGCGCTTTTGCCTGCTACGCCAATGAAATAATCAATATCCTCGGAGGAAATTGATTATTTCTGGGTAACGTACACGTAGATGACACGCACGGTATCCGAAAGATTGCCCGTGACGATCTGCGTCGTGTAGTCGTAGGACAGCACGGCAGACCACGCGCACGGCGTGCCGTTCACATCTACATCGCCTTCGAACGAGCAGCGCTCGCGCGTGACAGTCGTCTTGTCATCGGCGTAGGTGGAATATTCCTTCTTGTCGGCGGGTAGCACAGCCGACCCTTCGGGAACGGTCACGCCGATCTTCGCCAAGGTCTTCTCGATGACGTGCTCGTTGTTCACGGCGTCGGCGAAGCTGAGCGACCCGAACCCGAGCGCCCCGGCAGAAGCCGAGTAACCCACCTGCACGACCTTGCCATCCTGGTTAAGGCCGAGGTACACCGTGGGAACGCCGGTCTTGGAATCGTATGGCTCGTCGTTGAGCGACACGTTCAAATTCGTCTTGATCGGGTTGCCCTCTTCGTTGACCTCGCGGCTGGCCGACACCATGGCGCCATGGCCGATGGCCTTGATGGCGTCGTCGGACGTCATGCCGAAAAGCGACGTGAGGCTGGGAACGTCGGTGAGCTTGATCTGCGCATCGCCGGCATTGTCGGTCGTCGAATCTGCGATGTCCTGCTCGTCTTTGGGCGTTTCGACTTGCTCTTGCGCCTGATGGGCGGCTTCCTCCTGGCTGTTCGAGAACGTGCGGAACATGAAGAACCCGACCGCGATGATGGCGATGATGAGCAAGATGACCACGACGATGAGCGCACGGCGCGTCTTGCGGGCCTTCTGCATACGCGGCGACATGGAGGCATCGGGCGCGGCATGGCGACCGCGCGAAGAGCCAGATGCGCCGGCGCTTGCCGGAGCCGGCTTCGTTTCGGCCGCAGAGCCCGTGGTGGTTTCACCTTCGGGCGCGGCATCCGCCTCCTCGGCCGGAGCGGCCTCTGCTTCAGCGGGCTTTCCCTCAGCCTGCCGGCCTTCAGCAAGCTCGCCTTCGGCGGGTTCGCTTTCCTCGGCGCTCTTGTACGAATCCCAGTCGAAGTCCTTCCATTTGCCCGCTTCATCCCAAGCGTGCGGTTCATCCTGGTCGGGAATGGGGGCGAATGCGCCCGTCAGGCCGATGGCATCGTCGCCCTTGTCGTATTCGACGGACTGAGGGCCCTTAACTGCCGGGAACGCGCTCGTCAGGCCGATAAGGTCGTCATCGGGATCGTATATATAATCGGAGTCTTGCATCCTGCGGTTGGTCATCGTTTACATCCTCCCCGTTGCCCCGCCGATACGCCGAGGGCGTGAAAATGGTTTCGATGATTTTACCGCATGAAGGCGAAGTAGTAGATTACTGCACCGATTATGCAGACGATAGCCGCAATGATGGTGACCTTCTGGGCGAAGGGCATGGGCTTGCCCTCGAGGTCTTCGAGCGTGGTCTCGCGGTAGTCGTCTTTGCGGGCGGGCTTTGCAGCGGACTTTGCAGCCGGCTTGGGCTTGGGCTGCTGTTTCGGCTCTTCAGCAGGGGCGGGCTCTGGCTCTGGTTCGGGGACGGGCGCGATGAATCGCGCCCCTACGGATTCTTCGGACTCGGAATCATCCTCCTGCGTGGCGCCCGCGACGATGACCACGTCGTCTTCATCGGCAGCCGTTACCGTTATGTGCTTGAAGCCTTCGCCCTGCGCCATCTTCGACCTCCGCGCGCGTGTTAAAGTGACAAACGACACATGCGATTCTAAACGATGAAAGGCATCACATGGAATTGAACATCGGAACCACGTGCCATGGCTTCACCATCGGCACGCGCGAGGACCTGCCCGAAATTGACGGCGTGGCCTATGTCGGACGCCACGAGGCATCGGGCGCACGGCTGCTGTACTTGGCAAACGACGACAACAACAAGTCGTTCGCCATCGGTTTCCGCACCCCGCCCAAAGACGACACGGGCGTCTTCCACATCCTCGAGCACTCGGTGCTGTGCGGGTCGCGGCGTTTCCCGGTGAAGGAGCCGTTCGTCGACTTGCTGAAGGGCTCGATGCAGACGTTCTTGAACGCGATGACGTTCGCCGACAAGACGCTCTACCCCGTGGCGTCGACAAACGAGCAAGACCTGTTCAACCTCATGGACGTGTACCTCGACGCCGTGTTCCACCCGAACATTTACGTGAAGCGCCAGATCTTCGAGCAGGAAGGCTGGCACTACGAGCTGCACGCCGCCGACGGCTCCGATGCGAACGCGGCCGAGCTGCCCGCCGACCAAACCGTCCTGATTCACAACGGCGTCGTGTTCAACGAGATGAAAGGCGCCCTGTCCGACGCGAGCTCGGTGCTGTACGACGAACTGCAGGCGGCCCTTCTACCTGACACGTGCTATGCGTTCGAATCGGGCGGCACCCCGAAGGCAATCCCCGAGCTGACCTACGAGGAGTACCTCGACGAGCATCGCCGCCATTACCGCACCGACAACAGCTACATCATCCTGTACGGCAACCTCGACATCGAGCGCACGCTGGCGTTCCTGGACGAGCGCTACCTTTCCCCCGTCGCCACCGAGCAGAAGGCCGCTGACGAGGAGCGCCTGGCCGCAGGGCTCGAGCTTTTGCGTCCGCGCGAAATCGCCTTGCAAGAGCCCGTTCAGGCAGGTTACATCCGCCGCACGATGGACACCGCCCCCGAAAACGCTTGCGCGGCATGCGGCTACGTCATCGGCGACAATTCCGACCGCGTGCGTTCCATGGCTGTCGAGATCTTGCTCGACGCGCTGTTCGGCAGCAACGAGGCGCCGCTGACGCGCGCGCTGCTCGACGCGGGCATCGCCCACGACGTGAGCGCCTACGTCTCGGACGCGCTGCATCAGCCGTTCGCCGTGGTGCAGGTGAACATGCCCATCGACGACGGCGGGAAGCGCCTCGCGGAAGCCGTCGACGAGGCCGTGCGCGCCATGCTCGAAGCCGGCTTGGACATGAGCCTGATCGAAGCAGCGCTTTCGCATGCGGAATTCCAGATGCGCGAGCACGACATGGGTTACGCTGACGGCGTGATCGACGCCATGGTCGCGCTATCGAGCTGGCTGTACGACGAGAACGCCGCGCTTGACTACTTGCGCTACGAGCGTGCGTTCTCCCAGCTGCGCGAAGAGCTGGACGGCCCGTACTTCGAGCAGCTCTGCAAGGACCTGTTCCTGGAAAACCCCCACACCGCCGCTGTGGAAGTCGTGCCGACCCCGGGCGTTTCCGACGACGACTCGGCCGAGCGCTTGGCGGCGATGAACCGCGCGTTGCAGCCTGACGAGCGCGAGCTCCTCGTGCAGGGCGAGGCGCTGCTGCGCGAGCTGCAGGAGGCGCCCGACGCACCCGAGGCGATCGCCACGCTGCCGCGCCTTGGCGTGGCCGACATAGGCGATGCGCCGGAAGAGCCCGCGTATCGCCTGGTCGGAGACACGCCCGTGCCCTGCCTTCGCCATAGCGTGCAGACGCACGGCATCGCGTACGCGTACCGTTACTTCGACATGAAGCGCCTTTCGTTCGAGGACCTTCCCTATGTGTCCCTTCTCGCGCTGACGTTGGGAAAGCTGGGCACCACGCGTCACACCGCTGCGGAAATCGACGTGCTGACGCAGGGCAAGCTGGGCAACCTGTCGTTCTTCACGCAGGTGTTCGAACACGGCGAGGACCCTGCCGACATTCGGCCGCAATTCGTCGTCAGCTCGTCAGCTCTCTCCGACAGCGTGCAATGGCTTTCCGATTTGCCGCGCGAGATCATGCTCGAAACCGACTTCTCCGACACCGCGCGCATCCTCGATTTGCTGAAGCAGCACAAAATCGTGATGGAGCAAACGTTCATCAACTCGGGGCACTCGTGCGCCGCGGCGCGCGTGCGCTCGTACTACACGCCAGCCGGCGTCGTGAAAGAGCAGCTCGGCAACGTGGGATTCTACCGGTTCCTCTGCGAGCTGATCGAGCGGTTCGACACTCGCGCAAACGCACTGAGCGCCATGCTCGCCGATGTTGCGCAACGCCTGTTCTGCGACGATACGTGCTTGGTCAGCTTCGCAGGCAGCGACGAGGACTACGCGAAGTTCTGGGGTACGCAACCGACATGCGGACGCGCAGGCGAAGGTTCCGCACAGTTCACCGTGCCCTCGCCGACGATGGCCCGCGAAGCGTTCGTCATTCCGAGCGACGTGTGCTTCGCCGGACTCGGATGGGACCGCCGACTGCTCGGCGAGCCTCACACGGGCAGTTGGGGCGTGGCATCGCGTGCGCTGTCATACGACTACCTGTGGAACGAGGTGCGCGTGAAAGGCGGCGCGTACGGCGTTGGCTTCAAGGCGTTCCTGCAGGGAGACATGCGCTTCTATTCCTATCGCGACCCGCATCTCGACGAAACGGTCGAGCGCTTCGGGCAAGCGGTTCCGTGGCTCGCGTCGTTCGACCCTTCCCGCGAGGACATGGAAGGCTTCGTCGTGGCCACCGTGGCAAGCATCGACGCGCCCATGAAGCCGCGCGCGCTGCTCCGCCGGCAAGCAGGCGACTACTTCAGCGGCCGCACGCCTCAGGCACGTGTCGAGAACCGGCGCCAAGTCGTGGAAACCGATGTGCAGGACATGCGCGACCTTGCCGCTCCGCTGCAGCGCATCATCGACGAGGGTGCCCTCTGCGTCTTCGGGAGCCGCGAGATCCTGGAAAGCTCGAAGCTCGGCTTCGAGGTTATTCCGCTTGTGGGGTAAGCGACGGGAAATGGCAGTTGAACGTCACCCCAGGGAAGATGTTCAATTTTGCAAAATTGAACATCTTCCCTGGGGTGACG
>JAFUCC010000163.1 GCA_017459925.1 Eggerthellaceae bacterium
GGCGCTTTACGGAAATGAGTAGGAGGAACGTCCTGCTACTCATCAGGTGGCGAACCGGATCATATTCACGCTCACGCTTCGAAAGCGGCTAACGGCGCAGCCGCCTGCGTAGCCGTTTCGGGGAGAACCCCGGCGCCGTAAACCGATTTCCCGCAGGCGCACCCAAGCGGGTGCATCCGGTTCGCCTAGGTTGTATGGTATCACGGTGTGGTGTTGGTCAAGGGAAAGCCGAGTATGCACCAGGGGACATCTTTCGAAGGCGCCGATGCAAAGGGGGCCGTCCATGGCGTATTGGGGTCAGGCCCCGATACGTCGCTTTTCGAACGATTGAAATCCCGGGAAATGCGCGAAGCCTTCCTGGTTCGCAAGTCCCGCCGGCACGATGAACTCAAGATCGCCGAGCTCGCAGCGTACGTCGATAGCGACGACTGCGTGCATGACTTGGACGCATTGCTGTCGGGCGTTTTCGACTTCCCCCTACCGCGCCAGGTCATGCTGCGCAAATCGCATTCCGATCGTCGTCGCATCGTCTATGTCTATCCTGAGCGCCAGAACGCGCTCATGAAGTACCTTGCGTGGGGCATGCACGAATACGACGGCATCTTCTCCGATTCTCTGTACTCGTTCAGGCTCAACAGAGGCGTTGCCGACTTGTTCCGAAAAATCGCGGATGCCAACTATGCGCGCGACCTATACACGGTAAAAGCCGACGTGCACGACTACGGGCACTCCATACGCCCCGACCTGCTCGTCCCCATGCTCCGGGACATCATGGGGCAACGCGACCCGGCGCTTCTCGCGTTCCTCGAATGCTTGCTCGGGCGCAACGAGTTCCTGCGCAATGGCGCGGTACAGCATGGGAGCATGGGCGGGCTGCCCGGCGTTCCCGTGGGAAGCTTTCTGAACAACGTGTATCTCATGCGCTTGGATGAGGCCATGGAGCGGCGAGCCGTGCTGTGCTCCCGCTACGCCGACGACATCGCCGTGTTCACGCGAACGCGCGAGGAGGCAGAAGAAGCGCTCGCAGAGCTGCAGGATATCGTGGGCGGCCTGGGGCTTACGCTGAACGAGGAGAAGACGCAGATCATTAAGCCCGGTGACGACGTTGAGCTGCTCGGCATAGAGATTCGCGACGGCGAATTCGACGTAGCGGACAGCACGATGGCCAAAGCCCGCACGAAGCTCACCCATTACGCGAACAAGCTCGTGCGTAAAGAGCAGCGCAACGAGATGACCAAGCAAGCGGCAGCGCAGTATATGGCACAGCGCATAAAGAAGTACTTCGACGGCGTCGACGAGGGCAATCACCAGCTATGTTGGAAGGACTATTTCTTCCCCGTGCTCACGCGGCCCGACAGCCTGTACGAGATCGACCACATGTGCCAAGGCCTTCTGCGCTACGTGGGCACCGGCAAACGCGGCGACGCTCGCTACCGGTTCCGCTACAAAGACATGAAAGCGCTCGGATACCGCCCCCTCGTACCCGAGTATTTCGCCATGCATGACAGATGAGTAGCAGGACTGATGAGTAGCAGGACTGTCCTGTTACTCATTTTCTGTGACGGCCTGCGACCTCGTGTGATTGCCAGCAAATGAGTAACAGGACAGTCCTGCTACTCATCAGTCCTGCTACTCATCCGAACGTGGCGAGAGAGCGCAGAGCAGTTGCTAGAGTTTTGCCACTTCGCTCAGGTTCGTCCACTCGGACAAGGCATGCGTGACCTTCTGATACCAACCGCCCTCGAAGAAGCGGCATTTCGTGACGTCTTCGTGCGCGAAGCTCAGGTGGTCCTCGTCACCGGCGTACAGCTGGCCCAATGCCCGGCACCCCCCGCCGCAGAACCTGAAGTACGGGCACGACGCGCATTTGCCGTCGGCGCTGCGCAGATCGCCCGCCGTCATGTTCGCGGCTTTCACGTAATCGCCGTCGCGGAGCAGGTCCCGCAGCGGCGTGCGGCGCACGTTTCCCATGCTGATGCCGTGCTTGAGGAAATACCCCGACATCTGGTTGCAGGGCATGACCTCCCCTTCGGACGTCACCGCGGTCATGCAGTGCGCGCAGCGGCAGCAGTGCCCCCCGTCCCGGTATTGGCCTTCGGCGAATTTCACGGGCTTCAGGTAGTAGCTGTGCTCCTTCGGCAGCAAGCCGATGAACTGCCACGACTCCACGTCCATGCTCAGCCCGCTGTGAAGGTATTCCACGGAGAAGTCCAGCATGGAGCCGTAGTACTCTTCCAGGTCGAGGCATGCGCCAGAGGCGTTTGCCTCCCAGCGCGGCGCCTCTGTAGTTCGGATTATCCGCATCCCCTGCACGCCGATGTCGTCGAGCAGTTTCGCCGTGGGCATCATGACATGAACGTTCCTGCGGTTCACCTGCGTGTTTGACTGAACCCTGAAGCCGTTCTGCAAGCAGAGCTCCATTGCGCTCAGGGCGCTCTGCTCCGCCCCCTTGCGCTGGCGCATCCAATCGTGGAACCCTATGCCATCGAAGGATATCCTCATCTCTGAGTTACAACCGATGGCCTTCAGCTCGTCCAAAACTTCCTGCGTCATGAACCAGCCGTTCGTGTTTATTGCGAAGACGCTCATGTTCCGCTTGTAGATCTCCCGCACGATGTCGAGGAAGCGGCGGTGTGCCATCGGCTCCCCGCCCGTTATCTGAAAGCCCAACACCCCGCAGTCACGGGCCTGGTCGAGCAGGCCGCAGACGTCCTCAAACGACCATTCCGTCATCAGCGCGGCGTTGTCGGCGGCGTTGAAGCAGTGCAGGCAGTTGAGGTTGCACTTGCCGGTAATCATGAGGTTCATCAAGGGGAAATAGGCGTTGTCGAATTTCCGCAACACCGACCATGCACTCGGCCGCTCGCCCTTCTCGCAGGGCTCGATGAGCCCCCGCAGCACGAGCAGCATGGCCGTCGCGTCCGTCTCGATGTCGTGCTCGCCGTCGCACAGCAGCATGGTGGCGGCCTGCTTTTCCGGCAAGGGAGAAACGCCGCGGGCACCGTGCCGAACCAGCGATATGCCGAGTTCCGGCCAGCTTCTGAGGGCAACTTCGTCGGTTAGGCGATAGTACATGGCGTGCGCACCGTCACAGGATGGAGAGGATTCTCTGCGGATAGGCGTAGCGCAGCATCTCGTAGCCTACGCCGCCAATCCCGTTGAACAGGGATGCGATGGCGCTTACCCCTGCGCCCGAGCAAGCATCCCGGTAGCCGCCATCGCGCCGGCTGCGCTCGTATATGGCCCTGAGAACCCTGCCGGCGGCGTCGAGATTTCCAGTGGAAAGGTGGTACTCCGCGACCGCCGCGTTCCCGCAGCACAGGTGGTCGTAAGGCCTGAGGGGAAGCCGGTCCACGCTCCTGCGCGCCAGGTCGGCAACGTCCCGGGCCGCAGGGGTGCCGCGTCCTTCGCCGATGATCCGGTTCATCATGATGCCGGTGCCGGGCGCACCCGCGCAATATCCGTGCATGTAGCTTTCAGGCGGAAACTCCCGCAGGTCGGCCCAGGTGCCGAACTTTCCCGCATACCGCCAGTACGCGTCGAGCTCGTAGCCGAGCGCCTCCTCGGCGGCGGGAAGGTAGCGGTCGTCCCCGAGCGCGCTGGCGGCGGCGAGCAGCGCCTCGGCTATCCCCGCCATGCCGTGCCCGGCGCCGCTGATCGCCCGGGGTATCTCGGACAGGGTCTTCCATAGGACACGGCCCCTGTAGGCAAGCGTCCTCAGCTCGAGGATGCGGTCGGCCGCATTGCGAAGCGCCGTCGTGTGGTTGCGGTACTCGTCAAACCTGCAAAGGGCAGACACGGTCCCAGCCAGACCGGTGATTCGGTCCGCCTTGTCGCACCTCGAGAAATCCGCCCGGTCCAGAAGCGCCAAAACCTGCTCACATACGTCATTTAGCGGCTTCGTCGGCACATAACGCCTCATCAGCGCGATGCCTGTCAGGATGCCGCCAAAGCCCGCACCTTCGCCGACGGACAAGGCGGCATCGCGGTTGCCCTCGTGCTTCCTGGCGAACTGGCACAGCCATCGGATCTCATCGACCGCCGCTTCGATGAGAGCGTCCGCCCGCTCCCGAGTCTGGTTGTCGGACCACGCTGCCGCGCAGGCGCAGGCAAAGACCGCTAGCCCGGTGCAGCCGTCGAAGAGGCCCTGGCCGTCCAGGGAGAACGATTGGCTTGTCTGATCCACGTGCCCCACACCAGTTGCCCGTTGGGCGTCTCGATTCCCAAGGCATATATCGTATCGAGCACCTCTCGGGCAGCCTCGGCCGCAGCCTCCGAGGACAGCGGCGCCCCTGCGGCTGGCGGCGCCCCTGCGGCCATCCACTGCGCCCGGCGCGCGCCGCTCCCCTTTTCACGTTCTTTGTCCTTAGGAGGGTACTGGCGTATAGCACCGTCAATATAGGAGAGGTCGAACGACTCGTCCCCCTGGCCCATCGCGTCCAGGGTGGCGAGGACACGCCCGATCGCCGTCACGCCGAACATGTCCGGGACCAGCTCCTCCCCCTCCGCATAGAGGGACAAACTGTCGAGGCGGGTGTAGAAGTACGGCACGTCGCCGCGCCTCATCTGGGCAATCTCGCTCTCGACCGCCGCGTCGTCCAAGGTTATGTCAAACTTGCGCAGGTACCCCGCGAGCGTCTCCACAGCCTGCAGCCTGCTCTCTTGCGAGGCTAGGGCAGTGCGGTGATTCAACTTCTGCAGCATCATGAAATACCCCCGCGTGGAGCGCAGGACGATCCGCGCCGCCGTGTCTGCGGGCAATGCCAGCACGGCCTCGCGGATCTCCTCCCTCTGCTCGATGACGCGCGTGTAGGCGGCCTGGTAGCCCTCCTTGAACGAGGGAAGATACGGCCGCACGGTGACGGACTTCCCGTCCACGATGGGGACTATCCCGCTCTCGTCCGTGTCGGTCAGCACGCTCTGGCAAACTCGCGGAGCCGCCCCTCCGCACGCAGATCGTGCGGTTTGTAGACCAGCGTGCCCGCGTCAGTGTGGAAGATCGTGACGCTGCGGCCGCGATTATGGGTGTCGCCAGCTGAGAGGCCGACGTCTTCGATCACTTGGAAACGCCTTCCATCCAGCAGCGCATTGCAGATCGCATCTTGGTTTTCCTCGAGCCGGGCAAGCGCCTCGAGGAACGCGTCCGTCACATACCCGAGCTGTAGTTCCAGGCGTTCGACGAGCGGCTCAGGCAGCTTTAGCGCCCCGCTCTCGACTTGTTGTCGCACGCTGGCAAGCCCCCGCTCCCTGTCCTGGTTGGTGAGCAGCCCGGGAATGGCTGCGGCAAACGGGTTGTCCGCCGCCACAGCCTGTGCGACCATATGCGTTACCGTGCTGTCGGTGATGAAGGCGACCTTGCGCCGCAGCGCGCCCTCGAGCCTCTCGTAGACCTTGTCTGCGAGCATCCCCGCCTGCGGGCATCCCCGCACTCGGACGAGCTCAAGCTCCACAAAGCGTCGGAACATCTGATGGGTTCCTAGCAGCAGAGCACCTTAATTTCCGTGCAATCATCCGAACAATTGGATGTACCAGGCTGATCATCGATGGTCATCCCGGTTCCACCGGCTACCTCCGCAAGCACGTCCTCGCTGAGCTCCATCGGCGCGTCTTCAGAGGCCGCCTTCGCCTCGAGGAACTCCGCGAGCTCTTCCACGGTGGCGTCGCAGCCGTTCTGCTTCAGGAAGCTCTCGACGCCTGCCGTCTTCATCGCCTCGACGAAGGCGCGCTTCAGCTCGTCGCTGCCAATAACCTCGTCGAACAGCTCTTGCAGTGTCTTCATCTGCTCCTCCGAGGTAAACTCCCTGTCTTTTCGCGGCACATTCCCGATACGATCTATCTATCCAGTGCCTTATGAGTTGCATACCGTGGCGCATTTCGCTGCTTTTCGGTTGATAGTATCGCTCACCGCAACACTGCAATGAGTCTCAGGACAGTCCTGCTACTCATCAAAGGGGGAGGGTTTACTTGTAGCGCCAGACGACGCGTCCTCTGGAAGAATCGCCCGGGTTCGTTTGCACGCGGACCCTATCGCCGACGAGGATGCGGATGTAGCTCTGCCTCAGCTTTCCCGAGATGTGGCACAGGGCGCTGCTCCCGTTATCGAGCTGCACCTGAAACATGGCATTTGGCAGCACCTCGACAACTTGCCCGTCGATTTCCACGGCATCCCCGCCGCCCGCTCCTCCGGCCACGGCATCCAGCTCGTCAAGGTCCAGTTCCACATTGCTCGATAACTCGTTTTCGCTCATCTCCGGTCCCTTCCCTATTTCCTTACGTCCGTTCTTCCCTTGCGCTATATCTTGTACGCATTCTGGCGCCCTTCCATCCCGGACCCTCGCGCGAGTTAAGCTAAGCGATTCAATGCTCGATTCAATCAGCCCGGTTGCCTGCCTTTACGCGATCGAGAGCACTTTGGCGAAGCCCGTCTGCCCGATGATCTCGCGGACGAGCTCGTTGGGGCCGGCGAGCGTCACGCCCCCCGGGCAGGCCTTGCGCATGATCACGAGGACGCGCAGTCCCGCTGAGGAGACGTATTCGAGGCGGCTGCAGTCCATCTCGACGGCCTCCACCGGGTGCTCTTCCCTTGCGGCCTCGAAGAAGGCGAGCAGGGTCGGCGCGGTGATGGTGTCGAGCCGCCCCGTCAGGGAGACGTGCAGGGTGCTGTCCCGCATCGAGGCGCTGATGGCGAAGCCCTCCGCCTCGGGCGCGGGGAGCTCGACGGCGGGGGCGGGCCCGCCGGGGACGACCTTCCAGAAGGCGCAGCGCCCCATGCCCTCCCGTATGGTGAGGGCCTGCTCCGGGCTGACGCGGGAGAGCGAGTCGAGCTCCGGCATGTGGTCCGCCACCGCCACGCGCTCGGCGACAAGGCCGTGCTCCGCGAGGAACGCCATCGCGCGCCTCGTGCTGCCCTCCATGTCGGCGGGCGACGTGATGAGCGAGTTCCCGCCGATGGCGACGTCCGACTTGTCCGTCGTCTGCTGCTTGGCGTTCTGCATGACCTCGGCGAAGCGGTCTCCCACCAGGGCGCGCATGGTGATTACGTACTGGAGGGGGGATTCCATGTCGGCCACGTACCAGCAGCCGCCCTTCTGCTGAAGGATGCGCCGGACGTTGTCGCACAGCGCCCCGGCCTCGGAGTCGGTGAAGTACATGAGCAGCCCCTCGGTGGTGATGCAGACCTCGCCCTCGACGTCTTCCAGCGCCTTTTCAAGGGAGGCGCGGTTCGTGGCGTCAACTTCCCGGTAATGGACGAGCTCCCGTGCCTCGGCTGGGGCTAGTGCACCTGCTCGCTCCGAGATCTCCCGGATGACCACGGGGAGGTCGAGCCCGTAGTAGGGCAGCCCCTTCCTCGCGAAGGCGATCCCGCGCGGGGTGTAGCCGCACGGCAGGTCGACCGGCGTGTAGCCTGAGCCCTCCGCCAGGCGCGCCATCGTGCGGTAGCGGGACTCGAGCATGACCGTGCCGCCGAGCACCTGCTCGGGCGAGGCGGTGGTGTTCGCGCTGTCCTGCGTCGCCTCGCGCGTGAGGCCCATGGCCTTCGCGAGCGCGAGCGCGTCCGCGTCCCCGTTCGCGGCGAGCTGGAAAAGCGTCATCTTCGCGGTCTGGAAGACCGGGTTCACCTTCTCGAGCAGGTAGCTGTCGACCTCCAGTCCGCCCCAATCCACCGTGTCGCCCATCGGTAGCCTCCTTCACATCGGCCTGAATCACCGTGACCCGCGTTCTCCCGCGATCAGGTGGGTCGGCAGGGCCGCCCTCGCGACTCATCGCCCCTTTACACGGTGAAGCTGACAAATTGTACAATAATTATAGGTATCACCCCTGTCTTTTCCGCAAGCGAGGGGTTCCAGAATGTCACCCCTTATGGGCGCTATCTCATGAGGAAGGCGGCTTGCGGATGCGGGCGTCTGGTATGATGACACGATGGGCCAAGGTCGCATGGACCTCATCCACGATGACTGCCGAACGGCCTGATCACCGCTCTCGGCCTGAGATAAGACAAACGATGCGAAGCATGCGGCGCAGATTGGGCGGCATGCCTCTACCGGACAGGAGCCGCGCTATGTTCTTTTCCGAGATGCTAGACCGGGGCCAGGACGGCGACGCGGCCATCGTGGACGAGCGGGGGGCCGTCACGTACGGCGAGTTCCGCGCCGCCGTGGCCGGGTTCGCAGCGCACCTGCACGACAGGGGCCTCGCCAAGGGCGAGCGCGTGGCGCTCTGGGGGTACAACTCCGCGAACTGGCTCGTGGCCTTCTTCGCCATCGTGCGAGCGGGCGGGGTGGCGCTGCTGGTCAACTACAGCGCAGGTATAGACGATGCGGCCGAGCTGCTGCGCAAGGCGGGCGCGCGCTTCCTCGTCTGCGGCGACAACGGCCAGACCAAGCGCCGCGACGACGCCATGGAAGCACTTGCCGACGCGGCGGGAATCGAGCGCTCCCGCTGCGTGGACGTGCGGGGCGAGGTTTGCGGCCTCGCGAGCGCCTATGCGCAGGCGGAGGGGCTCGACGAGCAGCGTCAGCCGGATGAGGAAGGCGACACCGCGTTCATCATCTTCACGAGCGGCACGACGTCGGCCCCCAAGGCCGTGTGCATATCGCAGCGGGCGCTTGCCGCCGACGCGCGGGCGCTCATGGCGGGCCTGGAGGGGACGATGGGCGAGTCGGTCTGCGTCGCGGTGCCACTCTTCCACATCCTGGGGCTGCTCACCAGCTACGTGTACCTCATACTGGGCTCCACGGTCTGCCTGCCCGCCAGCTACCGGGCCGACGCGCTCGTATCGGTCGTGGGTGAAAGCCACGCAAGCGACATGGCTGCGGTGGGGGCCGTCTACCAGGGCCTCGCCGACGCCGACGGGTTCTCGGAATCGGTCGCGCCGCACCTGCGCACGTGCCTCATCGCAGGCGGCATGTCCACGCCGGTGCAGATGATGCGCCTCGAGCTCGATTTCGAGAACGCCACCTTCATCAACATGTACGGCCAGAGCGAGGGCGCGCCTCTCACCATGGTGCGGCCCTCCGACCTCGTGGAGCTGCGCGCGAGCACGGTCGGGCGCGCCGTGGACGGCGTCGAGCTGCGCATAGCCGACCTTGACGGCTCGACCCTGCCGACCGGCGAGGTGGGCGAGGTCCTGGCCCGCGGCGTCTGCCTCATGAACGGTTACGAGGGACTGCCTTCGGACGCGCAGGCGATCGACGCGGACGGCTGGCTGCACACGGGCGATTTGGGCTTCCTGGACCCTTCAGGGTACCTGCACCTCGCCGGGCGCATAAAGGACGTCATCATCCGCGGCGGCGAGAACATATCGCCTGCCGAGATCGAGGCGGAGCTCACCTCCATCGAGGGGGTGGCCGACGCCAAGGTCATGGGCGCGCCGCACGCCATCTTCGGCGAGAGCGTGGAGGCGTGCGTGACCACGCAGGGGACGGCGCCCATCGACGAGGGGCGCGTGCTCGAGGCCCTGCGCGCCCGCATGCCCCGCTACAAGGTGCCCGCGCACATCTTCTCCTTCAGCGAGTTCCCCCTCAACGTGAACGGCAAGCTCGACCAGCGCGCCCTCTACGTGAGCATGCTGGGGAAACTGCGCCGGATAGAGGTGGACGAGGAGCTCGCGGGCGGCATCACGGTGTTCGAGGTCACCGTGAAGAACTCCGGCTACGCGATCGGGCCGGTGACGGCGCTCGTCAGCGACTTCGCCGGCAACATAGGCTACGGGCGCCGCCGCGCCGACAGGATCCGGCTCGCGGTCGAGGAGATGCTCATCGAGCGCATCATGTACGCCTACTCGGGCGCGGGCGACATACGCGTGCGCATCGCGCTCATGCCGGAGTGGCTGCGCGTGTCCTTCAGCGACGACGGCGCCGAGTACGTCATCGACAAGCGCGCCGACACCTCCACGAGCGCGCGCATCATCCTGGGCTCGGTCGACAACTTCCACACCGAGCGGCGCGGGGGAAGGCCTGAGTACTGCATGGACTTCCTCTACGGCGACGACATGAACGTGGAGGACGTCCTGCTGCGGGACAAGGAGGCCGCCGAGAAGTGGGAGAGCTTCGACGAAGCAATGAAAGCCCTGCCGTAAGGGCTTGGAGCACAATTTTTGGTACTTGATGGAAGGTTGAATGACGCGTCCGTCATTCCAGATGAAAAAGGAGTTCGGTATATCATGAGCAATAGCCGACCGGTGTTCGAGAAGAAGGAGCTGGCGCTTTCGGCCTCTCCGTACGTGTACCTCCCGGTGGACATCCCCGTCTACGTGGTGGAGATAACCCACGTTGACGAGGTGGACCCCGACCTCCTGCAGAAGGCCCTGGACCGTACGCTCGCGCGCATGCCCTACCTCGCCGAAACCATGCAGGTCGAGGGCGGCGCCGTGTACTATGCCAAAAACCCGCTGCCCATGGAAGTTGGCCGCGGGATGCGGGTGCGACCAGTAGGCGGGCACGAGACCAACTACCACATGCTCGACCTCACCTGCGACGGCAAGGTCACGCGCTTCTCGATGTTCCACGGCTTCTGCGACGGCCAGGGCATCGACGCGTTCGCGGAGTCGGTGCTCTACCACTACTACTGCATGCGCGACGGCGAGGAGTACGACCCCTGCGGGATCCGCACCGACGCGGGCGAGATGACCGAGGCGGAGGAGTTCGAACCCTATTCGGCTACCTACGAGGTCAGCCCGGGCTTCGAGATGCCCGAGAGGAAGGAGCAGGCAACGCCCTACCACCTGCCCGAGCTCTCGCCGGCTGCCGGCAACGAGGTGCGCGACTGGGGCCTGCAGGTGGACTCGGAGAGCCTCATGTCCTTCGTGAAGGGCAACGGCACGTCCCCCTCCGTCGCGATCTCCATGCTCGTGGCCGAGGCCGTCGCCGCCGTGCACCCCGACCTCGACGCCCCCGTCGTGGCCAACCTGCCCGTGTCGGTTCGGCGCATGCTCGGTTGCGAGGAGACCTTCAAGAACTGCTCGTCGCGCATAATGCTGCCTTTGTGCGGCACGCCGCTCGACGCCCTGCCGTTCGCCGATCGCGCGGCACGGCTGCGCGGCGTCCTGAAACAGCAGATGAGCCCCGACCTGCGGCGCAGCATACAGAACATGTTGAGGCCCACGTACGTCAAGCGGATGGAGGAGGCGACCGACTACTGGGAGGAGACCAAGAAGCCCTCGGGCTTCGCGACGGTCGGCCACGACACCTTCTACGTCGACTACATCGGCCGCCTGCACCAGACGGGCTACTCGGACAAGCTCGCCGACGTCCGCTTCCTCTGCAAGCCCGCTGCGGGCAACACGCTCCACGTGAACGCGATCGACCACGCCGGGAAGTTCCGGATCGACTGCTTGGCGTGCAGCGACGTGACGGCTATCGTCGACGCGCTCGCGCAGGCGTTCGCGGATCACGGCCTCGCGGTCGAGCGCAAGCCGGAAGACCGCTTCACCCTGCCTTCCACCGCTTGGCGCGAAGGAATGTAGGAGACGGACCACGTGCCGAAAGTTGGTGTAACTGCTCCGTTGCGTATAGGCTACGCGTGTTACCCGGATTACCCGATGTGGACCAAGTGGCCGAGAGTGGAATCGATCTCGGCCTCGCCATTCGGCGTCGTAGTAGCTGAAGCCCTCGGGAAGCGCATATTCGACGCTGAAGAACTTGTTCGTGCACGCATTGCCCTCGATGGCACCGGCCATGGAGGCGGTTTCAGTGGGAATTGTCTTCGTGTTGTATCTCCCCGAGTTCGTTCAGCGTAAGCGGGAAGGGCACTTCCTGGTTGCGGCTACTTGTAGAGCCAGACAATACGCTCTCGTGGAGGAATCGCCTGCGATCATTTGCACGCGGACCCTATCGCCGGGGCGGATGCGGGCGTAGTTCATCCTCAGCTTTCCCGAGGTGCTGCATCTGGCATGCAGAACTCGCCGTTATTAGAAGCGGCGTCCAATACCCATGGTAATTGCAGAAGCCGAAACCAGATCTACCTCCGCTTAACTCATACTCGGCGAGGTCGAGGAAGCGCGGCTCCGCTATGGGCGCGAAGTGGAGGCACCCCCTGCAGCCGAGGTTGCAGTGGTCGGCCACCTGCACGTCGATGTAGGACCCGAAGGCAAGGTTGCCAAGCCGCTGGGCGAAGTCCAGCACATAGGGTTCTCCCGCGCGCGCTGAGCTGGCGCGGTCAGCGCCGGCCCCTGGCGAACTCGGCTATGAGCGCGGTCTTCCCGACGCGGCGCCTTCCGTAGATCACCGCCATCTGGAACGTGCCCTTCCGAGCGCATCGCTCAAGGCGGTCGAGTTCCGCGTCCCTTCCCACGAACATGAAGCCTCCTCGAATACATTAAGATGAA
>JAFUCC010000042.1 GCA_017459925.1 Eggerthellaceae bacterium
CCTTCGGCTCCAGCGCCGTCGGCGGCGGGCGTCCCGCCTGCCTCGGCTGCGCTGTTGCGGGCCTGCCGGGCGTACGCGCCGCCTTGGCGGGTGTACACGGCGAGGTTGGAGATGTCGTCGACCGACTCGTCCCCGAAGTCGCCCTCCGGCGTGCCATCGTCGGCGTTGCGCCTCACGGTGCGGGCCACCGCGGCCAGCGGGGCCGTGCCCCGCCTCATGGCCTCCATCGCCCTGTCGGACGAGCGGACGATCCCCGAGTTGACGGCGTCGGTCCTGCCCGTGCCGGCGACCGCCCCGGATGCGTCGTGGCCGCGCGCGAAATCGCCCGCCTCCACGTGCTCCGAGACGTTGACCGCCGGCTTGTCCACGCGGGGCTCACTCACCGCTCCGCCCGCCTTCCGGGTCGAGCATGATCAGGTTCCCGCGCCTGGTGTGCCTCTTCGCGACCGATATCCCCAGGCCGTCGAGGTACCCCTCGTGTTTCGAGAGCTCCCTGCCCAGGATGGCGGCGTCGTCTGCGGGGCAGCCGATCGCCATGGCGAGTTCCGCCATCGTCCCCTCCCAGGGGATCCTGGCGTCCTTGATGAACGTGGCGGTTGCGACGACCCTCTTGGGCACCCCGCCGACAGGGTTGCCGAGCATGGGCTCGGCCGCCTCGACGCGCCTTCGCGCGTTCTCGGCGAACCCGCTCGCTCGCTTTAGAGCGGCGATCTCCTCAGGCTTGGTGTTGAACAGGTCGTAGAGCGATCCCCTCGGGAAGTCATCCTTGATGGGGATGCGCGCGCCGCCCGCGATGAGCAGGCCCTCGCCGGCCTTCACCGACTCGTCGATGTAACCGGCCTCCTGCGCCGAAAGGTCCATGAGGTCGACCCATGCCTTGCGGTCGACGGGCGACTGCTTGTGAAGCAGGATGAAGTCGGAGTTGAGCACCATGTTCCGGGCCTCCTCGTGCTCGAGCATGTAGACGCTGTTCTGCGTGATGCCCGTGCAGATGAGGTTGAACTTGCGGCCCTCGGCCCAGAACTTGGAGAAGTAGCTGATGATGGCGGGGTGCCCGAACAGGCTCTGCACCTCGTCGATGTACAGCCAGGTCGTGACGCCCCTCTCGAAGTTGTAGTACATGCGGTTGCGTACCGTCTCCAGCACCGCGACGATGCCGAAGGCCCGCATGTTCTCCGACAGGTCCTTGAAGTCGATGTTGGTGATCCGCTTGTCGAAGGTGACGTTCGACTCGTGGTTGAAGAACGACAGCGCGCCCCTCACGTAGCGCTCGTAGCGCAGCGCTATGTCGCGCGCCTCGGGCTCGGGCTGCTCTCGCAGTATCGAGTAGAAGTCGCCGAGAAGCGGCAGGCGCCCCTCGTCGGCGCAACGCGCGTACGCGAGCTCCACGCATCTGGAGATGATGGACTTGTCCGCCTCGGGAAGCCCCTGGCTGCCCTCGGCCATCGTCGCCGAGGAGAGCGCCAGGAACGCGTCGATCTTGAAGGCCATCTGGGCCGCCGTCGACTGGTGCGCCACGTCGGACAGGTCGAAGGGGTTCAGGTGCGTGCCCGAGTCGGGCGCGAAGCGTATCGACTCGCCGCCGTTGCCGGTGACGACAGGGCTGTACTCGCCGGCCGGGTCGAGGATGATGATCTCATCCTCGGGGTAGGCCAGGATGGTGTTCTCGATCTCGCGCTTGACGCTGAACGACTTGCCGCTTCCCGGCTTGCCCGCCACGAACCCCATGGGGCTCGCGAGGTGCTTGCGGTTGCAGAGCACGAGGTTGCTGCTCTGCTTGTTCTGGCCGTAGTAGCCGCCCCCCTCCTGGGCGAGCTCCTGGGTGGCGAAGGGCATCTGGATGGCGACCTGGGCGGTCGTCATCATGCGGGACACCTCCACGTGGTTGTGCCCGAGCGGCAGCACCGAGTTCATGCCCTGGCGCTGGCGGTAGTCGAGCGTCCCGATCTCGATCGAGTTGCGCCTGCCCGTCGACACGATCTGGAGCACCTGGTCGTCGAGCTCCTTGCGCGTCTCCGCCCAAGTGAACACGAGGCCCGTGTACACGAACAGGCGCTGGTTCTTGTTCTGGAGGTGGTCGAGCAGGTCCTCGGCCTCCTCCTTGGAGTACTTGAGCTCCGAGGGCAGGATCTGGAAGTCGTAGCCCTTCTTCACGGCGCTCATCTGCTCGTCGATGATCTCCTTGTCCATCCACGCCAGGCGCTTCTTCACGAACGCGACGGCCTTCGCCTTGTCCATCGCCTGGATGTGGAGCGTCACGTTGAGGGGCATCGGCAGGTCGATCACGTCGGCCAGGCAGCGGTCGGTGAGCTCGCTGCCGAACCTCGTGAACGCGAGCACCTGACACCATGCGCCCTCCGATAGGTAGCAGGTGCCCGAGCCCTCCGGCTTGAAGTCGAGCGACGTCGGGCAGACGAAATCCTTCGTGCGGAGCCCCGATTTCGGGCCGAGCTGCCCCCATGAGAACGTGAAGGGCTTGCCTGGCCTGAGCACCGAGTTGATGGCGCGGAGCCGCTCTTCGCCGTCGAGAACTCTCGCGCCGCTGCGGATCTTGTTCAGCGTCTGTATCGCGTCCGTGCGCATGCGGGCGAGCTTCGGCACCGCCGCGTCCACGTCCTTCGCGCCGGTCGCGAAGGTGAGGTAGCGCTCGCGGACGAGGTTCGATACCCCCTCGCGCATCTTGTCGTTGAGGATCCGGTTGTATTCCCGCGCGTATTGCTCGGTGTCCGCATCTTCGGTCGGGAAGAACCTCTTGCGCCCGATCTCCGAAGCCGGGATCGGTGTGTTCACGACGGAGAGCTGCACGCAGCTCTCGGCGCCGAAGTAGTCGAACAGTTGGCAGTACGCCGAGAAGATGGCCTGTTGGTTCTCCTCGCGGGCCGATTGGTAGCTGATGTCCTCGAAGGCGATTGTCTGGCTGAACAGGCCCTCCTCGACCTGGCAGATTCCGTCTTTGTACATCGCGTCGAATCCGATGGCGTTGTACACGTCCTTGGCAGCCGCGCGTCGTCTCCTTCGGGACTCGTTGAGGGTGGAAAGTTCCTTTTCCTGCTCCCTTATCTTGCGGTCGAGCGATGTCCTCGACGGCCTTCTCGCGGGCTTCTTGCCTTCGCCGTCGACATGCTTACTCTGCTTTGCTCGGCTCATACAGCTCCGCCCCCTTTCGCTTCGCCTTCCTCCGCGATTTGCGGTCTGGCTTTTCGGGCAGAACCTCCAGCAGGCCGCTCGCCTCGGTTATGAACCCGGTCGAATAGACGAGCTTCCCATCCCCGAGCATGTGCCCCAGGTAGAGCGGGATGTATTTCTCGGCGGTGAGCCCTTTCGGTCTCCAGAAGCCTGCGAGCCAGAACGGCATCGAGCAGGCCATCACCGGCAGGGTCGCGTCTGCCACGGGGATCCCGAGGCCGAAGTAGGTTATGGCTGCCGCTCCCACGGATGCGCCGAGCCCGCCGACCGTGCAGGCGAGCGTGCGGGCGGACAGCTTGCCCACGACCTTCTCGGTGTACTCGCCGATGTCCTTGTGCACTGATACGCTGAGCATTCCGACCCCCTTAGGCCGGCAGCCAGGACGTGTCGAGCATGCCGAAGTACACCGCCGCCGCCACGATGATGGCGCCGCCGGCTATGGTGGAGATGGCGCTGGCTATCTGAGCGCCGCCCTGCTGTTCGCGGATCGCGAGGCCGAGTGACACGGCGCCCCAGACGATTAGGAAGCCTCCGAGGAACGTTACGCATCCCGACACGAGGCTGATGATATTTGACAGCATGTTTTCACTTGTCTCCTTTGCATCTTCGGGCGGGTTTGGATGTGGAAGTGCCGCCCTTGCTGGTAGAATCCTCTTCGGAGCCCCCCTAAGGGGCGCTCCTTTGCATCTTGGGACGGCAGCCTTTGGGAGGGTGGAAGCTCCCGACGGCCTTTAGGCGCTTAGCGTGGCCGTCCCATTCCTCTCACTGACCCTCGCCCTTTCCCGGATCGTACGGTTCGCAAATCGAGCCGCCGTGCCCGGGATGCACCTCCTTCCATCGCGGGTGGCTCTCGATATCGTACTTCCTATCGCGAAGCGGATCGGTGCCCGCAATGAGGACAATCGCCTCGTCGCGCGGCATTTTTCCGACCTCAGCCGATTGGATGAGGTCGCGCTCGACGACGTTCCAGTTGCGCGTCGACGAGCTCATGGTCCCGCGGCTCTCGTTGAACGTGAGGGTCGAGACCGTCTCCTTGCCAGCCATCTCCGAAATCTCGCGGTTGGTCTCGTTCGACTTGCCGCCGAGGAACAGGGTCGTATCGCAGCAGTCGACGATGGTCTGGGCTGTCTCCTCGCTGTAGTTGGCCTTCAGCTGCGCGATGGACTGGAGCACGACCGAGATGGACATGTTCCGGCTGCGAACGACCGCGGCCATGGACTCGATGTCGGGGATCTTGCCGATGTTGGCGAACTCGTCGAAAAGGAAAGTGACTGGCATCGGCAGGCTCCCGCCATGTTCGGCGAGCGCCTTGTCGCACAGCAGGTTCATGGTCTGCCACATCATGATCGCCAGCAGGAACGAATAGGTCTTGCGCGTGTCCGACATTATGGCGAAGACGGCGATCTTGCGGCCCTCGTCGCCCATGCGGTCGAGCTCCATCTCGTCGCGGGAGAGCACCTCGCGCACCTGGGGTATCGCGACGGGCTCCAGCCGCGTGTTGCAGCTGATGAGGATTGATTTCAAGGTCTTGCCTGCTGCGTCCTTGAACATCTTGTAGTGCAGGAGGCTGAAGTCCTCGTTGACGTCTACGGGCTTGCCGATCTCGACCCAACGCCATCCGGACGTTTCGCCGCCGTAGGCGGCCTTGCCGTCGTAGTCGTAAGGCGCGGGCTCGCTTCCGGCGTTGGCGTACTTCTTTCCCGTCCTCACCCTCTCGAAGAGGAGGTCGAGCGGGCTCATGTAGTCCTCGTCGCTCTCTTTCGCCTTCGCGAGCGACAGCAGCGTCACCAGCCCGGAGAACGAGCGGTCCTCCTCCGGGCAGTGGTAGATGAGATAGCCGATTAGGGCCACGTAGAGAAGGCGCTCGGCCTTCTCCCAGAACGGGTCGTTCGAGTGCTCCTTGTCGCTCGTCGTGTTGTCTATGAAGCACTCGACGAACTCGAGGATGTCAGTCTCGCTGCGGAAGTAGGCGAAGGGGTTGTAGTGCGTAGAATGCGAGAAGTCTATGGTGTCGAACACCTTCACGTCGTAACCGTGGCGCTCGAGCATCCACCCGAGGTTGACCACCGTGGTGCCCTTCGGGTCGGTCACGAAGTAGCTGGCGTTCATCTGCATGATGTTTGGCTCGATGTAGCCTCGCGTCTTGCCGGAGCCCGAGCCTCCTATTACGAGCACGTTGCGGTTCCGGTCGTATTTCCGGGAATGGCGGGCTCTCGACATCGCCATGCCGTAGTGCTCCGTGAGGATGATGTTGTTGAACGGGTCTCGGGCGTCCATGAACTTGCGGCCCTCGCGCCGCTTGCCCCATTTCGCGCTGCCGTGCTCCTCGCCGGAGCGGAAGTTGCCCTCGCGGATGAGGCTGTACGCCCAGGCGATCCACGCTCCGCACGCGGCCACGACGCCCGTGGCGACAGGTCCCGCCTCCGCCGAGAGCGCGTGCCCGGATGCGAGCCATGCGGGCAGCGCCGACAGCGCCGCCGCGAGGTTGGATGCCGGCTGCCCCGGTATCGAGAGCAGGCATGCCGCGTAGGCGTCGGCGATGGCGAACGAAGCTGCGGAGAAGGCGATGGTGGCGACCAGCTTCGGAAGCGAGGCCCGCATCACTTGCTCCTGTTCTCCTGGAAGCGGGGCTCGCGCTCCGCAACCCGGCCGTCGGACCTCTCGCGCTCGAGCTGCTCGGATGCCGCCCGTGCGTATTCGGCCTGCTTCTCCAAGGGTTCCTTGTCGGGGTCGTCTGATTCGAGCGCGTTGTCGCGTCCGGCTGCTCCACGCTGGCGCTCCGCATCCCGTTGCCTGGCGATTTCGCCGGCGACGCTGTCTGCCATGTCGCCGACCTCTTCCAGGAGCTCGTCGATGCAGCTGTAGAGCCTGGGCGCGTCCTCGGTCCTGAAGAGCAGGTAGCTGCTGCCGCTCGCCGCGTCGTCGGTGAACGCGTGGGCCACTCCCGCGTCGTCCATGCGCTCGGAAAGCGCCCGACGCACGCCGGCGGGATCCGGCAGCGCGTCTATCTCGGCCATGTCGAGCTTGGCCCATCGCGGCTTTTCCGTCTCCTCGGGCGCGAGCTCGTCTGCGCGCCCGGCGCCGCTTCTAAGGTTGCGAAGCGCGCCCGCCAGGTTCTTGGCCGCGTCGCGCATCGCCTGCTCGCCGGCGTCCTGGCCGATCCGCAGCATCCAGCTGTAGAGCTCGCCGCCCGCCTCGTCCCCGAAATCGCTCGCCATGGGCAACCGCCTCCTTCCGCTGGGACAATCTGTCCCAGCGCCTCCGCTTCCTTCTCAGAATGGAGAGAGCCCCGGCCGGGCAAAGTGTGGATGCCACCGGGGCTCTCGTGTCTCACCATCCCGCGCTGTTGCGCGGCCTCTTCAACGTTTCCAGAACCTCGTCTGGCACGTACGCCGTGACGGGCGTGCCCAAGACGACGATGATCCTGACGAACTCGTCCGCCCTCAGCTTCCGCGTGCCGTTGAGGATGTACCACAGGCGCTTCCTCGCGATGCCCGCGCGCCTCGCGAGCTCGGCGATGGGCATTCCCCTCTCGTCGCGCGCCTCCTCGAGCTTGTCGATTATGTACTGGGAGTGGTCCATTTCTGCTTCTCTCCTTACCAGTCGCCATCGATTTGCCCGATGCGCCGGCGCTTGGGAGCCATCGCCTCTTGCTGACCACGCTAAGGTAACCGTTTTCCCCGCTCATGTGCGAAAAATGGAACGCTTTGGGAATTAACTGGTCTGTTCCGGGAACACCCATTCCCATTTTGGGAACACCTCCTGGAATCGTGCTTATACGATATGGGAGCGGGATGCGTGCAGTAAGCGGGCGCAACGTGACCACGGGCACCGCAGGAACCCTGGAGTTTGGCGCGGCTGTGCAAGGGGCCGTTTTACGGCCGCCGGCGCATCCGGATCGAAGGGGTGGGCGCGCGCGAGCGCCATGGCATTCCCTCCGCCAATCCGATAAGTGTAATTATCGTCGTTTCAGATATTCCAGGTGTCCGCGATGCGGTACATGCGGAATGCGGGACAAGCCCTAATATGAATGCCGTCGGATAGGAGGCTGGTGGAAATGGTGCTGTCTACAGAAGGTTTCATCGCCCAGTTCGAGGGTCTTTCTCTCATGGAGTTGGCCGTGGAGAGGGACCGGCTATTCTACGACGTCGAAGAAGAGAGGCGGGAACAGTCGCGAGGCTTTCTTTGCTATCCGGAAGGCATGAATCCCTCGCCCGAGGTTCGCCTTTGGGCAATGGAGAAATACCTTTTGGCCATGGACGAGCTCGTTGCAAGCCGTGAGGCTGGAGAAGGCCTCAAAGTCGAGGACTTGCCGCTTCCTGAGGGCTTCGTCTCGGCTTGCGGGAAGGCGTACAACCTGATCGGCCCTATCTTCATGGCCGAGGAGGTTCTCGGATGCTGGGTTTTCCGCACCACTCGGGAGCTAACTATAAGCGGCCCCGTGGGTGTTGTGATTTCGACAGGAGAGCTCGTCCACTTCCATATTCCGGCATTAATGAGGTCCTCGGGTGCTTGTGGGAAGCATGCGAAGCAGATTGAGAGCATCGTGGGCTACCCGCGCGATACCATCCTCGAGGAGTTATGTGACGAAAACAGCCGCAGACCTATATATCGCGTTCCAAATGAGTTCAGGGAATGAGGCGGTCTTTCATCCAATCGAACCATTGGCGTCATCTTGGTGCGCGTCATCCGCGAGCGCCACCTGCTTCCAAACCTCCGTCGTTATGCAGTACTGGGCGACGTGGCCGAAGCTCGATCGGTCGAACGACCGTTTCCCCTTCGAGTTCTTCCGCATGACGGGCACGATGATGTTTCTCTCGCGCAGCTCCCGCATCCCGCGGGCCACCTGAACGGCGGTGAGGCCCGTGCGCGCGGAAATCTCATCGGCGGAAATCCTGCCGAGCTTTCCGTCGCCGTACACCTTGCGGCATAGGGCCACCATCACGGCCCACCCGTTCCTGCCGACCTTCCGCTGGACGAGCGCGGTCGTGATTCCGTCCTGGACGGTCGAGTATGCCAGGCTCGGGTACCTCGCGAAGCTCCTGCCATCCTGCCTCAGTCTGCTTGGATCGACTGGCATGCCCGGGCCTGCTCGTCGAACTTGCGTTGGATGAACTCCTCGCATGCCGCCGTGCTGGTCCGCCAGGTGCGGCGCATCCGGAAGGCCTTGAGGTCGCCTTCCGTGGCCATCCTCAGCACCGTCGGGTATGACGAGCCGAGGATCTCGGCAGCCTCTTTCAGGGAGATGATCCTCGCCTCTTCGCCTTGCTCGTTCTTAAGCATCTTCTGCTCCTCTCGGTTCCTCGGTGCTCGCCAGCTTAATGCAGAATCCCCTGCTAAAACGAAAAAAGGACCGTTCTGGGAACTCACTTCCCCGTTTCGGGAATCGCTGGTGCCGCATTCGGGCGTGAAGGCAACGCCTTCAACACGTTGCCGACGGTTTGGGGAAACCCGGAATCGGCGCCGCGGAGATGGTTTTGATTTGATTTCAGATAAACCAATAGTAGATGTCGCCACGACGATAGCAACGGGCGCGTTGCCGTCGCCGTGGCGGCACCTATGCTGCCGCCATGGCGTCGCCTATGCCCTCGCCGTGCCGACTGTGGAAAACCCTTGCCCCCGCCATGGCGATAGCAAGCCTCGAAATTTGGGCGAAAACCGTCTTCACTTCTTGAGAGTAGGTCGGTAAAATGTCGGTTGGAAGTCGGTTTTTGCCGGCAAAAAGGTCAGCGCCGAAGCGCTGACCAGCAGATTCGTGGTGGAGCATAGGGGGATCGAACCCCTGACCTCAGGCTTGCAAAGCCCAGGTGCTGCTTCATATCGTATAGTGAAAAAAGCGCATCGGTTTAGTTAAGGCCCACAACTTGAAAATCGCGCCAGACACTGCTTTTGATGGCGCGAATTTCAACTTGTGGCTGCTTTTGGGCATCTAGAGCGGTTTCTTGGTTGCAAAACCCCAGGTCGCAAAGATCGCTATAGAAAGGGAGTGCCCACAACTTGAAATCTCCGCCATGCGATTGCCAGCGGTGGCGCAAATTTCAACTTGTGGGTGTTCCGCATTGCGCAATCGCGCATTTGCGGGGTCGGGTTACGTCCGTCGCCCTTGCCCTATTCCGCAGCTGGCACGTTCCCCTCGCCGTAGAAGGCGATGCAGTTGCGCCCGTTCTTGACGGCGCGCGCGAGCGCCGTTTCTGCGGCTTCGTAAATGTCGTGGTCGCTCATGCCCTCGGTGCTAAAGGCGGCGCCGACCGACAGCGTGATCAGCGGCAGGTCGTCGGAATCGTCGGCGAGCATCGTGTTCACGAGCCCGATCTTGTTCGACACCGCGTCGTGCAGGTTCTCGCTCATGTCGGTCATGATGACCGCAAACAGGTCGCTTTCGATGCGGCAGGGGAAGTCGGTCGAGCGGAAGGCCGTGCTCAGCGCGTTGGCCAGCTTCACCATGACGGCGTTGCCGGTGTCACGCCCGTACACCTTGTTGAATTCCTTGAAGTTGTCGATGTCGATGAGCAGCAACGCGATGTTGCGCGTGTGCGTGGCCAGGAAGGTGTCGTAACCTTCGCGGTTGGCGATGCCTGTCAGCGGATCGCGTTCGGCGAACTCGCGCAGCTGCTTGATGCGCCTGCTGTTGTCTTCGTACATGGTGTTGTAGGCGGTCGCCAGATAGCGCAGCTCGTAGGAGCCGTCGGCCTCGAGCGGCTCGTTCTTCTCGATGCGCTTGATGTAGTGGTTCAGCGGCTTCAGCACGTACATCAGCAGCACCAACACGAGCACCATGACCACGCACAGCAGCAGTGCCACGGAAATGCGCAGCTGGAAGAGAAGCGTTTCCATGAGAGCGTTGTTGGCTTCGAGTTCGGCGTTCAGCTCGTCGAGCAGCGCGCTCGAGCTTGCTTCGACGGCTTGGCTGATGGCGCTCTTGGCCTGAACGTAGTCGGCGCCGAGCATGATTTCGCGCGCCGCCTCGATCTTCTGGTCGGGCGTCATGTTTTGTTCGCCTTCGATCGGTGCCGACTTCATAACGGCTTTGGGCGCGTCTTTCACGCCGTAGTACTCGGCCGCCAGCCTCATGGCCACGAACTCGTTCTCGGCGAGCTCGTCCGACTTGTCGAGGGCGGTCTGAAGCAAGTCGGCGGAGGACTGCAGGTCTTCGGAGAAGCTCGTCCGCAGCAGGTTCACGGCGCTGCCGCGGCGATCAGTGGTGTACAGCTCCTCGAAGTACGCGTCCATGTTCGCAGGGTCGCCCGTCACGACGAACATGCGCGCTTGGGTGGTCAGGTAGTCAGAGGCGTCTTGCAGGTCGTTGATTGCGTCGCTGCATTCAACGTAACGTGCCTCGTCGGTTTCGGCTGTGGCTTTCACGTCGGCGATCTGGCCGGCCAGGGTGAAGGCGAAGAACGCGAGCAAAATGGCCACCACGATGGTGATGGCGCCGATGATGCGTATGCTGATGCCGCCGTGCGACGCGTCTGCGGGCTTCAGCTCTTCTATTGTTGCTTCAACGTGATCGCTCATATCATCACCGTTTCCATCAGTGCTTCGTATCGTCGGCGGGCCCGATAAATCGCGCCCCTACGGGGTGTCCGTATCGGTGTCGGCGTCCTTGTTGGCGGCTTCCTGAGCCGCTTTTGCCGCCGCGGCTTCTTCCTCGGCTTGCTTCTTCGCGTTGCTCTTCTCGGCGACGGCGCGAGCCTTGTCCTGCGCGTGCAGGAACGCGCGTGCCACCTGCGGGTCGAAATGCGTTCCGATGCCTTCCTCGATGATGGCGAGCGCCTTTTCAATCGGGAAGCCTTCCTTGTAGCTGCGCTTCGACACGAGCGCGTCGAACACGTCGGCCACGGCCATGATGCGCGCCGACAGGGGAATGTCCTCGCCTGCCAAGCCGTACGGATAGCCCGAGCCGTTCCACTTCTCGTGGTGGTAAGCCGCCAAGCGTTGGGCCTCGTCGAGGTAGCCGGCTTCCGACACGGCGCCCTTCGCGCTTTCGAGGATCTCCTTGCCGGCGATGGTGTGGTTCTTCATGATTTCGAACTCTTCGTCGGTGAAGCGGCCCGGCTTGTTCAGGATGGTGTCGGACACCGCGATCTTGCCGACGTCATGCAGCGGCGCGGACTTGTACACGTTCGAGATGAACTCGTTCGTGAGGATGTCGGGGTAAATGCCCTCACGACGCATCTGGTTCATGACGATGCGCGTGTAGGCTGCGGTGTTGCGCACGTGGTCGCCGGTGAACTTGTCGCGGCTTTCCACGAGGTCGGCCATGACCATGATCAGGTTGTCCTGCATGCGCGAGATGGTCTCGCTTTTCTCCTGCGCGTCGGCGGTGTAGCGCACGGCTTCCTGCGACATCTGGTTCACGGCGTCGAAGAGGTTCTCGATCTCGTCGCCCGTGCGAATGCCGAGCGCCTCGATTTGGTCGGCGCTGAGGCTGCGCACGCTCTCGTCGCCGAGCATGAAGTTGTTCGACGCGCGCGAAATCGAGTTCACGGGCAGGATGATGCCGTACTTTGCCAGCCACAAAACGACGCCGCAGATGAGCACGAAGAACGCCGCGAACAGCGCGATAATGCTGGCGAGGAACGAGGACTCGTCAGCGACGAGCTGTTCCATGGAAATGTCTGCCGCGAGATAGCATACGGTGGTGCCGGCGCTGTTCTTCAGCGGCGTGTACACGGTGAGCAGCCAGCCGTACGAGTCGTTGGAAACAATCGGGTCGATTTCGCCGCCGGCGAGCAGCGTGGGCACGTATCCTTGGAACGACGGGTCGAACGGCACGACGTCGCCGGGGTCGGACCCTGGCTCGTCGGCTGTGTCGGGGTCGAACACGACGTGGCAGCCGTCTTTCTGAATCTGGTACACGTACACGTAACGCACGCCGGGGAACGAGTCGCGGATGTCCGCAAGGCGCTGCTCGGTTTCGCGGTAGCCAGGCGCGTTCTCGCCATCGGTCATGTACTCGTCGATGCGGTCGGGGTTGACCGCCTTCGTCATGAGGCTGGTGATGCCCATGGCGTTGGCGCTTTCCGCCTCGATCATCGACTGGTGGAACGTCAGGTAGCTGATGGTGGTGGTCGTGATGGCGACGAATGCCATGATAGAGCCGACGATGACCACGAACTTGGTTTGAAGCGACAGGGTGCGCGGTTTCGCGCTCATCGTCTCCTCGAGCTCGGCTTGCGAAAGCGGCGTCTGCTGCCAGGGCACGAAGTCGAGCTTGGCCAGGAAGTCTTCCGACATCAGGTGGTATACGAGCGCGACCGTCAGGACGGTCAGCGCCTTGTCGATGAAGTCGATGAACAGGTCGGCGCACAGCTGCGCACCGAACACGTCGAGCACGCCGTTGTCGTAGAGCTGGTGCGCGAACGGCGCCGAGATGCCGTCGCCGATGCCCGCGCCGTACAGGAAGTACGTGAGGACGGATCCTAGCCCGCCGCCGATGAGCGCGAAAACCAGGATGGAAAGCAGGATAAGGGGGAAGCTCTTGAACCATCCGCGCTTGGCGATGAACGCCGCGAACAGGGCGATGAGCACGTTGATGATGCCGTAGTACATCGTCGAGCTGTCAGCGATGCTGTTGATGAGGTTGGTCACGTAGCCGACGACGATGGCCGGCACGTAGCCGCCGAGCACGCCCGCCATGATGGTGCCCAGGCTGTCCAGGTATACGGGCAGCTTCAACGCCAGGGCGATTTGGGCGCCGAGGATGTTGACGACGATGCATATCGCGCACAGGGCGAGCGCGTTGCGGAACCGCGCCGCTACGCGTTTCCCTTCGCCGTGCTCGATGCCCTTGCCCATTGCGTTTCCTCGTTGTCGTCGCCTTTGCAAACTAATCCAGTATGTATTGTACTGCCATGTTGAAGGATAAAGGCCCTCAAACGGGCACTTGGTCGTTTTCGTCGTGCATCGAGTGGGACATTGGGGGCAGGGGAAAGTGTCCCAC
>JAFUCC010000164.1 GCA_017459925.1 Eggerthellaceae bacterium
CAGATGATGCGCGGCACCGACGTGCCCATCGAGGACCTCTGCGAGCGCAAGACCGCGACCTTCATCGTCATCCCCGAGAACAAGGACGAGTACAAGGCCTACGCGCAGCTCTACATCAACCAAGCCTACTCGCTGCTCGTCGACCGCGCGAATGCAAGCGGGGGCCGTCTGCCCCGGCGCATGGCTATCATCGGCGAGGAGTTCGGGCAGGTGCCCAAGATCGAGTCAGTCGACGAGAGGCTCTCGATCTCGGCGGGGCGGGGGATCCGCTGGGTGCTGGTGCTGCAGAACCTCGCGAAGGTCGACGAGAAGTACGGGCGCGACGCCACCCCGGTGATACTCGACAACTGCGCCTACAAGATGATCCTGGCCGTCGACGAGGACCAGACCGCCAAGGCCTTCTCGGAGGGCTTCGGCGAGTACACGACGGCATACGACGAGCACGGCTCGTCGCAGCGGGCCCGCTCGTGGCTCGCCGACAGCGTGTCGACGAGCGGCCGCACCGTGAAACGCCCGCTGCTCATGCCCCACGAGATGAAGCTCTGGAAGCCGGAGTACGGCGCCTTCGTCGTGGCTCGCTCCCAGCGCCCGGCGATAGTCCCCATCCCCATGGCGGTCGACACGCCCTTCAAAGACATGCTCGGCCTCGGCACCCAGGAGGAGGACGCCGCGAAGATCGCTGAGCAGCGCGCCGAGCGGGTGCATCCCGACGCGCCGTCCGAGCCGGGCTGGAGGCCCGAGTACAAGGCGAGCCCCCGCCACGAGTCCGACGCCGAGGCGAGAGCGCGCCAGCAGCGGTGGCTCGCCAAGGTCGCGCGCCTCGCCCGCGAGAGACGCGGGTTCGACGCGGACGACGCCTTCGGCGGCCAGCCAAAGGGGAAGAAGGCCCCCGGACGTTCCGACGACGGCGCCGAGGCGCCCCGCAACCCCAAGGGCACCGACCTGTCCGCCCGCATAGCCGCCGGGGGCGGGAACAAGCCCGCGGCGGGGCAAGGAGGAATCGAATGAACCCCATATCCAACATCTTCCAGACCGTGCAGGACTCCTTCCTGCACCCGGCGTACTCGGGGCTCCTGCTCTGCATCGCCACGGTCGCGGCCATCGCGTTCATCGTGCTGGTCATACGAGGCGCCACCGACCCGCGAAACGAGCGGCGCACGGGCTGGATCGCAGGCTGCGTGGCGCTTTTCGGCGTGTGCCTGATCGCCGCGTTCGTGCCCGACATCGTCAACTGGATTATGGGCCTGGGCGGCTCCGGATCGATTTCGTCGGTGTCGTAGCGTGAAGGCCCCGGCAAGGACATACCGGCATGCCATCGTCCTGGCGGCGATCTGTCTGCTCGCGCCCGCGACGGCGTGGGCCGACGACGGCATGTCGCTGCTCGACGCGGCCGCCGCGGGCCCTGCGGAGTTCTTCACGTGGCTTCTCCTGCAGCCGCTGCTGTCGTTTCTGCGCGACTTCCTTGGGCCGCTCGTCGAGACGTCGTTCCAGTGGGGGACCGACTTCATGACGATCCCCTACGTCAACAACGTCATCTACTGGCTGCAGGGGCTCTCGGTGCTCGGCGTCGTCGCCGTGCGCGTCGCCGAGGGCTGGCGCACGGGCATCCTTCGCAAGGGCGCCGACTTCGACTACTCGCCGGGCGAGTACGTGTTCAAGAGCATGTGGGCGCTTCTCGTGGTTGCAATCATGCCCACGGCCTGCAGGCTCGTCATCATGTTCGGGAAGTCCATGTTCGACTACGTCGTGGGCGCCACGGGCGGCGTGGCGGGCGCGATGTCGTGGTTCGACCTGTCGGGCCTGGACCCGTCCCTCATGAGCGGGTCCTCTGCCCTGAACCTGCTGTGGGTGCTCGTTGCCATGCTCGCCGTGACCATCCTCGCCATAGCGTGCGGCTACCAGTTCGTCCGCCGCCAGGTCGAGATGATCGTCGTGTCGGTCATCGCCCCGCTCATAGCCGTGTACTCCGCCACCGAGGACGACTCGGGCCAGGTGGGCGACCTGCTGAAGCAGCTCTTCGCGCTGGTCTGCCAGCAGTGGCTGCAGTACGTGCTCGTCATGGTCGCGGTCGGCTTCGGCCAGGCGTGGATATCGGGCTCGGCTGCGTCGTGGGGCAGCGACCCGTCCTCGTTCTCCGTCTGGGGCGGCGAGGCCGCCGTGCAGACGTTCATGTTCTGCATCGCCACCTTCATGGCCGCGCTCACGATGCCCCGCCTGGTCGACCGCTACACGTTCGGCCAGTCCGGCACCCGCGTCGGCGGGATCGTGGCGAGCCAGTTCATCATCCACGCGATGAGGAGGAGGTGAGGGAGGTGGAATCCATCGCCGGCTACGCGCCGCAGGACGTCCTGAGGGCCGTCATCGCGGGCTTCCTCGGGTTGGTTGCCGTGAGCTGCGGCATCGCGCTTCTGCTCGACGCCATCCGCTGGATGGCCGGCGAGAAGGGCGACGACCCGGACCGCGAGGGCGTCGGCTCGCTCGTGCGCGCGGTGAAAGACAAGGCTGTCGTGGCGGTCGCCGTGGCAGCGCTCGCAGGGGGCGGCGCGGCGTTCGCGACGGTGACGGGTGCGGCCCTCGGGTCCCAGCCGACCTACCTGATATCCGACCGCGGCCCGACGGGATGGATGGTCGAGGGCACGGCGGCCGGGTCGACGACGACCATGGGCGAGGCGCTCAACCAGGTGGCCGAGGCCACGCGCGGCCAGACGTTCGAGGGGCAGGTCCAGCAGGACTACGAGAACCGGGTGAGCGAGGGGACCTCGGCGCTCGCCGACGCGGCGGAAAGCGCAGTGTCGGGGGACGCGGCGGGGGCCTTTGGGAGCGGTTTCGGTGCGGCGCTCAGCTACTCGGGGGCGATCCTCGAGGACATGTGGCTCGGCGACAACGCCGCGGGCATCCGCAACCTGCTCACCGGCAACCTGCTCGGCACGAGCGTCAACGGGTGGCGCGAGCTCGCCAACTGGGTGACCACGTACGAAGACAGCTACCAGGAGATCCTGAACCGGTACGGCGCCGGCTAGGCGCCAAGAAAGGCGGCGAAACCATGGAAAAGGCGATAACGAGGCGGTCGGCCATCGTCGGCGCGGCGGCGCTGGCGGCGGCCGGCCTGCCCGGCTGCTCCCCTCGGAGCGATGGCGGCAAGGAGGCGCCTTCCGGCGCCGAATGGTCGGGGGGATATTTGCCGATAGGCTCGGCTGTGCGCCTCTCGGGCATGCCGGAGGGCTTCGAGCACGTCGTCGTGGCCAGGCGCCCGACCCATTCCGGCTCGGGCGAGGTGCACGACTACGCGCTCGTCCAGGCCGTGCTCGGCCTCACGAGCGACCTGTCGGGAGAGGGCGGGCTCTACAAGGGCGAGCTCGTGCTCGCCGACGAGGCAGACATTGCCGAGGTCGTCCACGTGGGCCGTGTGACCGACGAGGAGGAGTGGGCCGAAGAGCTGCTCTCGGCAGGGCGCGGCACCGATTCCGTCGGGGCCGAGCTGCTGCTGCCGCTCGTCGAGGCGCGTGCCGGGAAGCTGGGCGGCACCGATGAGTGACGCCTCCGAGAAAAGGCCCATATTCAAGCCGATCCGCTCCCGCTTCACGGTGGCGGGGCTTTCGGCCGGCGCGGCGATCGTGGTGCTGGCGGTGTTCGCCGCCGGCGCCGTGCTGGCGATG
>JAFUCC010000165.1 GCA_017459925.1 Eggerthellaceae bacterium
GCTGTAGTTGGAAAAGATGGCGGAAAGGGGCTGCCATGGCGTCGGGAAGCGCGCAGAAGCTCAAGGTGCTGCACGTGATGGACATACTGAGGACGGAGACCGACCCGGAACACGGGCTCACCTTGCCTCAGCTGATCGAGCGGCTGGCGGCCAGGGGCATCGACGCAGAGCGCAAGGGCATCTACCGCGACATCGAGACGCTGCGCGAGTTCGGCATGGACATCCGGCAGCTAAAGCGGCAGCCGGTCCAGTACGCGCTCGCCGAGCGGGACTTCGAGCTCTCGCAGCTCACGCTGCTCATCGACGCGGTGCAGTCGAGCAAGTTCCTCTCAGACGGGGCGTCCAAGGCGCTGGTGAAGTCGGTGCGGCAGCTGGCGTCGGCCGAGGAGCGCAAGGCGCTCAACAAGCAGGTGCACGTGCACGGGCGCCCCAAGAGGCAGGACCAGTCGGATTTCGTGGCGGTCGACCTGCTGCAGGACGCCATGGCCCGCAAGAGCAAGGTGTCGTTCCGCTACTACAAGTACGGCGCCGGCAAGGAGCGGGTGGCTCGAAAGGACGGAGCCGCACACGTCGTCACGCCGGTGAACTTGACCTACTCGGACGGCAACTACTATCTGGTCGCTTACAGCGCAGCCGACGGCGAGATCCGCAACTACCGCGTGGACCGCATGGGGCAGATCGCGGTGACCGGCGAGTCCGTCGACCGAAACGAGACGATTGCCCGCTACGATCCCGACGAAGCCGCGAGGACAGCCTTCGGCATGTACGATGGCGAGCGCATTGTTGCGACGATAAAGGTGGATGCCGACCTGATGAACGCCGTGGTGGACCGCTTCGGCCGCGATGTGGACACGGTGCCTTCCGACGACGGCAGGACCGCCATTGTGACCGTCCCCGTGCGCGAGAGCCCGGTCCTCTATGGTTGGCTTGCAACGCTTGGCGATGGTGCGGAGATTCTGCGTCCCAAGGCGCTGCGCGACGGTTACGCCGACTGGCTCAAGCAAATCATTGGCAAGTACGGAAATTGAACCATCGGTTGTATTGGGTGAGCGCTCGATGTGATTGTTTTAGAAGATACACGGTATTTCTTCGATTCAGGTCTAAGGCCCTAATATACCTATAAACGCAGCCAAAGCGTCCTTGGTTATTTATTCCAGAATTCTCTTCAGCGAACTGGTTGAATGTAACGTCTCCTACGAAGATGTTCTGCAGGTTAGCGCTCTTCCTTCCCCGGCCGTTATTTCGCGTGCCGCCTATTGCGAAATGCAGGTTCTTTCTCTCTGAAAACATGTTTCCTGGCGGAAAAGCCCGCCTTTCATTGCGGGCGCGTACCAATGTGTCTACAGGGACGGAGCGGGACATGGCTATAGACATTAACCTCGATTGTGGAGAGCTCGGTTGCTCGGGTCGGCAAAATACGCGCAATGGGGACGTTTCGGTGGTGGATGCGCTCGTTCTATCAATCCGTAATCGCCACTGCGTCGACATGGCCTACATCGCCGAGATGGCTGGGCTTGTCGAGGATGAGGCGGCTGACAGCCTCGACGGGTCCGTGTTCCTCGACCCCGACACGGGCGAATGGCAAACGTCCGGCGTGTACCTGTCCGGGGACCTCGGGCACAAGCTCGAGGCCGCCCGGGGGGCCTGCGGCCGGGACGCCTTCTTCGAGCGCAACGTGACCGCGCTCGAGAAGGCGATGCCGCCAAAGATCCCGGCGAGCGAGATCTACTGCGCCCTTGGGTCGCCGTGGGTGCCCGAGGACGTGATCCTCGACTTCATCCACCACCTCATGCCCGCCTCCACCCGCATTGGCCTGGAGATCGTCCACGACCCGCGTACGGGCTCTTGGAACGTCAAAGGCAAGTGGCCGATGAGGCTGTGGCCCGGCTCCGTCGAGGTCTGGGGCACCAAACGCGCGCCCGCGCTCGACATACTCGAAGGCGCACTCAACGGGCGCGATGTCCGCATCTACGACGATGTCGAGGACCCGAACAACAGGTCGGGGTTCAGGAAGGTCCTCAACAACGCCGACACCATGGAGGCGCTCGAGAAGCAGCAGCGCATGGGCCGAGAGTTCGCCGCCTGGATCTGGTCGGATGCCGCTCGGGCATCCCGCCTCGAAGACATCTTCAACCGCCATTACGGAAGACTCGCCGTCCAGCGCTTCGACGGCAGCTGCCTGGAGTTCCCCGGCATGTCGCCGAACGTAAAGCTTCGCCCCTACCAGCGCGACGCCGTCATGCGCATGCTATTGCGGAAGAACGTGCTGCTCGCCCACGACGTGGGCGCGGGCAAAACCTACACCTGCATCGCGGCGGGCATGGAGATGAAGCGCATCGACCCGTCGGAACGCGTGCTCTACGTGGTGCCGAACAACGTGGTGGCCCAGTGGGCCGACCTGTTCTCGCAGATGTATCCCCTGGCCGACGTGCTCGTGGTGCATCCGAAGAGCTTCGGCAAGGCCCGCCGCCAGGACGTTCTGGCCGACATCCGCGACGGGGGCCACGACGCCGTCATCATGGCGCAGAGCAGCTTCGACCTCGTTCCGGTGTCCGCACGCCTCAAGCGCGAAGAGCTGGACGCCCGGATAGTCGAGCTCGACGAGGCGCTGGCCGACCCCGCCCGCGCCACCTCGGCGGTGAAAGCCGAGCGTAGCGCCCTCGTGAAGCGCCGCGACAAGATGGCGGGCGAGCCGGACGGCTACGACGGCATCTGCTTCGACGAGCTGGGCGTCACGCGCCTGTTCGTGGACGAGGCCCACAACTACAAGAACCTCGCCATCGGCGGGCACGCCGACGTGCAGGGCTTCGGCGGCAAGGGCTCAAAGAAGTGCGAGCACATGCTCAGCGCCGTCCGCTGCACGATGCGCGCGGGCGGCAGCGTCGTGTTCGCCACGGGCACCGTGCTCGTGAACTCGATCGCCGACTGCTACACGTTCCAGCGCTACCTGCAGCCCGCGACGCTCGCGAACCTGGACTTGGCCGACTTCGACGCCTGGTGCGGCATGTTCGCCCAGAAGCGCACCTCGTGGGAGATCGATGTTGACACGTCTTCGTACCGGTTCACGACGCGCTTCTCGGGCTTCGGCAACCTCGACGTGCTCTCGTCGCTTTTGGGCTGCGTGGCGGATTTCCACCACATTGAGCCCGGCGGGGACCTGCCCGAATGCGAGGGCCGCGAGGACGTGGTCGTAGCGCGGACGGGCGAGCTGGCCGAATATCTACAGGACCTCTCCTCGAGGGCGGACCGCGTGCGCCGCGGGCGCGTGCGCAGCAAGGACGACAACCTCCTCGCGATCTGCACGGACGGCCGCAAGGCGGCCCTCGACGTCCGCCTGGTCGACGATTCGGCCGAGCCGGGCCCGCATTGCAAGGTCAGCGCATGCGCGGCCAACGTCGCCCGCATCTGGCGCGAGACGGCAGGCGAGCGCCTGACCCAGCTCGTGTTCTGCGACATGTCGACGCCGCGGGAGGGCTTCAACGTCTACGACGGGCTGAAACAGGCGCTCGTGGCGCTGGGAATCCCCGGGGGCGAGGTCGCCTTCGTGCACGACGCGCACACGGAGTTCGCCCAAAGCCGCCTTTTCGCCGACGTGCGCAAGGGCAAGGTCCGCGTGCTCATCGGCTCCACCCCCAAGCTGGGGCTGGGCGTGAACGTGCAGGACCGCCTCGTCGCCGCGCACCACCTCGACGTGCCGTGGAAGCCGGCGGACATGACCCAGCGCGAGGGCCGCATCCTGCGATTCGGGAACATGAACCGGAAAGTCGAGATCTACCGCTATGTCACGGAAGGCAGCTTCGACGCCTACTCGTGGCAGATCGTAGAGCGCAAGCAGCGCGCCATCGACGAGCTGCTCGCGGGCACGTTCGAGGGCGGGTGGCTGGAGTCCGACGTGGGTAAGACCGCGCTTTCCTACGGCGAGGTCAAGGCGCTGGCAGTGGGCAACCCGATGCTGCGCGAGCGCGTGGAGGCGGCAAACGAGCTCGAGCGCGCCCGCATCCTGCAGCGCAGGGGCGCGTCGGCCCGCGCGAGGCTGGCCGACAAGGTGAGCGACATCGTGGGCGCCGTCGAGCGCGTCGAGACCGAGCTGGCGGCTTGTTCCGCCGACGCGGATTTCGCGGCTACCGCACCGGCGTCCAGCCTGACGCTTGACGAGAAGACCTACCTGGGCGCCGGCATCCTGGAGGCCGCCAAGCTCTTCGCCGACCTCGGCTCGGGCTGCAAGCTCCGCCCCTCCTACCGCGGGTTTGACCTCTACGTGCCCGACAACGCGGACCCCGAGCACCCGAGCCTCCTGCTCGTGCGCGAGGGCCGTTGGCCGGTCGACCTGGGCGAGGGCAAGGCGCGCGGGGTCTTCACCCGCCTCGAGAACGCGGTCCGCGGGCTCTCCAAGCGGCGCGAGGAGCTCGAGGCCAGGCTCGAGATCCTGTACGGCAACTGGGAGCAGGCCGAACGCGAGCTCGCCGAAGCAGGCGGCGGCATCGCCGCCGAGATCGAGCGGCTCAAGGCCCGCCTCTCCGAAATCGACCTGAAGCTGGAAGAGGAAGCACTAGCCAAGGAGGCTGATGAGGATGAGCAATAGCGTAGACATGCCCAACGTGCCCGCGATGGCAGTGGGCGAGTTCGTGAGCGCCCTGTCCGGGATGTACGGGCGTGCCGTCGAGGGCGGCGTGCCCTTCGCGGCCCTGCCGTCGGTTATGCTGTGGGGGCCGCCGGGCGTGGGCAAGTCCCAGGGCGTGAGGCAGATAGCCTCCGCCCTGCAGGCCCGCACAGGCAGGCGCGCCGCCGTGACCGACGTGCGGCTGCTGCTGTTCAACCCCATCGACCTTCGCGGCATCCCCGTGCCCAACGAGGACAGGACGCTGGCGGTGTGGCTGAAGCCTCAGGTGTTCGACATGGACCCGTCCGACGACGTGGTGAACATCCTGCTTCTCGACGAGATCTCGGCTGCGCCCCCGACCGTGCAGGCGGCGGCGTACCAGATAACGCTCGACCGCACGTGCGGCGAGCACAGGCTGCCGGACAACTGCATCGTGATCGCGGCGGGCAACCGCGTCTCGGACCGCTCGACGGCCTACCGCATGCCCAAGGCCCTCGCGAACCGCCTGCTGCACATCGACGTGCGGGCGGACTTCGCCTCGTGGCGCGCGTGGGCCGTGCGCGCCGGCGTGAACGACAAGGTGGTGGCCTACCTGGCCTTCCGCTCCGACCGCCTGTCCGCGTTCGACGCGGCCGCCGACGACCTGGCCTTCCCGACCCCGCGCAGCTGGGAGATGGCGGCGGCCGTCATCGACGGGCTGGGCGGCGACGTCGACGCGGCCTACCCGCTCGTGTCGGGTGTCATCGGCGCAGGCGCGGCATCGGAGCTGCGCACGTGGGCGCGCGTGTACGCGGGCCTCCCCGACATCGGCGACGTGTTCGCCGGCAAGGCGACCAAGGTGCCCAAGAAGGCCGACGCGCTCTACGCGTTGGTGTCGGCCATGACGGCGCGCGCCCGCACGGTGAAGGACGACCTGGAGGCCATCGAGCGCTCGATACGCTACGCGGGCAAGCTGCCGGCAGACTTCTCGGTGCTGCTGATGAAGGACTACCTGAACCTGGAACCCGGATACCGAGACAAGCTGATGCGCGTGCCCGCGTTCCTGCAATGGGTCGACGAGAAGGGGGCGGTCCTCGATGCCGGTTACTGACGAGCAAGCCCGCGCCCTGGGACGCAGGCTTTTGGCCGCACGCGGACGCATCCTGGCGGAGCACGGTTTCTACGGCCTTCTGCTCATGCACATGAAGTTCGCCGTCGGCGACGAGCTGGACACGGCCTGGGTCTCGCGCGACACGATCACGTTCAACCCGGACTTCTCCGACAAGCTCAACGCGGACGAGCTGTGCTTCGTGCTGGAGCACGAGGTGCTGCACGCTGCGCTCGGCCACCTGGAGCGCGTCGGAGCACGAGACCCGGAGCTCTGGAACCTCGCCTGCGACATCGTTGTGAACAGCAACATCAAGCACAGCAACGGCGACGACCCGGCGAGCATCACGTTGAGATGCGAGCCAGGGGAATCGTTCCACCTGGCGCCCAACGGCAAGGAGGGATGGCACTACACCGCAGACGAGGTGTACGAGATGCTTCTCAAGAAGCGCAGGAAGAAAGGAGGCGCCGGCGAGCCGAAACGCGGCAGCGGCGCAGATGATCCGGGTATGTCCGGCGGCGACGCGATTGGCACCGCGCGCGCCATCGGGCGCAGGGGCCGCTGGGACTGGCACATTCCCGACGACGGCTCGGACCCCCAAGCCGAAGCGGAAGCGCACGACGCGTGGGCGCAGCGCCTTGCTGACGCCAAGGAGTCCATGAGGGCGCGGGACCCGTCCAACGGGCGCGGGCTCGCCCCCGCCTGCATCGAGCGCCGCCTGGACGAACTGCAGGGCGCCCAAGCCGACTGGCGGCTCCTGCTCGGCGAGTTCGTGCAGGAGGAGGTGTGCGACTACACCTTCTCCTCGCCTGACAGGCGCTTCCCCGACTCGCCCTTCGTGCTGCCTGGGTTCAGCGACACCGAGGCGGTGGCGCACGACGTCCTGTTCATGGCCGACGCGTCCGGGTCGGTGAGCAGCGCCGCGCTTACCGCCGCCTTCTCGGAGGTCAGGGGCGCCATGGAGCAGTTCAACGGAAAGCTCGACGGGTGGCTGGGCTTCTTCGACGCCGTCCCGTACGAGCCGGTGCGCTTCGAGAGCGTGGAAGACCTGCTCGCCATTCGCCCCAAGGGCGGCGGTGGGACGAGGTTCGAGGCCGTGTTTGAGTGCGTGGAGCGGTGGCTCTGCGCCGAGGACCTCTCGTGCATCGTCGTCCTCACCGACGGCTACGCGCCCGTCCCCGACGAGTCGGCTGCCAAGGGCGTGCCCGTGCTCTGGCTCATCGACGGAGACGGGCCGGCGCCGCGCTGGGGCAAGGTGGCTAGGGTCCCGGATGCCCGATAGCGGGTTTCGCAGCCGCGCCACTCCCGAGACGGCGTCAGTTTTACATGGAGGGAGTTCCGAATGTTAGGAGTTCGTCATGACCAAACCGAATGACCATTCGTCATCTGCCGAATACGTTGCCAGTCGGCTTGATTGGCTTCCCTGGGCGTGCATGGCTGCCGCGGCAGCCTGCCTCATCGGCGTCACCGCCATCTGCTCGGGCAGCCTGCTGCGCGGAGATCCGCTCTACGGCATCTACGAGCCGTCGCACGTGCTGGCGGCGCGCTCGGCCAGGCTCGCATGGGCCCTGGCCGTCGCAGCCGTCGTCGCGTGGCTAGCCGGGAAAGCGCTGAGGGCAGGGGCGGATGGCCGGCAGAAGGCGGCGGCTGCCGCACTGCTGGCCGCGCCGGTGGTGGCCACGGCCGTCTGCTACGCCACCTCCAACGAATGGCTGCTCGGCAGACTGCCTCTCTGGTGGGCGGAGATGGCGTCCTGCCCCCTGCTCGCGACCCTGCTCGCGGACGCCTTCCTGGCGGGCGGGCGCCCAGGCGCCAAGGGCATTGCACTGTACTGGGCCCTGTCGGTTGCCTACTGCGCCTTCGTGATCGGCGTCGACTGCTGGCATTGCCAGCACGACTACGTCGAGTCCTTCTTCATGGCCGTTGTTTTCATCGGCGCCTTCTTCGTCTCGCTTAGGGTTTGGGATGGTATCGGCCGCGGCCGGGCGGCTGCGGCCCTCGCCGTCGCGGTGCTCGCGGCTGCATGCCTGTCGATCCTCGCGGACTGGCGCTTCTGGGACATCCTCGGCGAGCCGGGCTATGCCGCTGTCTGGCTCTCCGACCGCATGGAATCAATTCAGAGGTTCCTCGCACCCGGCATCGGCGTCGAGGGCTGGGACTGCGTCCCCGAGCGCAACGCGTTCTTCGCCATCAGCCAGACCTCCGGCGGACCCGTCGCAGCGGCGTATGCTGCGCTCGCAATCGCTTCAGCGGCGCTCATGGGCATCGCGTGCTGCAAGCTCGCGCGCTGCCGATGGGCGGATGCCCCGGTCCAGGCGCTCGCAGTCTCCGCATGCGGCATCGCCTACACCGCCTGCGTCGTCCTGGGGCTCGGGTCGGAGCTGCTGAACATAAGCACGGGCGTCGGCATCACCCAGGCGATGGGAACCGTGCCGGCCGCGATTATGCTCATGGCCGCCGTGCTTGGCAGATGTCCGTTCGAGGAGATCAAGAGCTGATGTCTCAATGGCGCACTTCCGCTTTAGCCGTGTCCCATTGCGAAACCGCCGCCAGCCGTCGGCGGTTTAATGTGATTCAGGTTAAACCGATGGCACGCCCCGTCTTTGAGCGGGCACCCCATGGTTTGAAGGAGCTGGGGAAAGGATATCGAAAATGGGATTCTTCAAGTACATGTTCGGTGACAACCGAGTCCTCACCGCGAAAGACCCGGCCGTCCAACGCGAGCTGACCTACATGAATGATCGCTACCAAGCCTTCATCGAGGAATTCCCGGCGAGCAGGCGGGAAACGGTTTACTTCATCCGCTGCACGAGCAAGCGCCTCTTCAGCCGCTTGTACCGCGACGGCGTCATTGACGGCGGCTCTATCCGAGTCCCTGGCAAGTCCAAGGTTTACAACACGAAGGCAGATGCGTTCGAGGGGCTTATGTGGCTGCGCTGCTACCTCGACGATATGGAGCTGAAACAAGATATCGACGACAGGTTCTTCTAGCGGTAAGTTGGCAGGAACGCCGGTTTTGCTGAGACCAGCGGGCCGTTTGGACACCGCGCTGTACGCGGTGGAGGCGTCAGCCAATTCGAATTCGAAGGCAATCGGCAGCAACCTGCCCACGGGCCAGATCTTTAGAACCAGGAAAGCCCGCCACAACGATCGAGAGGTGATTGAACATGACAAAGGACAGCAAGCTGGATTACCTCGGCGCTGAGGTTGACCGCCTAAAAGCAGAATACGTGCGCGCCAAGGAGCGCGTCAGCGCATGCGCGTCGGAGTTGGACCGTTTGAGAGCCGACGTCGATTACTACAAACGTGAGATCGCCCAGTTGAAGTCCGTCATTGCGTCGGAAAGGCAGTTGGCAAGCGCCTGCTACTCCGCCGGCGATCACTACAGCGCCAAGAGCCATAGCTGCAACATCCAGAACATGAAGCCTCGGCTAGACTCCCTCTACGACGGCAAGCAGCGCGCCTACGGGCCAGTCGAATCCGCAAGGGCGAGATTCCAGCAAGCCGTTGAGGAGAAGAGGCGGGCGGGCGCCCAGTTGAGTGCCGCACGTGAAGCCTTCAACGCGAGGCTTGCTGAAGTTAGGGCGGAGAGGTCGAGGGAGCAAGCGAAGTGGCACGAGAAGCGTTGCAAGCTCTGCGGGGCGACCATCCGCTATCACGAGGATTGGGCTCGTGTCCCCGATACGTGCAAGTCCTGCCGCGAGCGTGAGAAGCTCAAGTGGAGGGAGAAGCCCTGCCATGGGTGCGGGCGTCCCGTCCGTTACAACGTCGAGTGGGCCCATCCTCCGAACTATTGCAAGGACTGCAAGGAGCGGTTCACCAAAAGTGGCTAATTCAGCGTGGGACACCGTGGCATTTCTTGTATTTCTTTCCGCTTCCGCATGGGCAGGGATCGTTTAAGCCGACGTTGTTGAATGGCTCGCCGCTGCGCTGCGCTGCCATGGGCGTGGGACGAACGTTGTTCGGTGCAGTCGATTTGTTATCCTTCGGATTCTGGGACATGACGATTTGCGTTAATACTTCCAGCACGTTATTTTGGTATGGCCCAAAATCGAAAATGGATCGAGTTCCGTCTCTCATCTGGAAACAAAGACCATCCCCGTAGGGCGACACGCCGAGAACTTCTGAATAAGGAATGCATCCACCGCCCAGTTCGCTGCTATACAATCCCCGACTCGTGTAGAGTACGCCGCGCTTGCCACGCGATGGGAATCCAGCTCCATCGATTGCGACGACATCATCTGGGTCGACGTCAGGCGCGTAGCTAGTCGTGGCATTGTTCAGCACGCTAATAGATACATCTGTTGCGAGCTTGGGGCCGCGCTTATCCTTTAGGGAGCGAACAACGCAAACGACAAGGGGTCTATAGTCACTTTGGCTGCCATCACGCGACTCAGGGGCTGGATATGCATGCTGGTGAACTGCAGAAGCCGTCTCCATCATTTTGTCCATGTCCATCTCTGACAGCAGGCGCCTGCCCTCATCTGACCCTTGTTCGGCGGCTTTCCGTAGCCAGATGGAGGCGGCGTCAAGATCACGGTCGACGTTTCCACGGCCGTCTTTGAGAATATTGCCGAGGCTTAATTGCGCCTCCATGTGACCTTGCTCGGCAGCTTTGAGGTACCATTTGGCTGCTTCAGCATAGTCCTGCCCAACTCCCTTTCCGCAGGCGTAGCAATAGCCCAGATTGCACTGAGCTTTGGCGTGGCCTTGCTCGGCGGCCTGTCGATACCAGTAGACCGCCCTGCTCCAATTTTGCACCACGCCCTCGCCATGGGCGTAATCGAAACCCAGGCAATATTGAGCATCGGCATGGCCTTGCTCGGCAGCCCGCCGATACCACTCAGCTGCCTGGCGATAATCCTGGTCAACCCTATCGCCGCTATCGTAAGAAAGGCCGAGATTGTACTGCGCTCTGGCGTGGCCGCATTCTGCGGCTTTTCGATTCCATTTCGCTGCGGACGCAGCGTCTCGGTGCTTTTCACTGTAGGAATAAAACGACGCCAAGTTGAAACACGCTTCCCCAAGCCGAGTAGCAGGCTCGCCGTAACGGCTGAATAGCTCTTCCTCGATTTGGACGCGCTCCAGGAGCGGCCTGTCGTCTTCGGGGTCGAGGCGAACGCTGATGACGCATTTGAGCTCTTGGAGTCTCGATATCTCCTCTCGTTCGTGTCCAGGAAAAAACGCAGGCGATTTGGCCACAAGGATTCCTTTGTCGCAAATCGCTAGCGCAAGACCGTAGTATTCTTCCAGTTCTGATTTCACGATAATCCGAGCTATGTAGTCGCAAGTAACTAGTAGTTTTCCCCTGTTACTCGTGTTGCCGTCTAGTAAGTAACGGTTCTCGTCTTCTGCAACCCACGACTCAAACATACCGATGATTCTGCCTGCAATGCCTTTGGGTATAGGATACTTGGATAGAATGAGCGTGAGATTCTCGTCGCACCACACCCTGCCGATTTTGTCACCGGTTGCTCGATAATAGCGCCTGAGCATATCGCATCCCTGGTACCCCCATAGGATAGCCTGGTTTGCCAGGTCTGACTCGAGCACAACATCTTCCGGGTTGGAGAAGTATATCCAACAAGCATGCCAGTACGAATCGGCGATTGTGCGTAGACGAGAAACGTCAATCGCCCCCTTGCCGCCTGCTAACTCATAGCATGTGATTGCCTTCGTGTAGTTCTCTGACGAATGAGTGCGATCGTTAAGCTCGATATATGCCGATCCGACATTCGCGCATGCGTCCCCCAGTTCCAAGAGCTCGTCGACCCCCATGACGTTAAGATCTCTCTGGTCGAGCAAACGCAAGCCCACAAGATAGGTTGCCAGGCACTCCTCAAATCTCCCCAAGTGTCTATAGAAATCTCCCAAACATTGAAAATAGGCAGGGAGGATTCTGCTGTCTGCAGAGGCGTCATAGGTCAGCTTGTTCCCGAACAGCCGCATCCCCTCCTCGGCAATCTCTATGCCCTTGCGACATCTATCGCCGAAGCCGTTATCCTCCCGAGCGTTCCATCTCATTTTCACGGCGCCGCCTGCAAGCGTCATGCCGTCTCGGGCGGACCTTTCCTTGTCGGTTGCTTTGTATACCTGCATGGCTCGATGATACGCATGGAGCAGCAGCCATCGCTGATGGGGACCGCCGTCGCTTGCTTTGAAGTCCGCCTTGGCCTGCTCGAGGTACTTTTCGACTATTCCATCTAGTTTTAGCGAGCCAGCGGTCAGCCAGTAGAAACCAAGAACAGGCCGCATTGCAACAAAAATCCGCTTCACGAAAGCCCGGCTGTTCTCGGCTGTCAACTTTCCCGACGAATCCAGTCGATCAAGCTGCTCGTTTACCTTCAGCAGGATCCTCAGATTGCTTTCTTGCTCGGCCAAGGTCGGCCCAAAAGCATCGGACAATTCGTTGACGGCGAACCAGTAGAGCGAAACCCAGCTGTCGCCGTCCGCTGCCCTTTCCACAAGCCCCTCAAGCCACTCGGTGCCCTCCTCTTGGCAAAGGTGCCTCATGCTGGCAGCTGCATGTTCGATTATCTCCGAGTCCGCGCCTTGACCGAGCTCGTAGAGATTCACGTATCTTTCGAAGAACTCGCCTTTATCCGCATGCGCGACATGGTAGAGAATCTCGTCCATCCTCAGGGGGTCATGCGGATCGAGCTTATCGAGGTAGCTGACGATATCGATGTCGTAGCTGCGGTTGCCGGCCAGTCTTGCGCGGAGCCCTTCACGAGCTGACTTGTGCATGAAGTCAATGCGCCCGTCCGTGCGCATCTGAAAATCCTCCTGCAGATAGCTCAGCAAATGCGAGAATTTCAGCTCGCTCCAGTCTTCGGCCAACAGGGCCGCCAGGTCGCTTCGCCGCAAACCGTACCTTGATACAGCCAGGTAGTTCAGCACTTCGGCAACAAACCAGCCGTCTATGCGCTTGCCCGCTTCCATGAAGAGCTCGTAACACATCCCATCCAGGCTCTTCGGGCAGCTATCGAGTATCTCAACCTGCAGGGAATTCAACGCCTCGATGCGCCGCCCTTTCTCCGCGCGATCTCGGATGCGCTCGAAATCGATGGAATCCATCAACTGGAGGCGCTGCGCTACCAAGCTGATGTAGTAGGGGCTGCTTGATGCCGGCATTTCGAGCAGGCGCTCAACGACTCGAGGCGCGAGCTCCTTCCTATGCCTTTCCAGGACGCCTTCGACGACTCTCCTACGGTCGTCATCGGATAACGGCTGCAATATATAGGTGTTCTCAACGGGCAGGGAGACGTCCGGGGCCGACGTCAGGAAGAACCGAACGCTGGTCGGAAGCCCATCGGGGATGAATTCGCACTCGTCGCGGACCTCGTCGGCGAATAGTTGATCGACGGCGTCCACGACGACGAGCAGCCGACGGCCCGTTTTGGCGTAGTCGGTTGCCAAGCGCATAAACCTGGCCTGCCATTCGGAAAGAGGGGGAATGCTCTCAGGGCCGTCTTCGCCGATGGATTTAGCCGTGGCGGACGATAGGTGGCTCCATCCTAGGATACCTTCGAGGTAGTAGACGGAGTTCCGCAGGACGTCCATAGCGTCATTGCTTTCGTCCGTTAAGCCGCCCATGAAGGGAAGGACGTCCCAGCCGCCCTCCGTGGCCTGAAGCGAGATGCGGCTGCACAACGTGCTTTTGCCGCTGCCAGGGACCCCCTTGCAAAGCGTGATCTGGTGGCTCTCGATGCTTCTGACGAGGCGCCCGACGTCCTCTTCTCTTGCTCTGAACATATCGTCTTTCTCGCGGATGAAAGCCCATTGGCGCTCCCGCTCGCGCTGGAATGGCGACATGCCCTCAAAGCGGCTCCAGTCATCCTGCAAGATTCCGAGCAGATCATCGGCGACAATCTCGGCGAACGATTCGATGTCGCGCGCGCTCGGCTCGCCGTCCTCAAGTGCGACTCGGTAGCTCGTTACGCGGCAATTAAGCTGGGCGGCGAGGCGAGCTTTGAGGGATTCGACTAGCTCGTGACGCGACTCATCTTCCTGCTTGAAGACGCCAGGGAGCTCCGCATCGGCAGTTACTATCTCTCTGATGTATACAAGGGCCGGCCGCCTTCTGGCTATTGCGCCATATTCGGCCTCGAGTGCAGTTGCGCTCAAACGCAGGTCATCGAGGACGACCTTTCTTTTCTCTGTGATAGACTGAATCAGATGCTCTTCCGGAATCCATCCATACCTATAGCCCAACAGGACGATGATGGGCGGATTGCTCCGGTCTATCTCGTCCAGGCAGACTTCTAGCACCTTTAGAGAAGCCGACTCCGAATCCATGTCCTCGGTGCTGATCCCCCATCTAAGGTCGCAGAATTCCACATGGTCCCCATGCTGGCGGGCCTTGTCGTTCACCTTCGCTGACGTGATGTCCCGCAGGGCATCTCGTTCCCTTTGCATGTCTGCAAACGTGCTTGAAATGAAGATAGTTCTCATGGTTCACCCCGATGTCCCTCGGTTGTCAACCGAATTGTACTGTCATATGCTTATAGTTGCTATTGCGACGGTCGCGAAAGACCTCTGCGGCCGGTGACTTTCCGCAGAACAGGGGAGCACGAGCGCTGTTGCGAAATCGATTCCCAGCGGGCAGAAGTATAATTCGCATTGCGGGGTACGCGGCTGATTGTGGTCTAGGCTGAGAAGGCGCCCGGCGGGATTCGGTCGAAGCTTGCTCCAACGGTTGCAAGGGCGACAATCACTTAGACGGCCAAATCACGCTGCGCCTCTCCGCGGGCGTTCGATGTCGTTAGAGAGGTTGGAACGATGACACGGGCAACGAAGAGCGCAAGGACCCTCGCATGCTGCTTAGCCGTAGTGCTGGCTGTCGCCGCTATGGCGCTGGCGACAACGGCTTGCTCATCTGGTGAAAAGCCGAGTACTGCTAGAAGTGGGGACTGGAAGTCCTGGGAGCTGGAGGTGGATGGCACGCTGCTGACCTTGCCATGCACTCTCGCGGATTTCGAATCTGCGGGTCTTGCCGTGTCCATTACCAGCCCTATGGAGCTCGAAAATGGGCAGTATTGGCTGAATTGGCAGGCCGTCAAGCCGGGCAATGACTCTGGGTACATTTCGGGGTCGGCATACTGCGATACCGCAACCCCCTCTGCCAGCCAGGTAAAGATCAACCAGTGCTCGGCTAATGTCACGTATCAAGAAGACGTGCCCTTTAGTGTCGTTCTGCCGGGGAACATAGCCTGGGGATCTTCAACCATCGACCGTGCAATTGAAGCGTACGGCGAGCCTGATGACAGCATTGTTCTGGAAAAGGATGGCGTGACGTCGTACTTTTGGTACGTCGACCCATCGGTGAAAGACGATGCCGGGTATCTAAACCTTGGCGCATACAACGATAGCAAGGTGATCGAGCATATCGGGATTGGCTGCCCCGGCAATAGCGGATCCTCTAGTTAAAGCGGGGGCAAGCCCCTTACGCCGATGGTCCGCGCA
>JAFUCC010000166.1 GCA_017459925.1 Eggerthellaceae bacterium
GAAAGCGGAGCGGTTAGCGAGGACTGTCTGAGCGAGCGAAGCGAGCGAGTTCCGCAGCTGCTCCGCTGTAATGAGGAGCGGTAAGCCGCATCCAGCCTCGCGAACCCTCCCACCAGCGCGGGCGGACAGGTATACTACCCCCATGGCTCATCTTTCTAACATAGAAGGCGCGGCGATGGAAGGCAAGCTGCCGGAAGTGCGGCTGGCCAACACGCCGTTTCGCGTCGTGTCGCCTTACGAGCCGGCAGGCGACCAGCCGCAAGCCGTCGAGAAGCTCGCGGAAGGCGTCGAGCGCGGCCTGCGCTACCAAACGCTGCTCGGCGTCACGGGCTCCGGCAAGACCTTCACCATGGCCAAAACCATCGAAGCCGTGCAGAAGCCGACGCTGGTCATGGCGCCGAACAAGACGCTCGCCGCGCAGCTGGCGGCCGAGTTGAAGGAATTCTTCCCCGACAACGCCGTCGTGTACTTCGTGTCGTACTACGACTATTACCAACCCGAGGCGTACGTGCCCGCCAGCGACACCTTCATCGAAAAGGACGCCAGCATCAACGAGGAAGTCGAGAAGCTGCGCCACGCCGCAACCTCGGCGCTGCTTTCCCGCCGCGACGTCATCGTGGTGGCCAGCGTATCGTGCATCTACGGCATCGGCAGCCCGATGGACTACGCAGGCATGGCGGTGTTCCTCGACAAGCAAGTGCCTGCCGAGCGCGACGACGTCATCCACGACCTCATCGACATCCAGTACGACCGTAACGACTACGAGCTCGCACGCGGCACGTTCCGTGTGCGCGGAGACGCGCTCGACGTGTTTCCGCCGTATGCCGACAACCCCATCCGCGTGGAATTCTGGGGCGACGAAATCGAGGAAATCTCGGAAATCGACAACGTCACGGGCGAGGTCTTGAACACCTACGAAGCGCTGCCCGTCTGGCCGGCTTCGCACTACGTCACCGCGCGCCCGAAGATGGAAAACGCCCTGCGCACAATCCAGGAGGAACTGCGCGAGCGCCTGCAGCAGTTCAAGCAGGAAGGCAAGCTGCTGGAAGCCGAACGCCTGGAAATGCGCACGAACTACGACCTGGAAATGCTCGAGACCATGGGCTTCTGCAGCGGCATCGAGAATTACAGCCGCCACCTGGACGGCCGCGAACCCGGCGAGCCGCCCTACACGCTCATCGACTACTTCCCGAACGACTTCCTGTGCATCATCGACGAGTCGCACGTCACCGTGCCGCAGATCCGCGGCATGCACGAAGGCGACCGCAGCCGCAAGATCACGCTGGCCGAGCACGGCTTCCGCCTGCCCAGCTGCCTGGATAACCGCCCGCTGCGCTTCGACGAGTTCGAAAGCCGCGTGCCGCAATTCATATACGTGTCGGCCACGCCCGGCGACTACGAGATTAACGTGGAACAAGCGCGCGTGGAGCAGATCATCCGCCCCACCGGCCTGCTCGATCCGGAAATCATCGTGCGGCCCATCGTGTCGCAAATCGACGACGTCATCGACGAGGTGCAGATCCGCGCCGAGCGCAAAGAGCGCACGCTCATCACCACGCTCACCAAGAAGATGGCCGAAGACCTTACCGACCACCTGCTCGATCAAGGCGTGAAGGCGCGCTACATGCACTCCGACATCGGCACGCTCGAACGCGTGGAAATCCTGCGTGACCTGCGCTTGGGCAAGTTCGACGTGCTCGTGGGCATCAACCTTCTACGCGAGGGCCTCGACCTGCCGGAAGTGTCGCTCGTGGCCATCCTCGACGCCGACAAGGAAGGCTTCCTGCGCAACCACCGCTCGCTCATCCAGACCATCGGCCGCGCCGCGCGCAACGTATCGGGCCAGGTCATCATGTACGCCGACAAGCTCACCGATTCCATGCGCACGGCCATCGATGAAACGCAGCGCCGCCGCGCGCTGCAGATGAAGTTCAACGAGGAACACGGCATCGAGCCGCAGACCATCCGCAAAGCCGTGAACGACGTGCTCGGCTTCGTCACCGAGGAAACGGAGGGGCTCACCGCCGAGGACATCAACAAGGAACTGGCCGCCCTTTCGCGTGAAGAGGTGCTGCGCATCATTTCCAGCATGGAAGACGAAATGGCGCTGGCCTCGCGCAACATGGACTTCGAACAAGCCGCCCACCTGCGCGACCAGGTGGTGAAGCTGCGCGCCACGGTGGAAGGAGCCGACGAGGAAGACGTGCTGGCCACCATGAAGAAGCAGGCCCGCAAAGGCAGCGCGTTCGGCAACCGCAAGCATTCCGCTTACGGCAGCAGCCGCCGGTCGTAGGCAATCAATTACCTCGGAGGAAATTGATTATGTCGTTCGCTTCCACATTGGAACGGTATTGCAGCACCGTGAACTGCACGAACGCAGAACTCGCCGAATGTTGTGGCATCGCGGCTTCCACGATTTCACGTTATCGGAACGGCGAGCGCACACCCGAAGCAAGCGCAGAAATCGTCGCAACGCTGGCCGACGCCATCGCCGGCCTGTCGCTCAAGCGCGAATCGCGGAAGCCACTCGAAGCCGACGAGGTGCGCGGCGCCCTCAAAGCGAGCATCACCGAGTCGAACATGGTGGGCATGAACTTCAACATGCGCTTCGATGCGCTCATGCAGCTTACCGGCATACGGAATGCGAAGATGGCCGAAGCAACCCAGGTAGACCCCTCGTATATCTCACGAATTCGGAAAGGGACGCGCAAGCCCGCGGACAAGGAAGAGTTCATTGCGGCCGCTTCGCGCCTCTTCGCCCAAATGTGCCTCGATAAAAACCTGCTCGACGAGGCGAGCGAGCTTATCGGCAACGTGACCTTCGACGAAGAAGCTTTCAGGGCGGGATACGACGATAACTCCAACGTGGCGGAGACGATAGGAATGTGGCTTGACGGCGACAGGATCGTCGAGTCAGATGTAGCAGAGCTGGAAGACCTGTTTGCCTGGCTCGACACGACGGACTTCAGCGAATGGCTCGCCATGGCCGATAGCGCGGCGCCCGACGAGCCAGCCGAGCTGGTAACGCCTGCGAACACGGCGCGTTTTTACTACGGTCTCGGCGGCATGCGGAACGCAGAAGTCGATTTTCTGACCATGGCAATCGACACACACGCACGCGAGCTCTCGATGAGCAGCGACATGCCCCTGCTGCAGATGAAGCCCGATCCGGCGTTTGTGGTCAAGTACAACAGGGGAATCACCGAGCTTCTGAAATCCGGTTGCCATGTGAACGTCGTGTTCGGCATCGAGCGACCGCTTCATGAGACGATCAACTCGTTGCAGATCTGGCTTCCCTATTACATGACCGGCCGCGTCTCGCCGTTCTTCCTGCACGGCATCCACAATCGGCTGTTCTGTCACGTCAATTACGTATGCGACTCATGTGCCCTCGCATCCGAGGCCATGATCGGCCATCAGGAAGACGGCCGTTACTTCTTCACCACGCGCCCTGCGGACGTAGCGTACTACCAGAAGAAAATGGGGTTCATCTTGGAGCGGTCCTCGCGGCTGCTCGAAATGTACCGCGACAGCATCCCCGAGCAAAAGGAAGCCTTTGAGAAGGCCGAAGAAGAACGCCGCGCGAAAGGGTACGAACGGCCCATTGGCGAGGGCCGTTTCAAGCGTTTGAAGGCAACGTCACACGCCGCCAATTGCGTCGTGCTGTCACTGCAGGTCGAATCGGATGTGTTGCATTTCGTGATTCGGCACCCGAAGATCAACTACGCCGCTTCCAGGATGGAATAAGAATGAGTAGCAGGACGTTCCTCCTACTCATTTTCAGAAAATGAGTAGGAGGAACGTCCTGCTACTCATTGGCGTAGCCGACGGAACTAAATCGACGTGTGTTCGTTCCACCAGGCAACGACCTGGTTATACAGCTCTTCCTTGGTGCCATCGTTGTTGAAGACGACGTCTGCGCGCTCGATGCGCTCGGCGTCGGTGATCTGCTGGGCGATGCGGCGGCGTACGTCCTGCTCGTCAAAACCAGAGGCGACGGCGCGCTGAATGCGCACGTCGAGCGGCGCCACGACGGCGATGATGACGTCAGCCTGGTCAGCCACTGACATGGAACGGCTCTTGAAGATGGAATACTCCACGATGACGGCTTCGCAGCCGGCCTTTTCCAATTCTTCGAGCTTCGTGGTGAACGCGTCTTCGATGCGCGGCATCGTAATGCGGTTCAGCTTGCGGGTCTCGGCGGGGTTCTTGAACGCCTTGCGCGCGAGCACCGGACGATTCACGTTGCCCTCTTCGTCGAGCACGTCCTCGCCGAAAGCTTCCACCAGGTCGTCTTTCACAACCTGCCAACCGTGAATCTCATGACCGATCTTGTCGAGGTCGATGAATTCCAACCCCTGATCGACAAGCGCCTTTCGAGCCGTGGATTTGCCTGCTCCCATGCCGCCGATGATGAAGATCTTCTCCATGACCTCTCCTTGCTCGAAGCGAACAACTCGTTTACCACGCGAAACCCGTA
>JAFUCC010000167.1 GCA_017459925.1 Eggerthellaceae bacterium
AGAGTGTCCCGCTCAGCGGGACACTCTGCCCTGCCCCCATTGTCCCAGTCGCATTCGCCAGGTTTGCTCGCGCTCGAAGAACGAGCGGTACAGGGATATCTCCTCTTCGCCAGGTTTGCTCGAAAGGAATTCGACATGCCCGGGAGCCGTCGCCTTGGTGAGCAGGCCACGCTCGGCAAGCTTCCGCTGCAGCTGAAGCGCCGTGCCCTGCGCCCCGTCGAAGAGCGGGACGTCACCGACTACCTGGCGGATCTGCTTGGCGACGAACGGGTAATGCGTGCAACCGAGCACCACGCTATCGACGCGCCCCGCATACGCGCCGACAAGGCCTTCGAGGAGGTCGATGACATCGGGTTCGTCAAGATCGCCTTGCTCGATGCGGCTCGCCAAGCCGGGGCATGGCGCCGAGATGACCTCGTGACCGCTCCCCCATTTCTCGGCGAGCTGCTGGTACTTGTCGAGGCGCAGCGTTATGGGCGTGGCCATGACCAGGATGCGCTTGGCATTCGGGGCGAGCGTCGCCGGCTTCAACGCAGGTTCCACGCCTATGATCGGCACGTGCGCGTACTCGGCGCGCAACTCGGACGCGGCAGCCGACGTGGCGGTGTTGCAGGCGATGACGATGGCCTTCGCGCCTTCGTCGAGCAGGCGGTCGACGATGTCGCGGGACAAGCGCACGACCTGATCGCGGGACTTCTCGCCATACGGCGCATTGGCCGAATCGCCGAAGAATACGAAATCCTCGTTGGGAAGCGTGTCGACGAGCGCGCGCAGCACGCTGATGCCGCCGACGCCCGAATCGAACACGCCGATGTATCCGCTGAAGCGAAGCGCCACGGCCGCCCTACTTCGCGCCGTAGGTTTTGTAGTACGCGTCGATGGCGGCCATCTGGGCATCGTCGATGACTACGCGGCCCTGGCACTCGCGATTATGCAGGTGGTCGCACACCTCGCCCATCGTGACAATCGCCGCCGTCGGGAACCCGTACAGATCGGCGACTTCGTCGAGCGCGCATTTCTGCCCGCCCTTGCCGACTTCCTGGCGGTTCAACGACACCATGAGCCCGCACACCTTCACATCGGCAAGCCCCGTGATGATAGGATACGTCTCCTCGATGGACTTCCCCGACGTGGTGACGTCTTCCACCATGACGACACGGTCGCCGTCGGAAAGCGAGCTGCCGAGCAGAATTCCAGCATCGCCGTGGTCCTTGGCTTCCTTGCGGTTGCTGCAGTAGCGCACCTGCTTGCCGTACAGCTCGGATATGCCCATGGCCGTGACCACCGACAGCGGGATGCCCTTGTAGGCGGGGCCGAACACCACGTCGAAGTCGAGCCCGAACGCGTCGTTGATGGCCTGCGCGTAATACAAGCCGAGCCGATGCAGCTGGTCGCCTGTCGTATACGCGCCCGCGTTCATGAAGAACGGCGACTTGCGCCCGCTCTTCAACGTGAACTCGCCGAACTTCAGCACATCGGATTCGACCATGAACTCGATGAATTCCTGCTTGTATTGCTCCATGATGGCGCCCCCTTTGCGAAAAGGAAAGGGCGCGACCGCGAAGGCCACGCCCTGTTGTTGCGTGGAGCCGGCGACAGGAATCGAACCCGCAACCACCTGATTACAAATCAGATGCTCTACCGTTGAGCCACGCCGGCAAACCGCAGGAGAATTGTAGCATACCCTTCAAATCGGACGTTGCATGCACGAGATTCGGCGTATTGGGTGCTCCAACGCTTTGAAACCCGCTTAAATCGGCCTATTCTGTGCGTTTTTGGATTCAAAAGAACCCAAATCGCCTCATCCTGTGCACGGATGAAGTTCGACTAGGTTGCGCCATAACCTGACGGGCATGAAGTGGCGGCGCAGCTCGGGGTTGTACCGCGCGTCGACGGAAAGCGCGTCGTAGAAGCGTTTCCACGCTTCCTGCATCTCGCGATCGTGTTCGGTGGCGCTCGGAACGTCGACCGCGCTTGCGCGAACGAGTTGCCAAGAACGGCCGTCGTAAACCCCCGACAGGCCATGCGCTTCATCGAAGATGATGAAGGGCTGGTCGTTGAGCCTGTCGGCGAAGTGGTTCATGACCAGCGGCACGACCGAGGCGTTCGGGTTGACGCGCGCGAACCAGACGCCGTTTTCCAAGTGGGAGAACCGAACGAACTGGCGCATCTTCTCCGATTCGTTGATCGCACGCTTTTCGAGGCGGCGCAAATCGGCGACTACCGGGTTCGCAAGCTCGTCGAGAACGGGTGCGTGCTTTAGGCTTCCAGACCTGGCCATGCAGTAGCGGATGAACGAGAGGACGACGCGGCCCGTCTCGTAGTCGTCGCACGTCGAGGCGCGCATGATGGCCGTGAAAGCCTGCTTTCCGACCGCCTTTTCCACGCCGCGCCTCACCCTGCCAGCTCGCTCGAAGTCCGTTTCGACGCGCACGCAGCTCTGCCCCAAACGCGGCTCATACAAACCCTCGGCAACGATGTCCTCGGGCTCTTCGCGACGCTCGTACGACAGAAACACGGCAGAGAGCAGCCCTTCGAGCGTGCCGTCGTGCAAGTAGGCGACATGCTGCAGAGGCTCTTCTTGCACGAACGTCATGACAGGCTCCATGCGACGGGCGGCTCTCTTCTGGCCACATGATGCACAGCCGCTTGGCCGGGAAACCCGCCGGGAAGGGATTTGGTCGCAGGCGCAGGCGACGCGAACGTTTCGCCTTCCCCGAACAGGGATAGCTGGTTCGGCAACACGGTATCGGCACGGCGGCCGTGACGGCCACCGTTAATTGGCGCGGCGAGCAAGGGCCTGAGCGCATCCCGCGTCATGGCGACGCCCGCTCCTGCGTACTGCCCGTTGCACGTTATGAAGTATCGGGCGCGCTTGTAGGCGATGCCGAGCTTGCGGAGATGCGATTCGCGAATCGTTGCCGTCTTGCGGGCGCGCATGATGGATTGCGCGCCGACCACGCCGATGCCGGGCACGCGCATGAGGGCCTCGTAGGGCGCCGTGTTCACCTCGACTGGGAACAGCTCCAAATGGTTGAGGGCCCAATTCGCCTTCGGGTCGATCGTCGGGTCGAGAAACGGGTTCGCCTCGTCGAGCAACTCGGACGCGTCGAACCGGTAGAAGCGCATGAGCCAGTCAGCCTGGTACAGCCGATGTTCGCGGTTTAACTGGACGGCATCGGTCTTTGGCAGACGCGCGTCATCGTTCACGGGGAGGTATGCGCTGAAGAACACGCGCCTCAGCGACATCGTCCTGTACAAGGCGGCAGACAGGCTGAGGATCTGGTAATCGGATTCGGGCGTGGCACCCACGATCATTTGCGTTGACTGGCCCGCCGGCGAGAACGGATGGCGCGTTGCGGCGCGTTGAATGCCCCCGCGGTAGAACACGCTTTTGCGTTTCGCGAGCACACGCGATTCCCGGCTTTCGGCAATGCTGTCGGCGATTTGGCGCATGGGCGCAAGGATATGCTGGCGGGTCTTCTGCGGGGCGAGCAGGGCGAGGCTATCCTGCGAGGGAAGCTCGAGGTTCACCGAGAGTCGGTCGACCAAGCGACCCATCTGGTCGATGAGCTCAGGTGAAGCGCCTGGCACCACCTTCGCGTGGATGTACCCGCGAAAGCCGTACTCGTCGCGCAGGATGCGGAACGTCTCGACCATGAGCTCGGTGGTGTAATCGGGCGTGCCCAACACGCCCGAGCTGAGGAACAGGCCCTCGATGTAGTTTCGCCGATAGAACTCGATGGTGAGGTCAGCCAGTTCGCGTGGCTTGAACGTTGCGCGCTCTACTTCATTTGACCGCCTGCTGGCGCAGTACGCGCAATCGTAGGCGCACACGTTGGTCATGAGAACCTTCAGCAAGCTGATGCAGCGGCCATCGGCCGTGAAGCTATGACAGCACCCAGCTGCCTGCGTGGCGCCGAGCTTACCCTTGACAGCCCCGCGATCGGACCCCGACGACGTGCACGCCACGTCGTACTTTGCGGCGTCTGCCAGGATCTCGAGTTTTCGCATTAAGTTCATACGCACACCTGTTCGTTTCTCTACGAACAGTATATGCAAACACCTGTTCTATGTCAACGGCTAAACGCCCGCGCAATCCCAATTCGGGATGAAACTCTCCTCGGCAGCAGGCCCTTGTTGCCAGTAGTAGTCTTCGAGGCCAAGAGAATCGGCGAAATCGAGAAGCTCATCGTACTCGTCGTCTGGTACGCGATGGGCCAATTCGGGAAAGCGCTTCAGGGCGGATTGCGGCATGACGGGCGTGTACTGGTTCATGATGGAATACAGCACCGTATCGCCAAAGCGGCTGTACAGCAGATCCAGAGCACGCTTCGATTGCCCGAGCGCCCCCGGCAGCATGAGGTGGCGGACGATGACGCCTTTGCGCATGCGCGGCTTGCCGTCGACATCGTCGAATGTGGGATGCCCCGCCTGCACCACCATCGCCTCTATCGCCTGAAGCGCGACCTGCGGATAATCAGGTGCCTTCGAGTATCGTTTCGCGAGGGAATCATCAGCGTACTTGAAGTCGGCAAGCCACACGTCGACCGTATCGGCCAGGGCATGCACGACCTCGGCGCGCTCGTAGCCAGACGTGTTCCACACGACGGGAATATCAAGGCCGCTTTCGCGCGCATCGCGCACGGCTTCGCGAATGGCCGAGCTGTAATGCGTCGGCGTGACGAAATTCACGTTCAAGGCGCCTTGTGCTTGAAGTTCGAGGCATATTTCGGATAGCCGCGCTATGCTCACGGGCTTTCCCGCCTTGCCGGCGGCGATTTCGGCATTCTGGCAATACACGCAATGCAGGGGGCAATGCGCGAAGAACACGGCCCCACTACCGGCCTCTCCTGAAAGCGGCGGTTCCTCCCAGAAGTGAAGCGCTGCCCGCGCAACGACCACATCGGCGCCGGCTCCGCAGATGCCTTGCTCGCCCTCGTCGCGACGGGCGCCGCATAGGCGCGGGCACAGGTTGCAGGGGCTAGTTCGCAGAGTATCCACCGAAACCGCCGTAGATGCCGAAATCATCGTCTTCGTCATCGTAGCCATGGTCATGTGCATGATCCGCATCTGCGAACATGCCTTCGGCGCGTGTCCAGTCGAGGCCCTGCGCGGCACTTGCCGCCTCTTCACGGTACATCAGCGCCAAAGCCGCCGGCGCTTTGTCCGCACCGCCTATGACGGCCAAAACCTCGAGCAGGTGCATGACCGACTCGAGCTGCGGCAAGATGAGTTCGGCGTCGTCGGCCGCCGTCATGGCGGCGGCGACTTCGGCCATGAGCATTTCGACCGTGTAGGTGCCGTCGAAGGAGTCGACCGACACGGCGGCAATCGAAGATGCCGTCGCCACAGCTGCAGGACGCGCGATCGCCTCGAAGCCGTCGAGCGACGTCGCGTTGTTGCGCGTCGCGCGCACAAGCGCTTCGGACTCGACGGCGCTTGCGATGAACGCAGCCGCCTGTACGGTGCGCGCAGCCTTCGCAAGCTGGGCAGTGCCACCCGCCCCCGTGCGCTCCACGGTTGCCGCTATGGTCTCGACAAGGTCGATGACCTCGTCAACATCGTCATCCTCTCCTGCGACGAAGCACATCACGTTCTCGGAAGTCGAAAACGCATCGGGAAGCGCCGGGTCTACCACGGAAAGCGGCGCCTCGACGGGACGCAGGTCGTTCACCGTTGCGACAGCGGAGAGCTCTCGGGCAAACGCCGGAGTCGAAGGCGACAAGTCGATGAGCAGGGTTTTGGGCTTCGAGCGCTTCACAAGCCCTTCCCCGTCGAAATACGCGTCTTCAAGCGCCGTCTGGGACGTGCAGTACGAAATTGCGACAGCTGCTTGCGAGGCGTCGTTCACACGCACCCAGCCGAGCGGCTCGAGGCAACGCGAAACGTACGCGCCGACCGTTTCGTGGCCGACGAAGAAGAAGGATGGATTCATGTGGTTACTCCTTGCTGCGCACGCGCTTGGCGATGCGGTCGGAAACCGAGAGGTCCTCGCGCGTGTCTTTGCCCATGAAGGAAATCGCGAGCATGCCCGGGCCGACATGGCTTCCGATGACCGGACCAATCGACGTTTCGAAGAACAGCACCGTGTCGTCAATTTTGACGAGTTCGTCTTTCAGGCGCTCGACGTCTTTGGGGCAATCGGAACTGCCGATGACGATCGACGAGCCGCAGCCGAGCTCGGCGGCATTGCGCTTGTAGAACTCGGCAAGCTGACGGATGCCCTTCTTCCGGCCGCGCGCCACGCCCGAAAGCGACAGTTTGCCGTCCATCGATATGTCGAGCATGGGCTTCACGTCGAGCTTCGCTCCCGCGAACGCGACGGAGGCGGGGATGCGCCCGCCCTTGCGCAGCCATTCGAGCTCGTCGAGGGTGAACAGCTCGTTGACGAAGAACCGCGCCTCTTCGGCCCAAGCTGCAAGCTCTTTGGCCGTAAGGCCCTTCGCTCGTTGACGGACCGCCTCGTACACCAAAAGGCCCTCGGCGATGGAGGCCAGATGCGTGTCGACCACATACAGCTCGGCACCGGGGTTTTCGGCGACGAGCTGGTCGCGGACCATCTGGGCCGTGTTGAAATTGCCGGACAGGCCGCTCGTGAACCCCAGGTACACGGTCGGGACGCCGCTTTCGATCGCACGTTGGAACGCATCGGTGATGACCGGCATCGGAATCTGCGCGGTCGAGACCTCGGCGCCTTTGCGCATGCGGTTGTAAAACTCGCGGGCAGGAAGGCTTTCGAACATATCGTCGAAATGCTCTTCGCCGTCAAGCATGAAGGGAAACTGCAGCAGCTCAACCCCTGGAATATCGATGACGGCTCGCGGAAGGTCACAGCACGAATCGATGATCACGTTGCACTTGATGTCTGGCACGAACATGTCTCCTAATCGTTTTTAAGAAGCATACACCAGCGATGCGGGATTGAACGTCAGCTTTCCAGGAAGCTCCTTCTCGCACTCATAGACCACACCGATAGCAGGGCCGACGTGCAATCCGATGCAAGCGCTCACGGGTACGACGGGAACATCGCGCTTCACGAGGGGCTCCACGGTCTCGCGCGCCCAGTGGGCCGCATCGGCAGGCGAGCCGATGTAGTGCACGACAACGTTCTTCAAGCCGTACTCGTCGATGTCGGTCTTCAGCTTTTCGGCGATTGCGGCAAGCGCCTTCTTCTGGGTACGGACTTTCGCATATGTCGCCGTCTCGCCGTCGCAGACCGTGAGAATCGGGCAAAGCTTCATGAGGTTTCCGAGCAGAGCCGATGCCGTTCCGATGCGCCCGCCCGCTTTCAGGAAACGCAGCGATTCGGGCGTGAACAGCCAGCGCGACCTCACGATCGAGGCACAGGCAAGCTCGCAGCATTGATCGAGCGTGCACCCCGCATCGCGACCCGACGCTGCGGCGAACACCGGCCAGCCCTCGTCGAAGCTGTTCGACGAGGTATCGATGATGCGGTACTTGAACCCGGGATGAACGGCGGCGACACTGCGAGCGGCACGCAACGCGCCATCGACCGTGCCCGACATCTTCGAGCTCATGAATATGCCTAAAAGCTCGTCGCCGTCTTCGGCAATCTTCGTGAACACGGCTTCGAGCTGGCCTTGCGAAGGCTGGCTCGATTTCGGGATGTCGTCGATCATCTCGTAGATGTCTTTGTAGAAGGCGTCGAGGTCCATCGTGGCGTCTTCGTATTCGCGACCCTGGTAGTTCACGTACATCGTGACGACCAAGATGCCGTTGGCCCGCGCGACCTCGTTTGGAATCGAGGCCGTGGAGTCGGTTACGATGCGAATCATCCGTCCCTCCCTCGGATATTCGGCGCTTACGCGAATCCGCGCATCTTCGAAACGAGCGCGCTGCGGCGATCGAACAGGCCGCGCTCCAACCCGACCGGGTACGTATGCGGGTTGAGCAAACGCTTCTGCGTTTCGTCGAGCGTTTCCAAGCCGGCGCGCGTGCGTTCGCGTGCTGCTATGGCGCTGCGCGCGTCCTCCTCGAGCACGCATTTGCCATCGCGAGCAAGCGGCTTCAGGAGCGTCTCGTAGCGCTTCCCCGCCAGCTTCTTGCGGCGCAGGCCGTCATACGGGTCGACGATGACCTCGTCTACGTTCACAGCAGCGTTCGTGTCGAACACCATGTCGCCGGCGATGCGCCCCGATTCGTCGTAGTAGCGGCGCACGTCGAGCACGCCCGGCGTCGTCAGCTTCTGGATGGATTCGCTGATCTTGATATGGTCGATCCACTCGTCAGAGCCTTCGGGCCGCGTGCATGACAGCTTGTACACGCCGCCGAGCGTCGGCTGGTCGTACGCGCACGCAAGCTTCGTGCCCACGCCCCAGCTCATCGCGTTCACGCCCTCTTGGCGGATGGAGCGGATGGTGTATTCGTCCAAATCGTTGGAAAGCACGATGCCGCAATCGGTGAGACCCGCCTCGTCGAGCATGCGGCGCGCCATCTTCGATAGCCACGTGAGGTCGCCCGAGTCGATGCGAATGCCCATGAGGCGCTCGCCGCGCTCGCGCATCTCGAGACCGACCGTGATGGCGTTCTTCACGCCCTGCTCGACGTCGTAGGTATCGACGAGCAGGATGCAGTTGTTCGGGAATGATTCGGCATATGCGCGGAACGCCGTCAGCTCGTCAGGGAACGACATGACCCACGAATGGGCATGCGTTCCCGACACGGGGATGTCGAACAGGCGCCCTGCAAGCACGTTCGATGTCGAGGCGCAGCCGCCGACAATGGCCGCGCGGCTCGCCCACACGCCTCCAGCAGCGCCCTGCGCGCGCCGCAGGCCGAACTCCGCTACGGGCGTCTCGGCCGCTTGGCACACGCGTGCCGCCTTCGTGGCAACGAGCGTCTCGAAGTTCACGCAGTTCAACAGCGGCGTCTCGATGAGCTGGCATTCCAGGATCGGACCGACCACGCGTACGAGCGGCTCGTTCGGAAACACCGGGGTTCCCTCGTGAACCGCGTCGATGTCGACCGACAAGCGGAAATCGGCGAGGTACGAGAGGAAGTCGTCATGGAACAAATTGCCGCCCGCAGGCGCCTTCAAGCCGGCAAGGTACTCGATGTCCTCGTCGGTGAACTTGTAGCCTTCGACGAGCTCGGCAAGCTGGTCGAGTCCGCAGGCGATGGCGTACCCGCCCTTGAACGGGTAGTTGCGGAAGTACATGTGGAAGCATGCCTGCGTCGTGCCCATGCCGTGGTCGAAATAACCCTGGGCCATCGTGATCTGGTACAGGTCGGTCAGCGCCGCGTAATCGATGTTCATTTTTCTCCGTCCTAGTACAACCTGTCCGAAGCTGATGGCGGCGGGTGGGGGTCGCGCTTGTCCTCGCTCGCATGGATTGTGGAGCTTGTTGCCATTTCCGGCTGCGGAATCGCGCTCGCCCCACCCGCCGCCATCAGCTTCTACATTTTTACTCTGTCGTGCCCTCTCCCGGTGTATTGGTTTTATGGGATCTACGACGGCGGCGTTGGCCGGTGCCCTGTGGCTTTGCGGATTCGCCGTTGTTGCTTGGCTCGGGGCGGTTCGCACGCAACGCAGACGAATTGCGGCCGACCTTCGAACCTTGGACTTGTTGCTCGCCCGCAGGCTTCGACTGCTTGTTGCTGGAAGAGGACCTGCTGCGGCGACGGCGTGAAGACGGAGGTTTCTGCTGCTGTTCTGCGCTCTTATCGGAGCGCTTGGAGCCCTGCTTCTCCTCGCCCTTCTCAATCTGCGTGCTGCCGTCTGATTTCACAGTCGTGGAGCGGCGCCGGCGCGACTTGCGCTGCGGCTGCTCGTCTTTCGAAGCCTCGGCATTGCCCGAGTTGGAACCGCCGCGCCTGCGGCGCGAGCGGCCCTGCTTCGACGACGGCTCATCACCATGCACATGACGCACCTTGCCGGGCTCGGCGAGCTTGTCTTCTCCCGACAACTCGTTCGTGAACAAGCTCAAGCCGCTGTCGAGCGATGCGGGCGCGGGCTCGGTTGCGCGCTCCCACGCCTCGTCGCCCACCTCGTTGGGACGGGCGCCTTCCTCGGCGGGCTCGAAATCGGCAAGCGGAACCTTGACCGGCTTTTCGTCTCCCACCTTGATGGAAATGACCTCGCGGGGCACGTCCAAGTCGACGACCTTGCCTTCGCCATCAGGCGTCATGATGCGCGCGTTCTTCTTCGGCGCACGGCTGTGGAAATCCTTGTAAGCGTCGAATTCGTAGCGCAAGCAGCACATGAGCCTGCCGCACACGCCCGAGATCTTCTGCGGGTTCAGCGAGAGGTCCTGCTCTTTCGCCATGCGGATGGAAACGGGGTTGAACTCGCCGCCTAGCCTGCGGCAGCACAGCTCCTGGCCGCAGTGGCCCAAGCCGCCGACCATGCGCGCGCCATCGCGTACGCCGATCTGCTTCATGTCGACGCGCACATGGAACTCGGAAGCGAGCCTGCGCACGAGGTCGCGGAAATCGACCCGCTCCTCCGACTCGAAGTAGAACACGGCCTTGTCGCCGTCGAACAGGTATTCCACTGCCACGGGGTTCATGTCGGGCACCGATTCGGATGCCATGCGCTTGAAGGTCGGCAGGGCATCGCGCGAAAGCGCCAGCATCTCGTCGGATTTCTCTTCGTCTTCCTCGGTCGCCACGCGATTCACGGGCTTCAGCGGGCTTTTCAGCTTCTTCGTGTCTTCGTAGTCCATCTCGAACAGGGAATCCGACACATGACCGAACTCGCTTCCCCGAGCTGTAGTGACCACGACGGCATCGCCAACATGCAATTCCAAGTCGCCGGCGTCGAACCACAGCGTCTTGGGGTTGAAGGCGAGCCTAACGGGGGCTATGCGAACCATACAGAGCCTCTCCAATCTCAAACAACAACGCGTCTAAGCACGTTTCAGGTGATACATTATACGAAATGGCATCATCGCATTTGCGCACGGCGTCTAACGCCTTGGCAACGCGGGCCTCGTCGGTGCGCGCGGCCACCTCTTCGATATCGGCGCGCACGTCATGGTTGATGACGAGCTCGCCGGCACCAGAGCATACCGCCAGCACATCGCGCAAGAACGACGCGGTTATCGCCGTGATCTGTCGGAACGATTCCAGGCTTTTCGCCGATAGCTCCCGCTTGTTGCGCGCCTCGATTTGGCGGATGGCGGAACGCTCGAGGAAGTCGGCGTTTTCCGCAAGTTGGGCTTCGTGGGCGGCTCGCACGGTGTCAAGCGGGGCCTTCGCGAGCACCACGAGCTCGCTCGCCTGGGTAAGGGTGTCCCACATGTCGGCATGCCCGATGTTCGCAAGCACTTCGAGCACGCGTTTGCGGAACGCAAGGCGCTCGTTCGACTTGAGGAACTCGATCCCACGCGTGATGGACCCGCCGCACGCCTCGATGGCGATCTTCGCCAAATCGGGATCGGCTCCCGTACGCTGGCACAGGATGGCAGCTGCTTCGCTTGCGGGGATGTGCCTGAACGGCACGACCGAGCATCGCGACACGATAGTCGGCAGCACGCTTTCGCGCGTGCGGCCCATGAGCACGAGCACGACATCGGCCGGCGGCTCCTCGAGCGTCTTCAGAAACGCGTTGGCGGCAGAGGTTCCCAGCAAATCGACGCGGTCGAGGATGTATATCTTCCTATCGGCCTGAATGGGGGCAAGCGATGCATCGGCGACGATCTCGCGCACCTGGTCGACCAAATAGCCACCCGCCCCCTCGGGCGCGTAGTACCGCACGTCGGGGTGCTTGCGACGGGCCACCTTCTGGCACGTGTCGCATGCGTTGCAGCCACCGTCTTTGCACAGCAGCGCTGCGGCAAGCGCATACGCCGCCTGCGTCTTGTTCGATCCGGCAGGCCCCGTGAACAGGTACGCATGCGTGACATGCTCGGTCGCGACGCTCGCCCGGAGAAACTCGCGGACGCGCGGCTGGCCGAATATCTGGTCGAACACGTCAGCCACGTTACTTGCGTCCCATCAGGTCGCGTTGCAGCACGAGCTCGTCGAAGAACTCGTCAGTGCACACCGACGGGTCGCCCATCCAGGGGAACAAGTCGGCTAGCTCGGAAAACACCTTGCGCGCCGTCGCCGCCTTTCCCTCGTCGGATACGACCAAGCGGATGCGCTTCGGGTCTTCGCCCGCAAGGTTCAGATAACCCAGGTTGACGCGCTCATGAAACTCGGTTCCAGCCATCTCCAGACGGTCGGCGTGCTTGTCATGGGTGGCCCGTTCCAGGCCGACCTCGGCATCGCCGCCGGTGAGCATGAGGATGGTCCGGTCGGGCCAGACATCCTGGCACGAGAAGCGGTTCGCACGGTCGATGAACGCACGGTCGATTTTGCGGCCAAACGCCTGGTAGGCGACGGTTGAATCTGCGAACCTGTCGCACAGCACGATGGAGCCGGTCTCGAGCGCCGGCCTGATGATCTGCGACACGAGCTGGGCGCGCGCAGCTTCGTAGATGAGCAATTCGCATTCGTCGGACATGACGTAATTACCGGGATCGAGCACCGTGTTGCGGAGCTGTTCGCCGATGATGGTACCGCCCGGCTCGCGCAGGCACACGACTTTCTCGCCACGCCTGCGAAGCGCCTCGGCGACGAAGAACAGGTGCGTCGACTTGCCGGCGCCGTCACCGCCTTCGAACGTTATGAACACGCCCTTGCGTTGTGTTTCCATCAAACAGTCCCAACAGTCCGTTTTCGTAGGGGCGCGATGAATCGCGCCCGATTCTTCCGCTTGGCGGGCGCGATGAATCGCGCCCCTACGGTCTAACTCGCATCATCTCGCAGATCGTATACATCGTTTCCCAGGGTGTCGATGCCCACGAACACGGGGAAATCGACCACCTCGATAACTCTGAGCGCCTCGGTTCCCAAATCATCATACGCCAAGGTTTCAGATGCCGTGACGCACTTCGCAAGATAAGCAGCAGCCCCTCCGACGGTCACGAAATAAACCGCCCCGTTGCGGACGCATGCTTCGCGCACTGCATCAGAACGCACGCCCTTTCCAATGGTCGCCGCAACGCCCGCATCGTGCAGTCGCGGCGCTGCGAAATCCATCCGCGACGCCGTTGTAGGGCCGATGGCGCCAAACGGGCGACCTGCCGCCGCAGGCGTCGGACCCGCATAGAAGATCGCCTGGCCATCGAGCCCGTACGGCAGCTTGTCACTCCCCTGCTCGTCGAGCTCCGCGAGCAGCCTCATGTGCCCCGCATCACGGAGCGTGAACATCGGCCCGGTGAGCAAGCAGGAATCCCCCGCCCGCAGTTCACGCAACACTTCCCGATTGAGCGGCAGATCCACCTGTCGCGCCTTCCCCACCAGCTCGGCGCTTTCGGCCGGCGCGAGGGGGTCTCGCGCGCAGTTCCGCAGCGCGCGAAGCGAGCGAGGACTGTCTGAGCACGGGGCC
>JAFUCC010000168.1 GCA_017459925.1 Eggerthellaceae bacterium
AAGCCGATTCCCAACACGAACAGGAAGGGGTTGCCCACGAGCACTTCGAAGGCAGGGCTTGCCACCATGACGAGCCATTCCCCATAGTTCCGCAGCATAGAATCTAGATTTCCCTCAGAAGCCCCAGTTCAGGGGCTTTTACTATGTCAACTTTCTAGAATGTTTTACGTGCGGTATCGTACGGTATATGGTACAATATGAAGTGTTTCGAGGAGAGGTGGCCACCACATGTACCTCAAGCAGATACCGCAGAAGAACGGGCGCGTGAGGCTCGCCGTGTACGAGAGCTACCGCGACGGCGGCCGGACCCGCTCGCGCACCGTCCGGCCGCTCGGCTACCTCGACGAGCTCGAGGCCGAGCATGACGACCCTGTGGCCTGGGGCAAAGCCGTCGCCGCCGAGATGACGGAGGCGAAGAGGGCCGCCGAGCAGGCCGTGGCGATTGAGATCCACCCGATGCAGAAGATAGACAAGCGCGCGGACAACGTGAAGAACGTCGGGTGCGCCGCGGCGCTGGCGGCCTACGCCGCGCTCGGCATCGAGCGGCCGCTGCGCAACCACATGCGGGGCTCGGGGGCGGAGTACGACCTGAACGCCGTGCTCAGGCTGCTCGTCTGCGAGCGGATCGTGGAGCCGGGATCGAAGCTGGCCGCGTTCAACAACCGCGGCCGCTACTTCTTCCGCGCGGATTTCTCGGAAGACGACGTCTACCGGGCGCTCGACGAGCTCGCCTCGGCCAAGGGCGCGGTCGTCTCGGCCATGAACCGCTCGATAGCCGCCGCCGGAGTGCGCGACATGTCGGCCGTCTACTACGACGTGACCAACTACTACTTCGAGGTGGACGGAGAGGACGAGCTGCGCCGCAAGGGCGTCAGCAAGGAGCACCGCCGCAGCCCGATCGTGCAGATGGGCCTGCTCCAGGACGCGGGCGGCGTCCCGATCGCCTACCGCAAGTTCCCCGGCAACACCGCCGACTGCCTGACGATGATCCCCGTGCTCGCCGACATGAAGCGCGACCACGGGCTCGAGCGCGTGGTCGCCGTGGCCGACAAGGGGCTGAACTGCTCGGACAACATCGCGGCCGCGGCCGCCTCCGGCGACGGGTTCGTGTTCTCGCAGTCGGTGCGCGGCACCAAATCCGACAAGGCGCTCAAGGCCTGGGTGCTCGACGAGGCCGGCTACAGGGCCGGGACGCAAGACGGCTGCAAGTTCAAGTCGAAGTCGAAGCAGGGATACAAGACCGTCCACCTCAAGGCGGAGGACACGGCTAGCGGGAAGGCGGAAGACGTGCGGGTGGACGTCAAGTACGTCGCGTTCTGGTCGGAGAAGTACGAGCGGAGGGCCCGCCACGACCGGGAGGCGGCCATCGAGAAGGCCCGCAGGCTCATCGCGAACCCCGGCGCCTACACCAAGGCCACGAGCCACGGCGCGGCCCAGTACGTCAAGAACCTGCACTTCGACAAGGACACCGGCGAGGTCGCCGACGGCAGCGCCCTCGAGCTCGACCTCGAGGCGATAGCCGAGGCGGAGCGCTACGACGGCTACTACCTCATCGTCACCAGCGAGACGGGCTGGGGAGACGGGAAGGTCATCGACACCTACCGCGAGCTCTGGCGCATCGAGGAGTCCTTCAAGGTGACGAAGTCCGAGCTGGAGACTCGGCCGGTCTACGTCTGGACCCCCGACCACGTCGAGGCGCACTTCCTGGTCTGCTACGTCGCGCTCGTCGCCCTGCGCCTGCTGCAGCTGGCCACGGGCCTTCCCTGCTCGCGCATACGCGAGGAGATCGCGGCCATGAACGGCGTGAACTTCGATGCGAACTGGTGGGCGTTCGGCCACCGCACCGACGAGTCCGACCTGATAGCCGAAGCAGTGGGGTTGGAGGAGCTCAAGCTCAAGAACCTCACCACGGGCAAGGCCAGAGAAATCCTCTCCAAGGCCGCAAAGTGGAAAATACCACATGCAAAATGATCACGGGAATCGTTACGTATCCGCAGCTCAAGTAATTAATTCTCTTAAATCTGCTGCGGAAGTCAGGTTATGATACCGCACGCTGAACGGACTGGCCCGCGCATAAACCCCCAAACCGCGCCGAGATGTTTTCGCTTGCGGGCGTATGGCATACAATCTGCACATGAACACGTTGCATACCATGATGCGAGCTCGGACGATCGTCGGGATCGTCGTTGCCGCTGCGTTGACGATTGGAGCGAGTGCCATGTCCTCGAATATGCCAGCTTGCGCATCCAACGCGTCGAGCAAGCCGCAAGGCAAAGCAGAGATCGGCAGCAAACCCGCTGCCCAAACGCTCGTATGCATCGGCGACAGCATCACGTACGGCATGGGAGTCGCCGACCCAGCACACGACGCATGGCCGGCTTTGCTGCAAAACAAGCTCGGCGATAACTGGAATGTCGTAAACCTGGGCGTTTCCGGAACGACGCTGCTCGACGAGGGCATGCACCCTTACCGTGCAACGGGCAACGTAGAACGCGCGTTGGCGCTCGATGCCGACATGGCTATCATCATGTTGGGCACCAACGATACGGTCGACCCCGCCTGGAATGCCGAAGCATACCGCGCTCAACTCGACGCGCTGGCAAACGAGCTTTCCGAAGCTTCGACGCACGAAATCCGGCTCGCGTTCATGATCCCGCCCCATTCGTTCTTCGGGCCGGGCGAAACGCCCCAGCGCCAGGTTATGAACCGGCTTATCGGCGGCGAGATACGCGCCATCATCGCCGACGTCGCCACCGCGCACGACGCGCAACTCGTAGACCTATTCGCATTCACCGAAGGACGTCAGGCATGGTTTCCCGACGACCTTCATCCAAACGAAGCCGGCAACGCCGCAATGGCCGACTACATCTACGACCAGCTGTTCGCATAAAAAACGGCACGCATCCCGTGCGTGCCGTCAACTTGCGATTCGTTGAAACCGCCTAGCTCAGGAAGTCGTCGAGAATTTCCTGCTCGGCTTCTTCCTCGGAAAGGCCGAGCGTCATCAGCTTGACGATCTGCTCGCCGGCGATCTTGCCGATGGCGGCCTCATGCATCAGGATGGCGTCAGGGCTGTCGGCCTCAATGCCAGGGATCGACTTGACCTTGGCGTCGCCCATGATGATAGCGTCGCACTGCACATGCCCGCGACAAGCGGCCTTGCCCACGACCAGCGGGTTGAAGATCTGCTCGCTGCGGTCCTGCGCAACCGAACGCGAAATGATCTGCACGCTCGAATCTTCGCCCTCGAGCTCAATGAGCACGTTGGACGTCGCCGTCTGGTCGTCATGCGTGAGCAAGCGCTCGGTCAGCACCAGCTTGGCGCCCGCGTCGAGCTTCGCGTTCGTGTCGCGAATGGTGGACGTGACGCCGCGCAGCTGGATCATGTCCATCTCGCAATACGAGCCTTCCTCCATGTAGACGTTGGTCGTCGGGTTGAGGATACGCTCGCCAGTGCCTTCGCCCTCGCCGTAATGGCGCTCCATGTAGAAGACGCG
>JAFUCC010000169.1 GCA_017459925.1 Eggerthellaceae bacterium
CCCCAGGGAAGATGTTCAATTTGCTGAGACCTTATCTTTGTATGGGAGCACTTCTTCAAATTGAACATCTTCCCTGGGGTGACGTTCAAGCGCCAGCCGTCCCTGGGGTGACGTTCAAGCGCCCGTCTATTTTGTGTCTGCTAGTTGTTCGCGGATGGCGTTGATGTCGTCGTAGCGCTTGACGAATGCATCGACCACCTGCGGGTCGAATTGCGTGCCCGAGCAGCGCACGATTTCGACGCTTATTGTACGTTAGAAGCACGTTTTCACGCAGTTGCGCCCGCTGTCCTTGGCCTCGTACAGGGCGCGGTCGACGCGTCCGAACAGCGTGGAGCCCGTGTCAGCGGCTTTCGCGCATGTGACGCCGATGCTGATGGTCACCTTGCCGACGTGGGGGAACGGCGTGGCTTCGACGTGCTGTCGAACGCGCTCGGCCAGCTCCTCTGCCTGCTCGAGCGTGGCGTTGTTGGCGATGATGAGGAACTCCTCGCCGCCCCAACGGCCGATGACGTCGTCGTCGCGCACGACTTCCTGCACGCGGCGCGTCAGCTCTTTCAGCACGATGTCGCCCATTTCGTGTCCGAACGTGTCGTTCACCTGTTTGAAGTGGTCGATGTCGTACATGAGCAATGCGAGGCCCTGGTCGTTGCGCCGGCGGTGCTTGCTCAGGCGCTGCTCGATGATCTCGTCGACGTGGCGGCGGTTGTAAATGCCGGTCAGCTGGTCGCGTTGCGCGAGCCGTTCAAGCTCGTCGATGGTCGCGTTCAGCTCGGCCGTGGTCGCTTCGAGGAACGTGACCAATCGGTCACTTAGCGGCTTGTAGGTCGTGCCATCGCTTGAAAGCTCGGGGTCGGCGTACTCTTCGGCCGCAAACCCTTCCGGAACGTCGCCTTCGCGCAAGGCCGCGGCGACGATGGTGCTGTTCAGCAGCTCGCCGCCTTCGGGCGTGCGCAGGATCTCGCCGAACCCGTAGGCAAAGCTCAGGTCGGGGCAGAAATGACGGTAATACGAGAACTCGCGGTCGGCGCGCTCGTTGCCCATGTACACGCGCCGGTTGATGCACGCGAACAGCATGATGGCTTGAGGGGCGAACTGAGCCATGGCGTTTGCCGAGGCCAGCGTGTTGCGCAGCAGGTAATCGGGCTTCGTGTACGATAGCGTGACCTTCGAACCCTGCGCCAGCATGGCGGGGAACTGCATGGCGCCGTCTTCCGAGAAGCGCGTGGGAACGCGCGCGATGAGGCGGTTGCCGCTCGGCGTGAGCAGGGGGAACGCGCATACGTTGGCGTAGAACGCATCATCGAGCTCGACGTCGAGGTACTTTTGGTACACGTCGGTTGCGATTTCGTGGTCGATGGTCTTCACGAAGCCGTCGTCACCCATCTCGGTGATGGTCATCTCGCGTCCGATGGGCTGCCAACCAAGGTTGTAATCGGTTGTGATGTGCAGGTTCTCGCCGTGGAACACGACGGCCAGGATGCCGCGCGTGCAGATTTCGCTGCTGGTGAACACCATCGACTGGTCGTTGCCGAGCACGGCGGTGCCGGCTTGCGCGCCGAATACGGAAATATCAGGATACTGGGCTTCAAGCTCTTCGATGAACGGCGTGGGGCTGAGCATGGCGTCGGCGGTCAGCAATAGCACGCCTTCTACGTGCTCGGTGCTTGCAATGGCTTCGCAGAGGCGCTTTCCCGCTTCGCGCGGGTCGATGTTGTGGCAGTCGAACAGGTGAATGTCGAAGCCGCTTTCCTCGAAGTAGACTACCGTGACCATGGGGTCGCGCGGCACTTCGGTTTCCGGGCCGACCGGCCCGAGGGTCGTCATGCCGACGATGTTCGCATTGGGGAGGATCTCGCGCTGCAGTTGCATGCGGTACGAAATGAATTCGGGGTCGCAGATTGGCTCGTACACCTGCATGAGGCAGGCGCTGCAGCTTTTGTAGTGCGGGTCGGCTGCGATGATGCGGTCCATCTCGTCGGGGGCCAGGCTATCGTCGAGGATATACGTCTTCTGGAACATGGCGCCTTCTTGCAATTAGAACGAAAACACTTATAAAAACGCCCTCTCATCAGGGCTTTTCCATTATCCATTATACGATTTGCACAAGCAAGGCAACTGTCATTTGCCCCGACATCTTAATTTTTGTCAGCGCGCCGTTACGCAAGACGCCAGCTGGTTCCGTAGGAAAGCGAATCGGTGATTTGGCCGAAGCGATTCAGCCTGGCTTCAGGGAATTGCGTACAATGGGGGCAAGCGTTACGGAAGGCCGCCTGGTCAGGAACACGACGATAGGGGATGAGCATGAAGGTTGTTTGCGAATACTGCGGATCGTATGTCGAAGCCGATGAGAACATGAAATGCCCCTCGTGCCTTGCGGAGCTTGGCAGCGCGGTCAAAGCCGAGCAGGAGCGTATCGAGCAGCAAGAAGCAGCCGAGCGCGAAGCCGAGGCGGCGGAGAAAGCCCAAGAGGCGAAAGACGAGCATGTGGGCGACGTCATCAAAGGCGTCGCCAGCGTCGCGACTGCCCTTGCTGCAGGTTTAACAGGCTCGAACGCCACGCAGGGTTCAAGGCATGCGCGTATGGCGGAAGGGCGTCCGCCCGAGCCACCTGATGGTCGCATGGGGCATGCTCGGCTTGATGAATCCGATGGTCGCATGAGGCATGCCCGCATGGACGATGGTACAGGCCAGATGCGCCATGCCCGTATGGACGGGCCGGGCGGCCACGGTGGCCCTGGCGGACCTGGTGGTCCTGGTGGCCATGGCCGTCATTAGGCTTTGTCCCGTTTCCGTTCATGGACATGCAGGCGCAGGAGACGCTGCGTAGCCGATTCGGCTTCGATTCGTTTCGCCCAGGTCAACTCGAGCTCGTAGACGGAATCGTCGGCGGGCGCGACGTCATGGGCATCATGCCGACGGGCGCGGGCAAGTCGGTGTGCTATCAGGTTCCGGCGCTCATGCTGCCGGGCGTCGCCATCGTCATCAGCCCGCTCGTTTCGCTCATGCACGACCAGGTGAATGCGCTTGTCAGCAACGGAATACCCGCGGCGTACCTGAATTCGCAGCTGACGCCCTCCCAGCAGCATGAGGTGATGGCGCGGGCTCTCGCAGGAGAGTTCAAGTTGCTCTACATTGCGCCTGAGCGCTTCGACGATCCGCGGTTCGCATCGTTCGCAGCAGAGGCGCCCATCTCGCTCGTGACGGTCGACGAAGCGCACTGCGTATCGCAATGGGGGCAGGATTTCCGCCCATCATACCTGCGCATCGCCTCGTTCGTCGCCAGCTTGCCGAAACGGCCGCCTGTCGCCGCGTTCACGGCGACGGCCACTCCGCGCGTAGCCGACGACATTGTCCGTTTGCTGGAAATGCGCGAGCCGGTGCGCGTCGTCACCGGCTTCGATAGGCCGAACCTGCGCTTTGAAGTGCATCAGCTGACCGACAAGCGGAAACTCGCTCGGATTGCGTCATATGCGCTCGAACATGCGGGCGACAGCGGCATCGTGTACTGCAGTACCCGCAAGGAGGTCGAGGGCTTGCATGAGGCGCTCGTTGGGGCTGGCGTGCGCGCAACGCGTTACCACGCGGGCCTGACTAAGGCCGAGCGCACTGCAAACCAGAAGGCGTTCGTGAACGATGATGCTCCGGTTATGGTGGCGACGAACGCGTTCGGCATGGGCATCGACAAGTCGAACGTGCGCTACGTCATCCATCACAACATGCCGGGCAGCCTTGAAGCGTATTATCAGGAAGCGGGCCGTGCCGGGCGCGACGGCGAGCCGGCGGAGTGCCTGCTGTTCTGGAACGATTCCGACATCGCCACGGCGCGGTTCTTCATCGAGCAGGAAACGGAAAACGAGGCGCTTACCCGCGAGGAAGCGGAAGTAGTGCGATCCGCCCAACGCCGGCGCCTTGCAGCCATGACGGGTTACTGCATGACCACCGACTGCCTCCGCGCCGCCATCCTGCATTACTTCGAAACGAGTCACGAGAGCACCTCTCCCGCTTCATCCTGCGGGAACTGCTCGAACTGCACCGACGAGGTCGATGCCGTTGACGTCACGCTGACGGCCCGAGCCATCATGCGATGCGTGCACGAGCTGCGCGGTCGGTATGGCAAGGGGGTCGTGGCAGACGTGCTGCGCGGCTCGCACAACGAAAAGGTGCGGCAATTCGGCCTGACGAATGCGAAGACGTATGGCATCCTGGATGAATCGGCTGCAACGGTGAAAGAAATCATCGAGCTGCTCGTGGCGGGGGAATACCTGGAAGTGAGCGAAGGGCGTTACCCGCTCGTGGGCTTGGGCCCACGAGCGCGCGAGGCTGCTACCGACGAGTTCAGGTTGCATATGAAACGGGTGCGCAAGCCGGCACATGCGAAACCCGCGAAAGCCGCAAGCGCGAAGAACGTTTCGTCGACGGCGGCGACGCTGGAAACGGGGGAGCAGCGCGAGCTATTCGAGCGTCTGCGCTTCTTGCGTAAACAGATTGCCGATGGCGAAGGCGTTCCACCCTACGTGGTGTTTTCCGATGCGGCCTTACGCGGCATGTGCGTGGCGCTTCCGAAAACGCCTGACGAGTTCCTCGCCGTCAGCGGCGTGGGCCAGGTGAAGCTCGCGCGCTACGGCAAGGTGTTTCTCGCCGAGATAAACCGCTAGCTCAGCGCCTGTTCCAAATCGGCGATGAGGTCGTCAGCGTCCTCCAAGCCAACTGACAGGCGCAGCAGCTTGTCGGTGAGGCCGAGCGCGAGGCGTTTCTCCTCGGGCACCGACCCGTGCGTCTGCACGGCGGGGTAGGTGATGAGGCTCTCGGCGCCACCCAGGCTTTCGGCGAACGTGATGAGCTTCGTCTTTTCGAGCACTTGCTCGGCGCGCTCGACCGAGTCTACATCGAAGCTGATCATGGCCCCGAAGCCCGTTGTCTGCTTGCAGCTCAGCTCGTAGTCGGGATGGTCGGGGTCGCCCACGTACAGCACGCGCGTAACGTTAGGATGCGTCTTCAGGAACGCGCAGATCTTCTTCGCCCGTTCCTCTTGCGCATCGAGGCGCAAGGGCAGCGTCTTCAACGAGCGCAGCATGAGCCATGCGTCGAACGGGCCGAGCGCATCGCCTTCGCTCATGTAGTCCATGAACACGCGCTCGAGCAGCTTGTCGTCGCGGATGACGACGAATCCGCAAATGCAGTCGTTGTGGCCGCATAGGTACTTCGTGCCGCTGTACACCACCAGATCGGCGCCGAGGTCGAGCGGGCGCTGGAAATAGCAGGTGAGGAACGTGTTGTCCACGATGAGCAGGGCGTCTTGCGCATGGGCGAGTTCGGCGAGCGCCGCGATGTCCGACACCTTCATCATGGGGTTCGTGGGCGTTTCCACGAAGAACGCCGCGATGGGCCCCGAGCAAGCCGATTCCACAGCTTCGAGGTCGGTGAAGTCGACGGGGCGGAACTCGATGCCGTAGCGTGCGGCGTACACGTCTTGGAACAGGCGGTGCGTGCCGCCGTACAAGTCGTCGCTGACGAGCACGACGTCACCCTGCTTGAACAGCTTGATGATGCACGAAATCGCCGCCATGCCGCTGCAGAACGCGAGAGCTTTCAGGCCGCCTTCCAACATGGCGATGGTGTTTTCCAGCTCGAGCACGGTGGGGTTGCCACAGCGCCCGTATGCGAAACCGGTCGATTCGTGAAGACGCGGATGGGCGAACGTCGCGCTCTGGTAGATGGGGTAGCTGACCGCGCCAGTTGCGTCGGGGCGATCGCCGTAACCGCGCACGGCACGCGTGACGAACGAGTAGCGCTCATGGCGCGTGCGGTCTATGCCGAGAAGCCCTTCGATTTCAGAGGCCATCGCCTCGAAGCTGGAATCGTCCATGTGTGCCCTTTCCGCGCTATCGGTTTGCTACGGCGAAATTATACGCTTGCGCTATCAGCAAAATCGCTCCCTGGGCCATAGTGAATATCAATAGCGGGTTATCAACCCGTTGCGCGGCGATTGAACGTTATCCCAGGGGTGATGTTCAAATTGTTGAACATCACCCCTGGGATAACGTTCAATCGCCCGTCCTCACGCAAGCTTGTTAACGCGGCGGTCGTAGGTGAGGATGCCGTTCGTTTCCTCTTCGATGTCGCTGACCTGGGTGTACACGTAGCCCGCAAGGCCCTGGGGTTCGAGTGAGTCCATATGCGCTAGAAGGTCGCGCACGGCACGCCGCCACTCGTCGATGTCATCATAGGGTTCGTAGCCGTACGCTTCGTCAAGTGCGCTATGCCCGTCGACGTGGTGGGTGAAACCGCCGAACTCCGACACGAAGAACGCGCGGCCACGCCGGCGATCGCGCCACACCACGAGGTCGCGGAAATAGTTGTGAACGCTCAGGAAGTCGCCGCAATGCTGATCGTACCAGCCGCTCACGGCGTCGATTACGCGCGTGGGATCGAGCGCCCGCACCATGCTGCACGCCTTGCGCGCGTTGAATTGCCCCCATGACTCGTTCATGAGCGACCAGCCGATGATGCACGGGTGATTGCCGAGCTGTTGCACCGTGCCACGGCAGGTTTCCGTCCATTCTGCCCGATAACCCGCATCGCCTGCGCCGAGCTTTTCCTGGTTGGCGGGCGTGTCGTCGCGCATGTGGTTCCAGCTGACCTTGAACAACGTGGGCTTGTAACTCCACTGCCACGTCTTGATTTCAGGATCGCCGCCGCTCACCATGTCCTGCAGCACCAGCATGCCCAGCCGGTCGCAGTGGTAGTACCAGCGCGCCGCTTCCACCTTGATGTGCTTGCGCATGAGGTTGAACCCGCACGCGCGCATGGCCTCGATGTCGTGCACGAACGCCTCGTCGGACGGAGCCGTCATGAGCCCGTCAGACCAATACGCCTGGTCGAGCACGCCCTTCATGAACAGCGGCTTGCCGTTCAGGAACACGCGTTTATGTCCGGCGCTGTCGGTCTTCATCTCGATGGAACGGAACGCGCAGTAGCTTTCCACGACGTCGTCGCCGTACGTGAGCCGCAGCTGGTACAGGTACGGATCGTCGGGCGACCAGAGCCGCGCGTCGGGCACGAGCACCGCCTCCGCGCAGGAATCGGAATCGACCGAGCATGTGGCCGAACCCACCGCGTTTCCTTCCGCGTCGAGCACTTCCAGCATGAATGTGTCGGCCTGGCCAGGCAACGGCGACACATTTGCGCCAACCGCGACGATGCAGGTCTTCGGGTCGGCCTCGATCTTGGCCGATTGAATGTATGCAGCGGGCACGACCTCGGTCCACACGGTTTGCCAGATGCCGCTTTGGGCCGTGTACCAGATGTCACCGCGGTCGAAGCGCTGCTTGCCGCGCAGCCTGCCGCCGAACTCGCTCGGGTCGGCAACGCATACCGCCAGCTCGTTTGCGCCTTCGGCCAGCAAATTGGTGATGTCGAACGTGAAGGGGAGGTACCCGCCCACATGCGTGCCCGCGAGCCGCCCGTTCACGTGCACAGCGCAGGCGTAGTCGACCGCCTGGAAGTGCAGCAGCAGCCGTTTGCCCTCAAGCGCGGGCGCTTCAAACGCGCGGCGGTACCACAGCAGCTCGTCGGGCTGCAGCTGGCGTTTCACGTCCGAAAGCGTCGCCTCGGGCGAGAACGGCACCACGATCTCGCGGTCGAAAGCGCTCGTTTCAGGCGTGGGCGCCGCGCGCACGATCGCCTCCAAGTCATCGGTCGGTTCGTGCCCGCTCGCGACGAACGCGCAGTCCCAGCGGCCGTTCAAAATCTGGAAGCTTTCGCGCCGGAACTGCGGGTCGGGATGCTCCTCCAGCACATGGTCCGGGTCAAGGGCTTCGCCCCAAGGCGTGAGCAGCTCGGCGAGCTCGGCTTTCACGTGCTCTTTCGGCTTTGCTCCCAGCACCTTCTTCAGGTTCAGCATACGGGGCTCCTCGGGTTTTAATCAGCGAGAACGCCCCCATTATACGGAACGAAGCGTATAATCGGAGATTCGAAAAACGCGCGGGGGTGCGCGCAAAGCACGTGAGAGAGGGGCCGATTATGGCCGTAAAGCCTGATAACGGGCGCATTACCATCGTGAAGGAGCCGTACGGCGGCTCTACGGTCGAAGAGCGCAAGGCAGCGATGAACCGCGGCATGTCCGACGAGGAAATCGCGAAGCGCAACGTCGTTCCCACGACGGCGCCCAACGGCGAGCCGCATCGCGTCATCGCCGAGGAGCTGTATTCCGAAAACGACACGTACGTGCCTTACAAGCCGGCGGTGCCCGATGCGCCCGGCCCGGCGTCGTACCGCACGTTCAAGCCCGGCGTGCGCGACGAAGGGCAGAAGATCACCGACCGCATCGGCGTGAAGGTGACGAAGGACGATCCGGATTACTGGGGCTTGGCCAGCGTCATGACCGAAGAGGAAGCGGCCGTCACGAAGCACATGAAGGTGCGCAAGCCCATGACGTTCACGCAGCTTCAGCAAGCATGCGGCGTCGGGCCCGAGCGTCTGCAACAACTGCTCGACGACATGTCCATCAAGGGCATCATCGAGTACAACTGGGAAAACCTCGACGGCAAGAACCCGAATCTCGAGAAACGCTACGTGCTGCCCATGTTCGTGCCGGGTTCGGCCGAGTTCACGGTCATGAACCAGGCGCAGCTGGAAGAGCATCCCGAGCTGGGCACGTTCTTCGAGCGCATGACGTTCCTGCCGCTTGAAAAGGTGACCAAGATGGTGCCGCCCGGCGGTGCGGGCATCGGCATGCACGTCATTCCCGTCGAGCGCGCGATCGACCAGGTCAACGAGGCGGCCGATGTCGAGAAGCTGTCGCACTGGCTTAAGAAGTACGACCGGTTCAGCGTCGGCGCGTGCTCGTGCCGCATGTCGGAACGCGTGCGCGGCGACAACGCGGGCAGCGACCCGCAGAACTGGTGCATCGGCGTGGGCGACATGGCCGACTACTGCGTGGAAACCGGCAAGGGCCATTTCGCCACGTATGACGAGGTCGTGAACCTGCTGCTGTTGTCCGAAAAATGCGGCTACGTGCATCAGATAACCAATATCGACGGCTCCGAGAAGATTTTCGGCATCTGCAATTGCGATGTGAACATTTGCTACGCCCTGCGCACCTCGCAGCTGTTCAACACGCCGAACATGAGCCGATCGGCATATGTGGCGCACATCGAATCCGACAAGTGCGTGGCGTGTGCGGGTTGCGTGGAAGTATGCCCGGCGGGCGCCGTTCAGCTCGGCCAGAAGCTGCCGACTGTGAACGGGGCCGTGGAGTACCCGCGCCAGGCGCTTCCCACGCTTTCGTGGAGCGAAGCCGACTGGGACCCGGATTACAAGAACAACAACCGCATCGAGTGCCATGACACGGGTACGGCGCCCTGCAAGGTGGCATGCCCCGCGCACGTTTCGGTGCAGGGCTACCTGCGCATGGCGGCCGAGGGGCGCTACCGCGACGCGTTGGCGCTCATCAAGAAGGAAAACCCGTTCCCGGCCGTGTGCGGGCGCGTCTGCAACCGCCGCTGCGAGGCGGCGTGCACGCGCGGCACGGTCGACGAAGCCGTGGCCATCGACGAGGTGAAGAAGTTCATCGCCGAGAAGGATTTGGAAGCCGAGCACCGCTTCGTGCCCGAGATCACGCCGCCCACGACGCGCGGTGGATTCAACGAGAAGATCGCCGTGGTGGGCGCGGGCCCGGCTGGCCTTTCGTGCGCGTACTACTTGGCGACGCTTGGTTACAAGCCCGTCGTGTTCGAGCGCGACGAAAAGCCGGGCGGCATGATGACGTACGGCATTCCCGCATACAAGCTTGCCAAGGACGTCGTCGATGCTGAAATCGACGTGCTACGCGAGATGGGCGTCGAGATTCGCTGCGGCGTGGAAGTCGGCAAGGACGTCACGCTGGCTGAACTGCGCGAGCAGGGCTTCATGGCGTTTTACGTGGCAATTGGCTGCCAGGGCGGCCGCAAGGCGGGCGTGCCGGGCGAGGATGCCGAAGGCGTCACCACGGCTGTCGAGTTCCCGCGCACGGCCATTGGCAATCCGTCGCATGAGGTTGCGGGCAAGACCGTCGTCATCGGCGGCGGCAACGTGGCCATCGACGCCGCTCGTGTATCGGTGCGCTGCGGCAGCGCAGACGTGTCGATGTACTGCCTCGAACAGCTCGACGAGATGCCCGCGCTTCCCGAGGAAATCGCCGAGGCACGTGAAGACAGCGTGCAGATTGAAAACGGCTGGGGCCCGGCGCGCATCGAGGTTGGAGCGGACGGCAAGGTGCGCGGCGTCACCTTCAAGCGCTGCACGCGCGTGTACGACGACGAGCACCGCTTCTCGCCCGAGTACGACGAAGCCGACACCGTCACTGTGGAATGCGACAACGTGGTGCTTGCCATCGGCCAGTCCATCGAGTGGGGCAACCTGCTGGAAGGCAGCGCCGTGAAGCTCGGGCGCGGCAACGGGGCTGTCGCCGACCCGCAGACGTACCAGACCGACGAGCCCGACATCTTCGTGGGCGGCGACGTGTACACCGGTCCGCGGTTCGTCATCGACGCCATTGCAGCTGGCCACGAGGCGGCGGTTTCGCTGCACCGTTTCGTGCAGAAGGGCAGCTCGCTCACGCTCGGCCGCAATCCTCGTCACTATGTCGAGCTGAACAAGGAGACTGTGGCGCTGAACCCGCTGAGCTACGATCATGCCGGCCGCGGCGTGCCCGCATGTGCCAAGCCTGCGAGCATCCTGCACAACTGGGACGACGTGCGCGCCACGTTCACCGAGGAGCAGATTCGCACCGAGACGGCGCGTTGCCTGTCGTGCGGCGCTTCTATCGTCGACCCGAACAAGTGCATCGGTTGCGGCCTGTGCACGACGCGTTGCGAGTTCGACGCCATTCACCTGCACCGCGACAATCCGGAGTGCTCGACGATGGTGGCGTCCGAGGACAAGCTGAAGAAGATCCTGCCGAATGCCGGCAGCATGCTTCTGCGCAAGATCGCCCCCATGGTGAAGAAATAGCCGCTCCAGAATGAGTCGCAGGACCGTCCTCCGACTCATTCCGGAATCAGATTTCCGAACCACGATAGCGTTGTCGAGAATGAGTCAGAGGACAGTCCTGCGACTCATTTGGAAGGTGAAGCATGCACGAACTGGGCGTCGTGTTCCATATGGTCGACCTGCTCGAGGACATCGGCCGCGAGCGGAACTTGTCGCGTATCGGCAAGGTCGTCGTGGATTTAGGCGAGGTGTCCGGCGTGGTCACCGAGCTGTTCGGCGATGCTTGGCTGTGGGCGTCCGACAAGCATGATCTGCTGCGCGGCGCCGAGTTGGAAATCCACGAGATCGAAGCCGCCACCGTTTGCAACGCATGCGGCCACACGTACCGCACGGTCGACTACGGCCGCATCTGCCCGAATTGCGGAAGCCCCGATACCGAACTGCTGCAAGGCAACGAGCTCAACATCCGCGAAATCGAAGCGGAATAACGCTGGATTGAACGCTCACCCCAGGGATGATGTTCAAATTTGTTAAGGCTCCATCTTTTCGTCGGAGCGCTCCTTCAATTTGAACATCATCCCTGGGGTGAGCGTTCAATCCTCAGCCGTCCGCGGGATGGGCACTCAACCGGCCCCAAACCGTCGGCCTCCCAAGAGCTACAGCACACCTGATAAATCGAGGTTCATGTCGACGGTGGTGTCGAAGCCGGCAACCGAGCCCGAGCTGGTGTATTGCCACATGACGATGTCGGTGTAATGCGACGGGTGCTCTACGCCGTATTCAGCCCACCAAATGCCACGGCCCGTCATGACGTCGATGTCGTAACTCGACAGGTCGCGGGCATTGCCATATACCATCGTGCGGTAGCCGGCTTGCTCGATGCGGTCGCAGAACGCATCGGCAATGGCCGTCAGTTCCTCGTCGGTCAGGTCGATCGTGCGCGTCGCGCCGAGGCTCGTCACCACTTCCGAATCGAAGGCGATGGGGTATTCGAGAGGCCTTCCATTCAAATTGTCGAGCACGAAATCGGCCTCCTCGACGGCCTCTTCGATGCTGATCGCTTGCGAGAAGAAATACAGGCCGCAGTCGATGCCGGCCGCCCGTGCGTTTTCGAGGTTCGACTCGAAGTACTCGTCGAGGTACAGCGCTCCCTCGGTGGCTCCGCGGTAACCCAAGCGGATCATGGCGAAATCGATGCCATCTGCCGCGACGGCTTCCCAATCAGGGGAGCCCTGGTAATCGGCGACGTCGACGCCCAAGCGCGATTTCACCTGGCCGTTCACCACGTAAGCGTAGTGGCCGTTCGTGCGGTCGAGGTTCGACCAGTCGTAAGGGCTGACATAGCCTTCGCCTTCTGCATCAATCGGCGTCGTAAGGTCTGCGAACATGCGCACGCCGAAAATCAGCAGAACCGCGATGAGCGCAACCGCGACAACCGACAGGATGTACACGGCATTGCGCGCGATGAACTGACCGATCGTCTCGCGTTCGCCGGGGCGGCGCTGTGGCTCGGTGCGCGGGGGCTCCGGCTCGCGGTCGACCCAGCGTCCGTCGGCTTCCCGGCGGCGCGTTCCCCCGACTTGGTCGCTATGCGAGTAGGCGCGCTGCTGCATGCCGGCACCCGCCAGCGCAGAGCGCTTGTCGCTCACGTTCCTGTTATCGCGTGCGTGGTTGGCCACGTTAACACCCCTCGTTTCAATGCGCTTCATGATACCGTACAATGGGCAGACGCGAAAAAGGAGACGCCATGACCGCACATGAAGAGCTGACGCTGCTCGGCGCCCATGCCGAGATACCGACCGATTACGACCCCGGCGTGCTGGAGTCGTTCGACAACGCGCATCCCGAACGCGACTACCTCGTCACGTTGCGATGCCCGGAATTCACCACGCTGTGCCCCATCACCGGTCAGCCGGATTTCGCGACGATGCTCATCAGCTACATTCCCAACGAGAAGATGGTGGAAAGCAAGTCGCTGAAGCTGTACCTGTTCAGCTTCCGGAATCATGGCGACTTCCACGAGGACGTGACCAACATCATCCTGAACGACTTGGTTGAGCTCATGCAGCCCAAGTACATCGAGGTGAAGGGCCTGTTCGTGCCGCGCGGAGGCATAGCGATTCATCCGTTCGCAAACTGGGCTCACCCCGACTTCGGGTATGCGGAGAAAGCTGCAGCTCGTTTGTTTGAGCAACTGGATGATAATGAGTAGCAGGACGTTCCTCTTGCTCATATTCGCGAAATTGAGCAAGAGGAACGTCCTGCTACTCATTCTTCTTACAGGTATGGCGAGCCCTTGTCCTTCTCGACTTGCTGCATGACTTTGACATTCTGCACTTCGGCGTCGGTGAGCTGGTTGCCCATGCTATCCCACTGAGCGGGCGTGTACAGCGGCTCGTACCAAGCCTGCGAGTTGAAGTACTCCTGCAGTTCGGGGCTGTTGAACATGCGGCCGTGGCGGGCGAAGATCTCGTTGCGCGCGAGGAACAGGTCGTAGGCGCTCATGCTGTTCAGCTCATCGTACGAGTAGTAGTAATACGAGCTTTCAGGCAACACGTAATAATCGTTGTAGTACTCCGGTTCGGGCTCGACCTGGCCGTTTTGGCGTTGCGTGGGGTCGACCGCTTGCTCGGCTTCCTGGGAGGCGGCGGATGCAGACGCCGCAGAGGCAGACGCGCTTGCGGTGGAAGCTGCTGTGGACGAAGCCGATGCCGAAGAAGTGCTCGACGTCGCGGAAGCCGACGAAGCGGAATCGCTAGCGGCCGTGGCGCTTTCCGATGCGGCCTCGGTCGAGTCTTCGCTCGTGCCGGACGTCGCCTGGCCCGAGCACGAGACGACGGCGAACGCGATGATGGCTATCAGCGCGATAATGGCGATGATGATGGCGGCAATGCGGCCGCCGTTGCGCTGGGGCGCGGGCTGGAAGCCGCGAGGGTTCTTCGATTGGGCGGAGTGAAGCGCTCCGTCCGTTGAGGAGCGATAGCCCGTTCGATCGGCTTGCACATCGACGTCGGGCCAGTCTTCCCCGCGTTCGATGGGCTTGCCGTCCATCGACACCTGCATGGCGCCGCACCTGATGCAGAAAATCGCGCCGTCTTTAAGCTCATGACCGCATTCAATGCACTTCATCGCGTCCTCCTCGAACTATGCTGCTGACAGTATACTTCGTTTTGCGAATCGCCGAAATGGGAACCTGCTGGAAGGCTGGCTGATTGAACATCACCCCAGGGAAGATGTTCAAATTTGCTGAAGGAGCGCTTCTTCAATTTGAACATCTTCCCTGGGGTGATGTTCAATCCTTCTCCTTACGTAAGTACGTTCCAGATCTTTACGCGGCAGGCGTGCACGGCATCGGCGCCGATGGGATGGTGGTCGATGTTGGCGTATGTGACGAAGTTGCCGTGCGTTCCCGATGAGGCGAGGTACTCGCCGTAATCGTCTGCGCCGTTGTCGACGTCGATGGCGAAATACGTTCCGGCTTCCAGGTCGACGCCGCAAACCGAGTAGCTCGACTTCACGACGAGCAAGTTGCCGCACCAGGCGGGGGCGGCGGTCGGCGTGCGTGCGAACCCGAACCACTTCACATTGCTGTAATTGCCGTCGGAGGGCTTGCGCACGGGCGTGTACGTGCCCAAGTTGGAGATGCCGTCGCCGTAGTTGTAGATGTCGGCGAACGAGAGCATGAACCCGGTCTTCCCGTAGCCGGTTTCGAGCGGAGACATGCCGCCGGGAAGCGTGAGCGAGTCTGTGACCTTGCCCGATTGGGCGTCGATGTTGGTGAGCTGGTAATACACGGTGCTCATGTCGAGGCGGGGGGCTATGGTGATGGAGTCGACGTCGGAATACGGGGGCGTGCCCATGCGCCGTGCGTTCTCATACACGCATTCGGTCTTGTCTATTCCGAATGCGGCGGCCATCAGCCGCGACGGCAAGCCTGCGTCGTTAGGGGCCTTGGGAACGACTTGCCAGAACGCCAGCTTCGATGACACCGCGAGCATGGGCGTATCGTATGTGGCGTCCCCTTCCTCGACGAGCACCGGCGCGCCTTCGATGCCGCCGTTGGCAATACGCGCGGTGTACACGCGCCAAATGCCTTGCAGCACATTGGCTTCCGTCCAAACGAGGCCGTTCACCGTGGCGCGAACGTCGTACACCTCGAAATGCTCGGCGGCGCCGACGGCTCGGTCGAGCACGACGTTGAGCGAGCCGCTGCTGAAGAACAGCAGCCCGACTTGCGTGAGCGGCGACCCCGATGACGTGGGAAGCAAGCATGCTGCGACCTCGTCGTCGTTTGCCCAGACGAGCGTGCCGTAGGGAATGTCGAAGCTCCCGACCAGCTGAATCTTGCCTTCGGGGCTGTCGAGCGCCTCGAAGTCGTTGAGCGTGACGAGCGAGGATTCGGGAACTTCGAGGTACGTGACCTCGTCGCTGCCGCCGGTGATGGCCCCGCAGCCGGAAAGCCCGAGGCCAACCGCGGCCATTGCGCCCGCTGCCGCCGTGCCGTACAGAAACGCCCGTCGAGAGACGAGCAACTGGCCGTTTCCCTGTCCTGTGATTTCACCCATATCCTGAGTATACCCGTTTAACGCAGCTCCACATTTCCGCTGTCGAAAGATTACTCCTTGGTCACGAAACGCTATAATTTAGTTCACATATGCCCACGTGCGCAACGTGGGCGATACAATAACTGAATCTGAATCCTGCTAGTTAAGGAGACGAAATGGGTAACGAAACACGCCGCATCATGTTGGTCGAAGACGAAAAGGCCATCCGTGATGCCGTGACCGCCTACCTCGAGCGCGAAAACTACTGGGTCACCGCCATCGGCGACGGCCAGGATGCCCTCGACGAGTTCGCAAAGCATCATTTCGACCTCATCATCCTCGACCTCATGCTTCCGCGCGTTCCCGGCGAGCGCGTGTGCCGCGCCATTCGCGACAACTCCGATGTGCCCATCATCATGCTGACGGCCAAGGGCGAAGTCGAAGACCGCATCATCGGCCTCGAGCTGGGCGCCGACGACTACCTTATCAAGCCGTTCAGCCCGCGCGAGCTCGTCGCCCGCGTTCGCGCCCTGCTGCGCCGCGTGCATGCCGATTCCGAGCCTCAGCGCGAGGTGCTGGAATTCGGCGACCTGACCATCGACGTGTCGGGCCACAAGGTGCTTGTCAGCGGCAAGGAAGTCGACCTCACCGCCAGCGAGTTCAAGCTGCTCACCACGCTTTCGCGCTACCCGGGCCGCGTGTACTCGCGCATGGAGCTGGTCGAAAAGGTCCTCGGCTACGATTTCGAGGGCTACGAGCGCACCATCGACAGCCATGTGAAGAACCTGCGCGCCAAGATCGGCGACAATCCGCGCAACCCGAAATGGTTGCATACGGTTCATGGCGTGGGCTACCGCTTCGAAGATCCCACGAAGACCGGCGTTCAGTAATCGCCGAAAGCCATGTACGTAACATCGTAGGGGCGTGATTCGTCGCGCCTGTCAACTACGGTGGCCAAGCAGAATGAATCGAGCCCCTACGGGAGGGCGAATCCGTGAGCGAAGAAGAAGTCAAGCCCAACGAGCCCGTGGCTGAAGATATCGACGCAGAGGAAGACGACGAGCTAGAGGAAGACGAGCCCGGCAAACGCCGCGTGTGGTCGAACCTTTCGTATGCCGCCCGAGTCACCATCTCGTTTTCGCTGATCGCCGCGATGACGGCGCTCGTCGCCATCGGCGTGGTGTCTTTGGTGTGGGAGCAGCATTTCCACGAGTACACGCAAGAGAACATGCATGCCGTCGCAGAGACCACTGCAGGTCAAATTGCCGAATTGTACGAGCAGGAAGGCGCGTTCAACGACGAGGTCCTGCAGCCGGCCGAAAACACGGTGGCAATCACGCACGGCGTTGGCGTGCAGGTGATCGACGCCGAGAGCAACACGCTGTTCGATTCGTCCACGCAGGCCGGCGGCGTTGACGGCATCGTAACGCCTTCGATTGCCCCGCAGCAGGGGCAATCGAACATGGCCCATGCGCCCATCGTCGTGGATGATCAGGCAGTTGGCTCGGTTCGCGTGTGGGTGTACGGCTCGGACCAGCTGCTGCGCGCCACCGACCAGGAATTCCGGGACAAATCGTATCAGGCCATGATTCTCGCCGCCGCCGTCGCGATCATCCTGGCTTCGGTGTTCGGCTACTTCTTCGCGCGCAGCCTCGTGCGCCCGATTCAGCGGATGACGGACACGGCGGTCGCCATAAAAGAAGGCGACCTCACCGCGCGTACCGACCTGCAAGGCGAAGACGAGATCTCGCAACTTGGCCAGACGTTCGACGCCATGGCGGACGCTATGGAACGCGACCGCAAGCTCGAACGGCGCCTGACCACCGACGTCGCCCACGAATTGCGCACGCCGCTCATGGCCATTCAGGCGACGGTCGAGGCTATGGTCGACGGCGTGCTGCCCGTCGACGAGCAGCGCCTCATGACGGTCGATTCCGAGGTCATGCGCCTGTCGCGCCTGGTCGACCAGCTGTTGAAGCTCTCGCGTTTGGAAAACCGCTCGAACCCGACCAAGCAGGAAATCGTCGATGTGGGCGAAGTCGTCGCGGGCATCATCGCCACCCACGAGGCCTACGTGCGCGAGTCGGGTCTTACGCTTAAGTACCGAGCAGACGCGAACGTGCTGGTCATGGGCGACCCCGACCTCATTCGCCAAGCTACGGCCAACCTCATTTCCAACGCCGTTCGCTACACCGACGAGGGCGGGCACATCACCGTGCGCGTGCGCCGCGGCGAGTCGATGGCTTCCATCGCGGTGCAGGATACGGGCATCGGATTGACGCCCGAAGAGGCTCGCATGGTGTTCCAGCGCTTCTGGCGTGCGAACGACAGCCGCGACCGCGAAAGCGGCGGCTTGGGCGTTGGCCTGACCGTGGTGAAGGAAATCGTCGAGCGCCACAACGGCTGGGTGCAGGTGGAAGGCCGCAAAGGCGAAGGCGCCTGCTTCACCATTCACATCCCGCTGTACGATCGCGAGCGCGAGCAGCGTCGCCGGGGCAATCGCTCAGTCACCGGCCGCATCCCCAAGATTTCCCGCTAGCCTTCAGCGGCTTTCGAAGCGGTAGACGAGTTTCGGGCTCTAGCTGAGGCTAACCGCTCGTCGCTTCAGCGCGGCATGCCTGCGAACTCGCCGCTTCGCGGCTCAAACAACGCAGGCATAACCGCCGCGCTTCCGTTCCTCGCAGCCTCAGAATCGCCCTCTACTCGTCTACCGCTTCGAAAGCCGCTGAAGGCTAGCGGGAACGGTTGGTTTGTCGTGAAGTTGGCGCGATAAGGGGCACTTGCAGCTACAATAGTCGGGTTCGGCGTTTTCGACTGAAAGGCTGCAAGATGGCTGGTATCGACATCAGGCCCGATGCGCAAGGCAAAGTGCGCGATTTGTACGACTTGGGCGACAAGCTGCTGCTCGTCGCGACCGACCGCATTTCGGCGTTCGACTACATCCTAGAAGACGAGATTCCCCACAAGGGCGAAGTGCTCACGCGCATTTCGTGCTTCTGGTTCGAGCTGCTCGACGGCGTGGTCGAAAACCATCTGGTCTCGACCGATGTCGCCGATTTGCCCGAACAGTTCAAGCCCTATGCCGATTACCTGAACGGCCGGTTCATGCTCGTGCGCAAGGCGGAGATGTTCCCGGTCGAGTGCATCGTGCGCGGTTACCTCGCAGGCAGCGGCCTGAAGGAGTATCAGCGCGAAGGCACCGTGTGCGGCATTCAACTGCCGGAGGGCCTCGTGAATTCCTCGAAGCTCCCCGAGCCCATTTTCACGCCGTCGACGAAGGCTGAAATCGGCGATCACGACGAGAACATCAGCTTCGAACGTTGCGCCGAGCTGCTCGGCGAAGAGGACGCCGCCGCGCTGCGCGACCTGTCCTTGAAGGTGTACACGACGGCGCGCGACCATGCTGCCGACCGCGGCATCATCATTGCCGATACGAAGTTCGAGTTTGGTCGTCTGAACGGTCAGATCATCTTGGCTGACGAAGTACTGACGCCCGATTCGTCGCGCTTCTGGCCCGGCGATGAATACGAGCCCGGTCGCGATCAGGCCAGTTTCGACAAGCAGTTCGTGCGCGATTGGCTCACCGCCAATTGGGACAAGACCGGCAATCCGCCGCGCCTTCCGCAAGATGTCATCGATCGCACGAGTGAGAAGTACATCCAGGCGTACGAGAAGATTACCGGGAGAGCATTCTAAATGAGCCAGCGTAACCCCATGAACGAGCGGTACAACGACGAGAACCGCAAAGGCAAGACGCGCAAGTCGGCTGCTTCGGCGAAGCCGTCTTCCGCGCGTGCGGCAACGGTGCGCACGCCGGGGCCCAAAACCGCGAAGCAGAAGAAGCAAGAGGCGCGCGAACGCGAGCGCAAGCAAGAGCAGAAATACACGGTGCAAGTCCCCGACAACAAGCGCATCGAGGACCTTCCCGAGTACAAGAAGCTGCGCCGTTATTGGTGGGCATGCCTCATCGGCGCCATCGTGCTCATCGCGCTTTCGTTCGTCGTGTCGCGCGGCGAGGAGTTCAACTTCCTGTACGTCTACTTCCTTGTTGGCGGTTACGTGCTGGTCATCGCCGCGTTTTACATCGACCTGGGCAAAATTCGCAAGTTGCGTAGGAAGTACGAGCAAGAGGTGCTGAAGGGCAAGTCGAAGGCAGCCCGCGCCCAGCAGAAGGCAGCGCGCGCCGAAGCCCGCGCCCAGCAGAAAGAAGCCGAGGAGAAGTTCGAGGCCGCCAAGGCCGAGGAGGAAGCCAAGAAAGAAGCCGGTTTCCTGGGGCGCTTCCGCAAAAAGAAGGCCGAGGAGGCTCCCGCGGAAGAAGCCGAAGAGGCTCCCGAGGGCAAGTAACCGACCGGTCCCTGGCCGTTTCCAGGGGGTTGTTCGCAACATCCAACCTTAAAAACACTAAGGACATCGCAATGAAGAAAACGAATACGAATCTCATGCTGTGCGCCATGGTCTTCGCCGTGGCGCTCGTCATTTCAAACGTCATCACGGCGAAGACCGTGCAAACCGGCATTCCACTGTTCGGCAGCACGATTCTCGTGCCGAGCGCGGTCATCTGCTATTGCGTCACGTTCCTCATGACCGACGTCATCGGCGAGATTTGGGGAAAGAAAGAAGCCAAGACCGTGGTGCTCGGCGGCTTCGCTTGCCAGATTCTGGCGACATGCCTCATCCTCATCGGCCAAGCGCTGCCGGCAGCCGATGCGAGCATGCAGGCGTCGTACGACATGCTGCTCGGTCAGAACGCCGTCTTCGTGCTAGCCAGCATGGCGGGCTATCTGCTGTCGCAGTCTTGGGACGTGTTCGTGTTCCACAAGATTCGCAACCGGGTGCTGGCGAACGGCGGCACCACGCGTAGCCGCTGGGTTTGGAACAATGCATCGACTATGACGTCACAGCTCATCGACACGGTCGTGTTCATCGGCATTGCGTTCGGCATCGGTTTCGGGTGGCTGTTCGACCCCGCGATGGTCGGCACGCTCGGCGGCATGATGGTGGGGCAGTACCTCTGCAAGTTCGTGCTCGCCGCCATCGACACGCCCATCTTCTACTTCCTGACGCGCAATGCAGAAGGTCGCAATGACGCTGCTTTAGCCGGCCGATGAAATTGCGTGAGGCGGTTGAACATTACCCCAGGGGTGATGTTCAAATTGGAAGAGCGAATTTGAACATCACCCCTGGGGTAATGTTCAACCGCCTCACACCCCATCGCCTGGTAAAGGGCTGCGTGTAAACAGAGCCCCCGGGTTTATCCCATTTGCGAGCGCGATTAGGGTGTGAAGTGCAAATGGGACAAGCCCGGAGGCTCTGGGAAGCGTAAGCGACGGGTGCTGCGTTAAGCGCGTGTGTTCCCGCCGCGTACCGATGGTCGGGCATTAAGCGGCTGACCCGACCGGAAAGAGCTGCCAAGCGGTGCGCGCCTCAGGCTCATGAAACCGCTTTCGTTGGTGAGGTAGGGGCAAAACGGCTCGGCTTGAAGGTTTCCCTTGCCGGCGAAAATCCGTTTTTGCGCGGAGAACATCGTGTCCTTCTTCCTTATGCGTTCCTACCGTTCAGACGTGGTGTCGAGCGATTCAAGCTGTTCCACGCACGCAACGACTTGCTCTCCGAGCGGCGTAACGGTGTAACCGCTGCGCGCCCGGTACTTCTGCACGCACCCCGATGCAACGAGCGCCTGCATGAGGGGATTGAGCTTTCCCTTGCTGACGTGGAAAAGCCTTGCGATCTCCTCCTGGCTTTCGCGCACCCGTTTCCCGTTCAGGGTGTCTGCCTGCAGGTTTTCGAGCAGGCAAAGCAACCTATACGAGTCCGAGGTGAACAGGTTCACCAGACCCCGTTGTGCGTTTAAGTGGTCCATTTGCCAAAATAATATACTCTATTGAAATAGATTTGCAACCAAAAAGAGACCAAAAAATTAGACCAAAAGGCAAAATGCAACACTTTCGCATAACTGCCGATGTGGCTGAATTGTGTGTCCTGAAGAACCCGTGAAGAAAATATTGGAGATGTGAAGACTGCTGACCTGCGCTTTTGATTTCCTCGTGCTGATTGCGTGCGTGCCTTGTCGGGCGGCCATGTGCAAAGTGTCGAGTTGCGAGGAGGGGCTTGGGGCTTGCGTATGCTCATAGTGCCGATCGGACCGCTTAGCGGAACCAGAGCTGAACCGTACCATCCGATCGGACTTGAGGAGATACGTTTATGCGCACATGTACCAGAATCGCACTATGCTTTGCGTTCGCTTTGGCTCTCGTCCCAAGCGCCGCTTTCGCTGACGAAGGGGCAGGCGCCTCGTCGCTGAACCTGGTTGCGGCGACATTGCGAATTGAAGTGTCCAATCAGCAAGCGGCTGCTTCGGATGTTGCAGGGCAATGTCAAGAGGCCGTGTCCAAAAGCGTGCAAAGCGCCGGTGCGGCGATCGTCAGCGCGGCAGCTGAGCCGTTCGCAGAGAACAAGCTGCTCGCATATAACCCAGAGGATATTTCCGCCATCGGCAGCCAGGAGCAGTCCGGTCACACGATTTGCTGCCCGTCGTATGCTTGCGCTTACGCCGACGCGGTTCTCGATGGAACGGTTCACGACCACGATTACTACGTATGTTCGAATTGCATGTGGACCGATTGGGGCGGCGGCAACTCGTCGTATCGAAGCGTCGGCAACGACGAGCAGCTTCTGCGCGAGGCATACGATCAAATCGCATCGGGAAAGCCCACGGTCATTCACGTTTCCTGGAGCGGCGGTGAGCATTGGATTGCGCTCATCGGCTACGAGAACGCGACCGACCCCGATCATCTGACGCTTTCGAACTTCATCGCGCTCGATCCGTGGGATGGCTCCCAATTGAATGCCGGCTCGAAGTACGCCCTGTACGGCGACGGTTGCGAGCACATCTCCGAACGATAGCCTATTGAAACGCCCCCCTGGAGGCTGGCGAGGCCGCCGGATTGAACGTCACCCCAGGGAAGCCGGCAGTTGAACGTCACCCCAGGGATGATGTTCAATTTGAAGAAACACTCCTACGTAAAGGTAAGGTCTCAACAAATTGAACATCATCCCTGGGGTGACGTTCAACTGCCGGCTTCCCTGGGGTGACGTTCAACTAGGGGCGTGTGGCTATTCTTTCCCGTTCCAGCAGTAAGTGCAGATTTTCTCGCGGTCGATGCCGATGGCCTCGAGCATGCCGTCGAGCGATTGGTAGCTAAGGCTGTCGAAGCCGAGGTCCTCGCAAATCGTCTTCACCAGGCACTTGCCGCGCTCGGTCTTAGGATCGATGTACTCCTCGAGATGGTCGGCGCCCTCGTCGCCTTCGAGCTTGTGCACGACGCGGCGAGCGATGAGGTCCATGACCGACTTGTTGCGCGAGAACGTGAGGTACTTGCATCCGTACATGATGGGCGGACACGCCGAGCGCATGTGCACTTCCGCCGCGCCCGATTGGTACAAGAACTCGACCGTGTTCTGCAGCTGCGTGCCGCGAACGATGGAGTCGTCGACGAACAGCAGCTTCTTGCCTTCGATGAGTTCCGGCACGGGCACGAGCTTCATCGTAGCCACGCGGTTGCGCATTTCCTGGTTGGTCGGCATGAACGAGCGAGGCCACGTAGGCGTGTACTTGATGAACGGGCGGCCGAACGGCATGCCGGATTCCTGCGCGTAACCGACGGCGTGCGGGGTGCCGGAATCGGGAATGCCCGCCACGTAATCGACTTCGGGCATGACGCCGCGTTCACGCTCCTCGCGGGCCATGATGGCGCCATTGCGATAGCGCATGACCTCGACGTTTTCGCCTTCGTAATTCGAATTGGGGTATCCGTAGTACACCCACAGAAACGCGCAGATCTTCATGTCGTCGCCAGTGGGGGACAGCGTTTCGAAGCCGTCGGCGGTGACGCGCACGATTTCGCCCGGCCCAAGCTCGTAAGCATCTTCGTAACCAAGCTTGTGGTACGCGAACGACTCGAACGACACGCAGTAGCCGTCGTCATCGCGGCCGATGAGAACCGGCAAACGGCCCATCTTGTCACGCGCGGCAATGATAGAGCCTTGCTCGTCCATGATGAGCAAGGTCAGCGACCCGTCGATGCGCTCTTGCGCAAACTTGATGCCCGATACGAAATCGGGCTCGTGGTTGATGAGCGCCGCGACGAGCTCGGTCGTGTTCACGTCGCCTGACGACATGGCGGAAAACTGCCGTCCCTCGTATTTAAGGTAGCGGTTGACGAGCTCTTCCTCGTTGTTGATGCAGCCAACGGTAGTCAGCGCGAACACGCCCAGATGCGAGCGCATGAGCAACGGCTGGGGGTTGGTGTCGGATATGCAGCCGATGCCGGAGTTGCCGTGGAAGTCGGGCAGGTCGTCTTCGAACCGCGTGCGGAACGGCGTGTTTTCGATGGAATGGATCTGACGCTGGAAAGAGTCGCCGTCGTGGAAGATGAGGCCTGCTCGCTTTGTGCCGAGGTGGGAATGGTAGTCGACCCCGAAAAAGACGTCGTATACCACATCGCGCTTCGAGACCGCGCCGTAGAAACCGCCCATTGCTTCCTCCCCAAAACCGTTTGCAATGGGGAAAGTATACACGGCAAAAGGGCTGTTCCGAAGCGAAATTTACCGTGCGGAAATGCTGGTAGGTATAATGCGTTCAAGTGCGGTACGAACAGGGAAGGTGGTTCCCGATGAAACGCGTCATCGCTATTATCTTGGCAGGGCTCGGCGTTTTGCTGGTTGCCGGGTGCGCAAACGCTGCTACAAGTTCGTCGACCAGCGCCGCATCTAATGCGAGCAGTTTGTCGGCAGTTTCTTCATCTTCTGAACCTGCAAGCTCGACATCGGCGTCAGCCGGGAAAACAGACGGCTCGGCGCTTCCCGAAGAAAAGTGGGGCGATTATTTTGCCGTGCTCGGCGACGACGCGGTTGCGTTCGGAAGGCGCGTGCAGACCGAGCTTCCCGTGAAAGCCTACGCCTGCTACCAGGGCGAAGGCGGGGGAGAGCCCATTTGGTTCGAGGACCAAGCCGACATCGTGAGCTTGTTCAACGCACTTGCCGCGACGAACGCCGCCGGCGATGCGGCAGAGGTCCGCACCGACGATTACACCAGCTTCGGGTTCGAGTTTGCCGACGGCACCCGTTCGGATTTCACGTTCGATTCCATGACCTTCATGGTGCAAGAGGGCAATTCCTGGAAGATTTACGCCATTGCGCCGAACCCCGCGCTCGAGGCATACGCCGACCAGGCGAAAAGCTACACGATGTCGCTGTACGAGCGAAGCTGAAGCCGCGCTAATCGCGGACAGGCGCGGTGAAGCGCTCGAATGCCGAGACCATGGCGGGGTGCTCGATGACGAAGTGGATGACGGGCCCCTTGTTCTTCGACACGAGCACGTGATGTCCCTCGCAGATAGTGATCTGGACGTTTCGGAACGCCTGGTTGTTGTCGATTATGAGCGCACATTGCTCATGCGGGGCGATGAACGACTGCAGCGCCGTCAGATGCTCGATGTATTCGCTGTACGAATAGGAAACGGAATCCTCGAAGAACAAGCCTGACAAATCGAGCGTTGGCGGATAGGCGTCGAACTCCTCGCGCGTCAGGTTGGGGAATTCAAGCCGGATCTCGTTGCCGTCGAGCAGCTCTTCGAGCTCCTCTGCACGCTGTGCCGCAAACGCCCGAATGGCCGTGCGGTCGGTTTCGGCAACGTTGTTTCGTTCCAGCATTCGTTCGAGCAAACCAGCTGGGATGCTTCCGATGGGAGGCGTGCTCATGATGACGCGTCGACGGCATTCAAGCTCCATGCTCTCTTCGAGGAACGATTGGAGCTTGTCGGCGTTGGCGGCCGTGATAATGCGCATAAGCGGCCGGGCTTGCTCGAGCATGCGTTCAGCCCGCTTGCGGTAGTAACGTACCTCGTCGCGGTTCTTCGTCAGGATGTAGCGCCCTTCGCCCTGGTGCTCGTGAATCGCCTCGCCCTGCATGGCCACCGTGCCCGCCACTTTCAGCAGATGGTTGAACACGCTGTTGTCGGCTCCCGTGAAGTAATACGGCGAAATCTGCCCGGTCATGTACATGGGAATCCAGCCTTCGAGGCCGAGCATCATTTCGGGCAGGGGGCGGTTGGTATCGTGGATCATGTGCAGGTGCAGGCCCTTTTTCAGCATCATGGCCATGCCGTACATCCACTTCCTGGGAAATTCGGGGTCAGCCGCCATTTCCTCCATCGGCATGTCGCTGTACATGATGACGCTTGCCGAGGATTTCGAGAGGACCGCTGCCTTCAGGAAGTCGATTTCGCACTCCATCATCTCGCGGATGCCCGTGTACGTTTTCGTCGTGGGAAGCTGAATGGGCGTAGTGGGGACTTTCATCTCGTCGAAATGAATGGCGCGGATGAAGTCGTCGAGGTTGAATTCGTCGAGCTTTTTGAGAAAGCTGCTTATGGGATCGTGTATCGGCGCGTAATTCGTGCCAAGCCATGTGGCGACGGCTTGTGCGCGCGCGTCCTCGTCCGGCGCGTTGTGCAGGCTAGCCCCGATGAGGGCTTGCAAGGCACCGTTGAGGTCGCCGGCTTCGCTCCGCTGAACGGCGAAGCGCGAAACGCCCGTCACGAACGCCTGCAAGTCGGCTGGGCGCCGCTGGCCGGTGAGGATCCTCGAAATGTAAGAGGGGTCGAAGCTGAGCGCGCGGGCAACTTCGTTGTTGTTCACGGAAAGGGTTTCAAGGAGCGCGCTCAGGTTCGAGAGGAACGTGTCGTAATCGATGGATATGCCGCTGATCGAGGCGGCAAACTCTTCGTGCACCGCCTGCTCGCTCAGCGAACCCGCCGAAAGCGCCGCGATGCCCGATGCCAGCATGCGCAGCTGCTTGCTGTCGGGGTCGGGCGTGCGCTCGCCTGCTCGGTAGCGGCTGATGGCCGCAGCCGATATGCCCGATGCTTCGGCCAAGTCTTTGGCGCTGCAATCGAGTTCGGTGATGTAACGGTTGAGCAGGCTGCTGAAATCCATGTCGTCCTTAAGCGGGTAATCAATTTCCTCCGAGGTAATTGATTACCGTCCGGTTTTCGCTACGAGGCCAGGAACTGAAGCGACTCCTGGGCGGTTTGCATGGCCGCAATGGTCTCGAAGTCTTCCTTGTAGTAGTTGCACGACCACATGAAGAAGTAGCCGCTGATTTCCTCGGTGTAGTTGGCGACGAGCACCGTCTTGCCGCCGCCTTCGGGCGTGTACGCGTACTCGAAGCCCACGAGCACGCGGTTGTACTTGCCAGGCAGCGTCACGGTGTTCGCAACCGGCTCGACGGCAAGGCGGTTCTGGTACTTCTTCTTCGCGTCTTCCATGGTGCCGGCCATGAGGTCCTCGACCGAGCGACCCGTGCTGTTCTTCATGAGCGTCAACCTGAAGAAGGGCACTTGGCCGGATTTCGCGCCTGTGTACACGGTGACGTTCATGCCGCTGGTGTCGGCGGTGTAAGCCTTGTCGACCTTGAAGGTGTAGCCGGCTTCCTTGTTCGTGTAGTCGACGAGCGTGCCGCTGGCGATGGTGGCTGCGCTGCCGGAGGCCGACGACGCCGAACTAGACGAGGCGCTGGCGCTTGACGAAGCGCTGCTCGACGAGATGAGCGAAACGCCCGTCGCCTTGTCATCGCCGGCTTCGGAATCGTCCGACGCGCTCGACGCGCTGACCGCCTCGCCCGATGCCGATTCAGACGCTGAAGATGCAGCTGAACTGCCGCTCGAAGATGTGCACCCGGCTAGCGCGGTCATGCCGAGAGCCGCTGCCAAGGCAATTGCGCCCAAGGCCTTCCATGTGATATTCGAATACCTCATAGCCAATCCTTTCCGTCAGGCTTTTCTTACAGCTGGTTCAGCTTCGCAAGCTCGGCGGTGCGCTTGCCGCCAGAATACGTTATCAAAGCAGGGTCGGGCGTGTACTCGTTGCCGAACAGATCGGTGACCGTGACCATGTACACGTAGGTGACGTTGCCTGCGAACGCCATGGTCATCTTCGTATCGTCGGTCCAGGTGATGGTGCCGGTTGATCCGCTCTCGGTTTTCCCGCCGATGGTGCGGGAAACGAGGAAGCGCAGCTGGTCTCCTTCCGACAAGGCGGCCGTGGCCTTGGCGACCATGCCGTCCTCGGCGTCGTCGTACACGCACAGCACCTCGTAGGAGTTCGTGGCGTAATCGTACATCGAAAGCAGGTTCGTACGGTACGTCATCGTGTTGCCGCGGCTGTTCTTCGTCGTCCATTCGACAGGGGTGGAATACAGGTTGTATGCCGGCTTGTCGTCGATGGCGACCTGGTCGACGATGTCGGCGTACACGTACGCATCGCCGATTTTGTACCATCCGCCCTCGAACCGGTCGGTGTAATGCACGGCTCCGTTGGGGTCGATGTCGAGGTCGAGGTTGTTGTCGGAGCCGAGCATGGCGACCGATCCGTCGTCGAGCAGCTGGCCGATCTGGCATTTCGTGGCATCGGCGACGAACTCGGTGTTGCCCGTGATGTCGACGACATAGTGCCCATCGGAATCGATGCGCGACGACACGGAAAACGCGCCCAGCGCGTCGGCTTCCTCGATCGGGTCGAGGCCCTTCACGCCCTCGTTATTCCAGTTCACCTTGTCGTATGAATCGGCCTCAGCAGCCAGGAACTGCAGGTAGGGGATGTTGTCGAGGTCGTTTTCCGTTGAAAGCTCGAAGTACTTCACGAACGTGTCGTAGTCGATCTTCAACGGGTAGAACACCGACAGCCCGGTCGATTTCGCCGATTGCGGGCCGTGCACCTCGTAGACGACGGCCTTGTCGATGGCCTTCTCGACGGCGGAAGCACTGGCGACCGATTCGCTCGTGCACTCCATGAGGTCGCGCAGGTCGACCATGTCGGTGTAGCCTTCGAGGTAGTTGGCATGCCCGAACGCTTGCACGTTGCGCGCTTGCTGTTCGAGTCGCTGCATGGGGCTCGGCTTCTCGGTGGCCGACGCCATGTCGCGGGCGGCTGTTTCGAACGCGCTGGCCACATCGCCGATGCGTGACAGGTCGACAACCGACAGCGTGGCGGTGGAAGCCACCTTGTTCGCCTGGCATTTCTCCAGGTAGCTGTCGCAAATCACCTGGCCAAGGCCCGCGACGCCGCCTGTCGGCTTCTCGAACCAGGCAGGCCATTCAGCCCACGCCCAGCCGCATGCGGGTTCGACTTCTTCGGAAGCCACCATGTAGTCGGCGTAGGGGGCGAGCAGTTGCGCGTTTTCGAGCGTGGCCATAAGGCATGTGTCGAAGCCGACCACGTCGAAGGTCACGTTCGCCGCGGCAATGCCGTCGCGGATCTCGGGAAGCGTCAGGGTGTCGTAGTCGAGCTCGTCTTGGCACACGCCCGAAAGCGATCCGCCGCCATGGTCCCAGAACACGAGCATGTAGTGGTCGGCGGGGTAGTTCTTCACGCCCCAGGCGAGGAAGTCCGCGAGCGTATCGGAATTGCCCATTGACGTGCGCGGCAGTTGCTCTTGCTGGAACAGCTTGCCATCGGAAACGGTGTAGCGCTCGATGTAATCGGCGCTTACGACGTTGTTCCACCACTCGTTCGCGCCACCCGTTTCCATGACGAAGTTGACGTTTTTGGCCGTGGCCGCGCCTTGAAGCTCGACAAGGTTGTCGGTGGCGTATCCGGCCTGGGTTTCCAGGTTCGAGCCGCACATGTATATGAACACCGACCAGGTTTCGTTGGCGCCAACTGCCTTTTCGGCGTCCGCTGAAGCTGCGCCGCTTGGCGCCGATGCCGACACAGCCGTTCCGCTCGCGCCCGACGAGCAGGCGATGAGCGAGACGAGCGAGACGAGCGCCGTTGCGGCGATGATGCTGGCGATTGCGCGTAACACTCGCTTTCCGCAGGTCATCATGGCTCCTTGCTCCCTAGCCTTTTCGAGAAAGTATAGGATTCGGAGCCTGTTGAACGATGGCAATTGACGAATAGTCATCGGCAATCTACCACTGCGCGATGCGCGGTCGAACCCTGTATGCAGTGATGGTTGGCGGTTCAGCTCGATGTGCAGATTTGACAATGCCTGTCAGGTGAACAGGTAAATTCCCGTTTTGGCAATTTCCAAACAGGCATTGTCAATTGCAGCCTGGAAGAAGATTGAGTCCGTTTCCGAATTAGAACGTTCTAACTTATCCGTTTCGGAGAGAAGGTTGCGCTATGCCCTTGAAGAAGAAACTTGTCGCCCTGTTCGCCTGCGTCGCGCTCTGCGCGTCGTTCGTGCCCGTGCTCGCCATCGCCGATCCGGCTGACGACGAAGCCATTGAAGCCGAGAACGACGTTGCCATGACCGCGCAAGCTGAAGGCGAAGACGCTGAGATGGCCGCCCAGGCAAACAATGAGTCTGTGACGGTCATAGCCACTGCCACAGGAGGCAATATCGACATTGCGGTAAACGATCGTAATCTCACGGGAGGAGAAGTCGCTTCCGTCAATAAGACTGACACTGTGGGCAATACAAGCGGGACCAACAAAGTCGTCATCACGCCCGAGTTCACCTTGAGTATCGAATCTATCGCGGTAAAGGTTAACGACGTCGTGGTTGAGGATGTCGATTGGGTCGTGGATGCAACTGAGGCTTGGACGGCAAATCTTCCGGCTAGCCCGGATGTCACGTACACGTTCGATGTCAAGGTCAAATCCGAAACTGATACGTTCACTGTTGTTTGGGACTATAGCGGTGACTTTCCGCCCGATGCCCTGCTTCTTCACGGCAAGGCTTCGATTGATGAGGGGAACGGCATCGAGAAAATACCCCATGAGGGTGAAGGCTTGGGAGAGCTTTACGCGATTCAGGCCGGCACGCTGGTGACCATCCATATCACGCCTGATTATGGCTACCAACTTGAAAGCGCGTCTCTTAATGGCGTGCAGGTGACGGCGGGTAGCGAAGTCAGCTCTTTCACGTTCACGATGCCCAGAAACCAGTTGCATTTCTCGTCGCTGTTCACACCTGTTGAGGATAACGTGCAGTCGGGCACTGACCAGGTTATATCTGGAACAATTGAGAATGCGGATGGCATCATCGATTCCGGTAACTTGCAGTTGACTGTAAATGAGATGGATGATGCGGAAACGCAGGCGGCAATGGATGCCCAAAAGACAAACACGGCCGATGCGGCTGTCATGTATCTTGACCTTGATTTGAATCAGGTTGTAAACAAGGGCACTACTGTTGATGGCGTGGCAACTGACGAGAACTCTTGGACCATTTCTCAAACCGATCTCGATCATGCCATCACCGTCACGCTGCGCATTTCCGACGCGGCAGCTGCGACAGGCGGCCCGTTCTACATCATTCGCGAGCACGATGGCGCGTACGAGCGAATCGAGTGCACATACGATGCCGCCACACAGACGATTTCGTTCCAGACCGACAAGTTCTCCGAGTACGCCCTCATGACGGATAGCGCTGCCGCCACCAAGGCAAGCAAGTCGACGCTTGCCAAGACGGGCGATCCGCTGACGGCTGGCGGCATGGTCGTCATGGGCGTCGTCGCGCTCGGCGCCGTGGTCTTCGCGACCCGCAAGCTGCGCGAACAGCGCTAGAGCACGCGAACAGAGCGCATGTCGAAACGGGAGCTTCGGCTCCCGTTTTCTTATTGCAGGCAATCATAGATAAATGTATAATGCATGCGTAATGCATGTTACGAGAAAGGACGCGTCATGCCCGCATTGCAAGTGCGCGATTTTCCCGATGACCTGTACGAGCGTCTGAAAGCGGCTGCTGCAAAGAACCATCGCAGCATCGCGCAGCAGACTGTGGCGTTTGTCGAAGCGCAGCTCAATCAGGAGGACGCGAAAAGCGCAGCCATCCTCGCGCCCGACTTCAGCGTGCCGTTCGTGACACCCAACGTGCGCGAAGCTTCAGCTCGTGCGCGCGACGTCGGCGCATTCGACTGGCTGCGCGATTTCGAGGAAGAACCCGAGGAGGTCATCGAAGCTCGTCGTAAGAAACGACGGCAACTTCGCGAGCAAGCTAAAGAACTGAGCAAAGCCTGGATTGGCCCTAAGCCGACCGCTGATCAAATTGCGGAAATGATTCGTGAAGAGCGCGAGGCTCGCACGGACAGAATAATGCAGATTGCCGAAGAGTATCACGAAGAAATGAGGAAGAGACATGATGGTGCTTGATGCAAGTGCGGCGATAAATGCCGCATCGAGCGAGATTATCGAAAACGCAAACGAAGAACTGATCGATTTTCTCGACACCGAAAAATTCATCGCACCCAGATTCTTCGGTATCGAAGCGGCCAATTCTGCTTGGAAATTCACTCATGCTGGGCTGTATCCCGAAAGCGAAACAGCTCGGATGATGGCGACGGCAGTAGGGCACATAGACGAATTCTTCGATGATGAGGAGCTTGTTGGCGAAGCGTTCAGCGAAGCGGTTCGCCTTGATCATCCCGTTTATGACATGCTTTACTTCGTGCTTGCAAGGCGCAAGGGCGTAAAGCTTGCGACCGCCGACAAAGAGCTCGCAAGGCTTTGCGAGGAGAACGGGGTCGAGTGCGTACGGGTGCTCGACCTGTAATGCGCTATCATATGCACCGTTAAGGCGCTTCCAACATCAACTTCAACTGCAGCACGGAAGGCGTTATGGCGCGGGGCAACCGTCTCATACTCGATCGATACGAACTTATAGGCACGGCTGGGTCCGGCGGATTCGGCACGGTTCAAATCGCGTGGGATCCGCGCATTCAGCGTAAAGTCGCCATCAAGACCATCTTGCTGACCGAGCACGACGCGTATCGTGCGCACTTGCCGGGGGCACAGGCGGTTGCGGCAAGCCCGACAGCGGACCGTTGGCATGGGGCGCAGCCTTGGAACGAGTATTTGCGAGAAGACCTCGCCGACGATCCGTACGCGTTGGAATATGGCCCCGACGACTACGACGATCCTGACCAGGTGACGTCGCTTGCGCACCTGCCGGGCCTTGACGAAGCGCGCACAGCCGCCATGCTGCAGGACCCGCGCATCGTTACGGTGTACGACTTCGAAATCCGCGACCGTACGGCGTATCTCATCATGGAATACGTCGAGGGCATCACGCTGACGCGCCTACTCGACGATTATCCCGACTTCCTGACGCTCGACATGGTGACGGCGGTGTTCGACGCCGTGGCGGGCGCGCTTATGGTCGCTCACAAAGCTGGCGTGCTGCATCTCGACATAAAGCCCGACAACATCATCATCAACCCGCAGGGGCAGGCGAAGGTCACCGACTTCGGCCTGGCGACGTTGGCCGACGCGTCGGGCGCGGGCACGACAGGCGGTGGCACCATCGGCTACATGCCGCTCGAGCAGATGCGCCGCGAGCATCTGGACGCGCGAACCGACGAATGGTCGCTGGCCTCCGTCACGTACGAAATGCTGACCGGCGACAACCCCTTCCGGGTAAACGGTTTGGACCACGCTGAAGCAGCCATCGAAAACGCCGAGCTCATCTTGCCGTCGCTGTGCTGGGAAAACCTCGACGAGCAAGTTGATGACGTGGTGTTTTACGCGCTCGACCCGGATCGTGAACGTCGTTACGCCAGCGTGGCCGACTTCGCGGAGGAGATGGACAAGTTCCTGGGCAGCGCCGTGAAGGGCCGCGATGAGCTTGCCCTGGTGGTGGGCGACGCGCTCGGACTGAACGCCGTCGAAGAAGAGCCGGCTGACGAATGGGAAGCCGCTGACATGCGCGAACGCCGCAAACCAGGCTTTTTCTCGCGGTTGTTCGGTTCGGGCGGCAAGCCTGCACGAAGCTACGGCAACAATGACGAACCCGAGCAGTACGACGAGCCGTATTGGCAAACAGAAGAGGAGCCCGAGCCTCAGCCCATAGAGCGCCGCGAGCGTCAGAAGATACGCAAGGTTCGCACCGAGGAGCAGAAAAAGCGTCGCCGCGCAGCGATAGGTCGCGCCATCGCCGCCCTCTGTGGCGGTATCGCAACGTGGTTCGCCCTCGGCAACCTGCCTCAATTACCCACGTTGTTCGGCCTCGACCCGCTGTTCCTCAAGCTCGTCTTATCTTTGGTGATGGCGGCCATCAGCGCCATAGTCCCGCTGGTGGGCCTCATCATCGCCTTCGCCCTGCTAGGCGTATCCTTCATCCCGCGTTTCTTGTAGCAAGCGGTTGGGAGTTGAACGTCACCCCAGGGAAGATTGAACGCTCACCCCAGGGGTGATGTTCAAATTTGCTGAAACTCTACCTTTATGCAGAAGTGCTCCTTCAATTTGAACATCACCCCTGGGGTGAGCGTTCAATCTTCCCTGGGGTGACGTTCAACTCCCAACCGCTCGGGGCAGGCAGGTTGAAAGAACTACGTTATTCCGGCTCGATGACCTCGACGCCGCCCATGTAGGGCACGAGCACGTCGGGCACCTTCACGGAGCCGTCGGCCTGCTGGTAGTTTTCCAGGATGGCCGCCATCGTGCGACCCACCGCCAGGCCCGAGCCGTTCAGCGTGTGAACATAGCGCGTGCCCTTGAAGTTCTCAGGGTCCTTGTAGCGCATGTTCATGCGGCGTGCCTGGAAGTCGGTGCAGTTCGAGCAGCTGGAAATCTCCTTGTAGTCGTTGTAGCAGGGCAGCCACACTTCGAGGTCGTACGTCTTCGCAGACGAGAACCCGATGTCGCCCGTGCACAGGCTGATGACGCGGTAGGGCAGGCCCAGCAGCTGCAGGATGTTCTCAGCGTCGGCGACCATGGACTCGAGCTCCTCGTAGGAATGCTCGGGCTCGCACACCTTCACCATTTCCACCTTGTCAAACTGGTGCACGCGGATCAGTCCGCGCGTGTCGCGGCCAGCCGAGCCCGCCTCCTCGCGGAAGCACGGGGTGAACGCGCAGTAGTGCTTGGGCAGATCATCGACCGAAAGCGTCTCGTCGGCATGAAGGTTGGTCAGCTGCACCTCGGCGGTCGGGATGAGGTACAGGTTGTCGCCCTCTTTGTCGGAGGTGCCCTCCATGTCGGTGGCGAAAGTCTTGAACATGTCGTTCTCGAACTTCGGCAGCTGGCCGGTGCCCGTCATCGTGCGGGCGTTGGCCATGACGGGCAACCACCATTCCTTATAGCCGCGCGACGTGTGCGTATCGGCCATGAAGTTGATGATGGAACGCTCGAGGCGCGCGCCCATGCCGCCGAGCACGATGAAGCGGCTGGCAGCCAGCTTCACGCCGTAGTCGAAGTTGATGATGCCCAAATCGGGGCCGAGGTCCCAGTGGGCCTTGGGCTCGAAGTCGAATTCGGTCGGGGTGCCCCAACGGCGAACCTCGGGGTTGTCGTTCTCGTCGTCGCCGACCGGCGTTTCGTCGGAGGGCATGTTGGGCGTGTGCAGCAGCAAATCGCGCAGCTCGGCGTCGATGCGCTCGCGTTCGGAGCCGGCGCCTTCCAGTTCGGCCTTGATCTCGGCCACGCGCGCCTTCACGCTTTCGGCTTCGTCTTTCTGACCAGCCTTCATAAGCTCGCCGACTTGCTTCGACAGCGAGTTACGCTCGGCTTGCAGCGCCTCTTCCTTCTGAATGGACTCGCGGCGAGCCTCGTCGAGCTGGGCGAACTTGGCGCCGTCCCATTCGGCATGGCGGTTCTTCATGGCCTCGGCAACGGCCTCTTGGTTTTCGCGAACGAACTTGATGTCAAGCATGATACGAACTCCTCCTTGAAACGAAACGCGACTAAGTATAGGCCAAGACGGCGCGTGTGTTACCATGGTCACATGGACTTCGGAGAGATTTATCATTTCTTGTTCGAGACGTATGCGGGCATTGGCGTGCTCGTAGCCGTTTCCATCGTGCTGTGCATCATCATTGCGGCGGTGCTCGAGCTGCGTACGCGCAAGACTTACGTCGACCGCGGTCCCAAATCTGAAGACGAAGAAGACGAGTGGTCCTTGTTCGACGATGAAGAAGACGGTGAATAGCGCGCGGTGGCGATGGATTGCGGCTGCCGTCGTTGCAATCCTGCTCGTTGGGTTCCTTGCTACTCGAATTGCCTCATGCACGTCAAGTGAAAAGGCCTCGCCAGATCAGGCGCGGCGCGATGCCCCCCTTAGCTATGCGGCCGACACCGTAAACGCGTACGCGTCGGATATTGGCATGCTGCGCGTAAGGCAAACGATTGCGACAAGGGTGACGAGCCTGCCCAAGGCTGCCGGTTCGGATACGGGCGTCGAATGCCGCTGGGTGCGCAGCGGCTTGTTCACGACCGGCGATGCGGGAATCGACGAATGGGTGAAGGGCTTCTGCGACGCGCATACCGTGTCTGACGACCCCTCCGAAAACGCGTTCGCCGCCTACGAGGCGCTTTTGCACGAGTTCGGTTACGGCGAGCGCCTTTCGAACCGCCACCCCGATTACGTCGGGTGGGATTACGATTACATGTGGCAGTTCCTGACCGAGGGCACCGGCAACTGTTACAACGATGCGGCGGCTACGCAGTTCGTGCTGCGGTATTTCGGCTACGAGGATGCCACTGCCAACATCATCTTCGTGCTCCTGCAGTCGGGGAACATGAGCGACCATGGGGCCGTGTTCGTGACCGACGTGTATCACGGCAACAGGGAATGCGTCGTCGACGATGCCATGGGCGTAGACGGATGGATGATCGACGCCGATTCGTATGTGTACCAAGCCATCGACTATGGTCAGAAAATGGACCCCGATTCGTTCTTCGTGAAAAACGCGACGGAAATCATCGGGCCACCTTCGTTCTGGTACAACCCGGCTGTATACGGCGATGACGTGGAGCAATCCGAGGAGCCGTCCGACGGGGAATCGGACGAAGGGTAACGAGGCGGTCCCAGCGTGAGCGGGCGCTGGCGTTATCGGCGTTTCCGATAAGCCCTTATTCAAATGAACAAGTGCGGCATCTGCCCGTTTCGCGTGCGGAGACGGGTATACTTTCCGTCGATAAGCACGAACGGGGCATAGGCGCCCGTTCCAATTCGAGAAAGAAGGACCCATGACCGTCACTCAAACGTCCCAAATTCCCACGTTGTACCAGCGGGTGGGCGACTACATCCCGCGCATCGCAGCCGTGCATGACCTGTGCGGCTACGGCAAGTGCTCGCTCGGCGTGGCCATACCGGTGCTGTCGGCGGCAGGCGCCGATGTATGCCCTGTTCCAACGGGGCTGTTCAGCTCGCATACGGCGTTTCCCGGATGGTACATGCACGACACGACCGACATCCTGCCCGATTACCTGGCGGCCTGGAAGGGCATCGACGTGGAAATCGACGCCGTGTACTCGGGCTTCCTCGGCGCGCCCGAGCAAGTCGACATCATCCGCGACATCTACGCCACGTACCCCAAGGCATTGCGCGTGGTCGACCCGGTCATGGCCGATCACGGCCAGGTGTACCCGACCTACACGCCCGAGCTTGTGGCGGCTATGGGCGAGCTGGCGTGCGATGCCGATATCCTGACCCCCAACCTCACCGAAGCAGCCATCATCCTCGACCGCGAGTGGACTGGGCCCGACATCGGGGAAGACGAGGTGCGCGACATCATAAGCGCCCTGCGCGAACGCGGCGCGAAGAACGTCGTCTTGAAGGGCGTCGAGCATGGCGACGGGCTTATCCACAATTACACGTGGGGCGACGCCGCCGAATTCTCGGAGACGACGAACGCGAAGCTTCCCTACATGTTGCATGGCACGGGAGACCTGTTCGCCAGCGCATTGCTCGCTGCCGTGATGACCGGCCGAGGCCTGCCCGAGGCTACGGCTTTCGCAGCCGACCTGACCGCGGACGCCATGGTCGTGTCGGCCAAGCAGCCGAACTTCGAAGCCCGCGGGGTGTCCTTCGAGCCGCTGCTCGGGAAGGTGGCTGCGCTCCTGCAAGCGTAATGTAGGCGAATCGTCGCTCATGTAGGGCCGAAGGGGGAGCGCCCCCTTCGGCCCTTGTGTTTTCCAGCCTAGGATATAATGGGTCGCGAATAAGCTTGCCAAACCGAACCGAACAGATAACGAAGCATGGCGAGAAACGACGATTCACAACCTTCGCGCGTGTATAAAGCATCTGACGTGCATAAACGGCGCGTCAACCGTAAATCGCGCTCCGAGAAGGCTGCCGACCAGCCTATCGGCGAGCCGGCACGCGAACCCGAACCCCAAAACCCCGAGCCCCAAACGCCGGCAGCGGAGCCTGCGGAAGGCGTCGTGCTGAAGCCCGAGTTCGGCCGCCGAACCGAAGCGCAGCACGAGGCGGATGACCGTTGGTTCGCGGCCATGCGCGAAGACGTTCCCGAGGTGATTCCAACATCGTCCGAGGCTTCCAGTGAGCAAGTTTCCGCAGAACTGCAAGCTGCCGTGCCCGCCGAGACAGGTGAGCAGACTCCCGTAGGGACGCGATTCATCGCGCCCGCCGAACAGGGAGATGCCACAGGTGAAGGCGCGCAGCAAGAGCCGGCCTCGCAACCAACCGAGGAGATTCCCCAGCTTGCCTCCGATGAAGCCGAAGGCGAAAGCGAAGGGGAAGCGGCTCCTGCAGCAGCCGGCCCCCCGGCTCGCTTTGGCGCCAAGGCGGCAGGAGCGTTCGCCGCTCGCGAGAAGCTTTCCGTGAAGCGACGCATCCTCCTCATCCTAACCGCCGTCATCGTGGTGGCGATTGCCGTTGCGGTGGCGCTGTTCACGTGGAATCGCTGGTATCGGTTCGATGACCACGCCGATATGCAGGGCGAATGGTACGTCGTCGGCACGACGGTGCCAGTTTCCATCGACGAGTCGTCAATTCACCTTACCGACGACGTGACCTACCAGTACGAGATCAATCCGCAGGACAAGACGATTCGCTATACGTTCGGCCCCATGGAAGGCCAGGGCCGCTATTGGTTCAGCGATGACAGGCGCTATCTGGTCATCACCGATGGCGACGACTTCACCAGCACGGGCACGGCGTTCGATGACCTCTTGCACTCGTTCGGCGATATGGCCGATGCGATGACGGGGTCGAACATGAAGCTGCCGGAGGGGGAGGGCATCATCGCCTTCAGCCGCGAACCCGATGCCCATGCGCTCGCGCGCGAGCAGGAGGAAGCTGCCAAGAAGGCCGCCGCCGAAGAAGCCGCGCGCAAGGAAGAAGAGCGCCGCGCTGCCGAGGAGGCCGCCGCCGAAGCGGCCGAGCTGGAAGAGTACTACGAGGAAGACTATTACGAAGAGGCTCCTGCTGACGAAGGGCAGTCTGCCGAGGAGTCTTCTGGCGACGAGGGAAACCAAGAAGAGTAACCCCGTAGGGGCGCGATTCATCGCGCCCGCAGCGAATCAAGCCCCGAAAGGCCGCAATGCCGAACGAAGCCGAACAGCAAGAACAGCCTGTGCGCGTAAGCGCCATCACGGTGCAAACCGGGCGTCTCGTGTGCGATGTCGAAATAGCAGAGGAGCGGTTCCGCTTCACGACGCCGCGCCTTGCCGCATTCGTCGGGCAACGGTATCCGGACTTGCCGCATCATGCATGCGTGAACGACAAGGGGCCTGCGTTCGGCGACGTCATCGAGCACACATCGACGCCGCATCTGCTCGAGCACCTGGCCATCAGCCTGCAGACGCGCGAGGCGGTCGGCGCCGAGGACCCGTTCGTGGGCACGACGGAATGGGTTGACGAGGCGCAAGGCCAGGCGCGCGTGCAAATCAGCTTCCGCGACGATTTCGAGGCGCTGCGTGCATTTAACGAAGCGACCCAGTTTCTTAACATTGCCGTGCTAACATGTCTGCCATGAAAGACGCACACATTAAATTCGAAACGGCGACCGACAAGGTCGCCACGCGCATAACCAAGATGCGCCCCTCGGCCGTGCGCATGCTGTTCGCGGCCGCAACCAGGCCCGACATCATCTCGCTAGCGGGAGGCATGCCCGACGTGTCGCTGCTGCCGAAAAGCGCGGTGCGCAAGGCGGCCAAAGCTGCCATCGACGCCCAAGCGGTCACGTTGCAGTACGGCGGCACGAACGGACTCATGGAAACCGCGCAGGTGTTCTGCGACATCGTGCGCGACATCGGCATCCGCCACAAGCCGGAAAACGTCATCATCACGACCGGCGCACAGGAGGCGCTCGACCTCATCGCCAAGACGTTCTGCGACCCGGGCGACATCATCCTGACGGAGGGCCCCACGTATCTGGGCGCTCTGCAGGCGTTTTCGGCGTATGAGCCGGAAGTCCACACCATTCCCTTCGACGCGGAGGGCATGCGGATGGACTTGCTCGAGGAAGAGCTGAAGCGCATCGGCAAGGGCAACCCGCGCCTGAAGTTCCTCTACACCATCCCGAACTTCCAGAACCCGGGCGGCGTCACCATGAGCCCCGAGCGCCGCAAGCGCCTCATCGAGCTGTCGCACGAGTACGACTTCATCATCGTCGAAGACGATCCGTACGGTCGCCTACGCTACGAGGGCGGCCATTGCCTGCCCATGCGCGCACTCGACGATTCGGTCATTTACCTGGGAACCATCTCGAAGATGTTCGCCGCCGGCCTTCGCGTGGGTTGGATCATGGCGCCTCCGGGCGTCACGGCCAAGATCAACCTGGCCAAGCAGGGCACCGACCTGTGCGGAAGCATGTTCGACCAGAAGATGGCGGCAGCGTACTTCACCGAAACGCCTTGGCAGCACACGCTGCAGAAGTTCATCAAGACCTACGACAAGCGCCGCCGCGCCTTGCTCGACGCGTTGGAGGAGTTCTTCCCGCCCGAGGCCACGTGGACGCATCCCGAAGGCGGCTTCTTCGTGTGGGTCACCTTGCCTCCGTACGTCGACGCCAACTCCATGCTGGCAGAAGCGCTCGACCACGGGGTCATCTACACGCCGGGCGATTCGTTCTATCCCGATGGCAAAGAGGGGCGCAACTGCATGCGCCTGAACTTCAGCTATCCGTCGCCCGAGGACATTCGCGAGGCCGTCCGTCGCCTGGCGGAGGTCATCGAGGATCGCTTGGAGCTGTACCGCGCGTTCATCGCCGCCGGTGCGATTAAGGAGTAATAATCAATTTCCTCCGAGGAAACTGATTATTCCGTGTATAGGAGTAAGTCATGGCTAAAGTTGCAGTACTCATGGGAGGCGCGTCGTTCGAACGCGAGTTTTCGCTGAACAGCGGCAAGAACATCTGCGCGGCGCTGGAAGAGGCCGGCCATCGCGTCGTGCCGCTCGACACGACCGCATCGCTTGTGCCCACGCTGCGCAGCGAACGCCCCGACGTGGTGTACAACGCGCTGCATGGCAAGAACGGCGAAGACGGCACCATCCAGAGCCTCCTCGAGTTCCTCGACATCCCGTTCGTGGGATCGCCGGCAAGCGTGTGCCACCGTTCGTGGAACAAGGACGCGCTGCACTCTTCGCTGATCAAGTACCGCCAGCTCATCGGCGAGCCCGATGGCGTGGCGTCGTGGCCTCCGGGCGTGTACATCGCGCGCGCCGCGTTCAAGGACATGGGCGCCGCCACGGCGCTCGACCTCATGGAAAGCCGCATTCCCGGTGGTTACCCCATGTGCGTGAAGCCGGCGCATGGCGGCTCGGCTCTGGGCATCCACCGCGTCGATTCGCAAGAAGAGCTTGGCGAGGCGATCCTCGACGCGCTGTCGTATGACGACGCCGTGAACATCGAGCAGTGGGTCGACGGCGTGGAGCTGTCAGTCGCCATCTTGGGCACCGGCTGGGATGCCCATGCGCTGCCGCCGGTTGAGATCGTGTCGCGCTCGGCCGCTGGGTTCTTCGACGCCGAAGCCCGCACCGATGCCACCCTCGTCGACTTCCATTGCCCCGTGCGCTTGGCGTCGCTTTCGGAAGACGAGGAAGAGGCGCAGGCCATCCGCGCCGAAATCGAACGCGCTGCGCTGGAAGTGTATCGCGCCTACAGCGTGGTCGACCTCGGTCGTATCGACATGATTTGGGACGGCGGCGCCGCGCGCTGCTTCGAGGTGGACATTTCCCCCGGCATGACCGACCACTCGCTGTTCCCGGCTGCCATCGAAGCTGCCGGCCTGACGCTCTCCCAGGTTCTCGACGAGCTCGTCAGCCAATACGCATAGGTCTTTGCAAGCCTGCGATGGCGGCGGTTGAACGCTCACCCCAGGGATGATTGAACGCTCACCCCAGGGGTGATGTTCAAATTTGCTGAAACTCTACCTTTATGCAGAAGTGTTCCTTCAATTTGAACATCACCCCTGGGGTGAGCGTTCAACCGTCCCTGGGGTGAGCGTTCAACCGCCGCCCCTTCAACCCGCCATCGCAGGATTAATATCATCTGGCAACAAATCGGCAACTAAATTCGTCCGAGCTTGAGATAGTTCGTGATGAATTGCGCGTGCGTGCTTATAATGTGCGTACGTCAATTTCGCAATGAGGAGGCAACTATGTCTAAGATCGGACCGTTTATCACTGGTGCTGCCATTGGCGCTCTTGCCGCCCTGATGTTTGCACCCAAGACCGGCGAGCAGACCCGTGCCTTTGTCGCCGAGAAGGCCAACGCCGTCGCTGGCGAGGCGAAGGACTTCGGTGCCGGCTTCCCGGCTTCGGCCCAGGACGCCTTCAAGGTTGCGCAGGAGAAGGGGCAGGGCTTCGTGGCCGATGCCCAGGCTCGCGTGAAGGAAGCTGCCGGTCAGCCCGCTGAAATCGACAGCGACGACCTGCGCGAGAAGATCGAGGCCGCCCGTCAGCGCATTGCCGCTCAGGTGATGGAAAACGCCGAGGCCAGCAAGGCCGTCGACATTGCCGCCGAGGCAAAGGAAACGGCTGCCGAGATCGTCGACGCCGCCAAGGACGCGGTTGCCGAGGCTGTCGAGTAAATCGCAAGGCGAATCGTACGAGGTGCGCCCACCGCAGGTCGGTTGGCGCACCTTTGCATGTAAAGCAGGAATTGCATGGGCGAACAACTGGTTACAACGAAGGAACTCGCTGGCAAGCGCGTGATCGACGACAAGAAGGGCAGGCGCATCGGCAAGGTGCGCCGTTTCGTGTTCCATCCGTCCGAGAAACGCTGCATCGGCCTGCTTGTGAAGCGTCCCGATGCCGCCCTCATGTTCCATCGCAAGGACCTGTTCGTCTCGCTTGCCGGCTTTCATTTCGATGATGCGGGAAACATAGTCGTCCACGGCGATGCCGATGCTACCGACAAGGGCGCGGTCAAGGCGCTCGGCGTTAATTGGGATACGTGCGTCATCTGGGTTGGCATGCCGGTCATGACGGCGGGCGGTGACGTGCTCGGCTTCGTCGACGTCGTCACGTTCGACCGCGAAACCGGTGCCGTGCATAGCCTCACGACTGAAAACGGCGCAGCCAACGATGCCATCGTCGGCAAGCGCTCGATTCCGGCCTCCTATGTGAAGGGGTTCAGGCGCGGTCAGGGCGTGGCGCTCGTCGCCGCAGGCGAGTACCAAGGCGAAGACCCCGACGAGCATGTTGAAAAGGGCGCCATCATGGTGTCTGACGAAGCGCTCGACCTTCCCATACAGGGAGGGGCCGCAGCTGCCGCCGGCAAGGCGACGGCGGTCGTTGCCGACAAGGCCAAGAAAGGCGCAAGCCAGGCGAAGGTCGGCGCGGCGAAGGCCAAGAAGGTCGTCGACGCCAAGCTCGAGGAGGCGAAGCCGACGCAGGAAAAGCTCGCGAACGTTGCCGGCGAAGCCATCGAGTCGGGCACGTTCGCAGTGGGCAAGCAGCTCGGCAAGGCTTCGGGCATGTTCGCCGCTTTCAAGGAAGAGTTCGACAAGGCCTCGCGCGGAGAAGGCGAGGACGACTAGCCGATGAAGTCTCTCGATCGCGCAACCGTCTTCAAGTTCGCAGGGCTTGTGGCGTTCATCGTGCTGTTGGCTGTCATCGTCGCCGTCGCTTGGCCTTACATCGCCGATGTTTTCTCGGAAGGCGGCGTGGAGCGTCTCGTCGAACGCGTTCAGAACGCGGGCCCGTTCGGCGTGCTCATATTGTTGGGCATGCAGTTCCTGCAAATCGTCGTGGCGTTCATTCCCGGCGAGGTCGTCCAGCTGGCGGCCGGCCTCATGTACGGCCCGTGGCTCGGCTCGCTCATCATCCTCGTCGGCTGCGCCATCTCGAGCACGATCATCTACAAGCTCGTGCACATGCTGGGCGCGCCGTTCGTGCAAGGCATGGTGTCGACCGAGCATCTCGACAAGTTCAGGAAGTTCGAGGAGTCGGGCAAGCTCGACATCATCGTGTTCATCCTGTTCCTCATTCCTGGCATGCCGAAAGACGTGTTCACCTACATCGTGCCGCTGACCGACATGCCCTATAAGAAGTTCATCACCCTGACTACCATCGGCCGCATTCCGGGCGTTGTCGGCTCGACGTACGCGGCCGCCGGGTTTGCGAGCGGCGAGTTCATCGGGCCCATCATCGTGCTCGTCATCCTAGCCGTCGTCGCCGTCGTCGCAATCGTGTTCCGCGACAAGATCATGAACGCGTTCCACCGGGAGGAGGGCCGATGAGCGAACAAGGTCATTGGGTCAATCAGGAAGCCTCGGGGAGCGCTCAATCGTCGTACTGGCAGGGCGAGTATCACGGGCCCGAATACAGCAGGTCGGAAGGCGATGAGCATGCAGATCAGAGCTATGGCTCCATGTCGGCTGCCGCACGCCGGTCGTATGCGAGCGAGGCCATTCGCCAAAAGGACCACGTGTCCGCCGGCCTGTTCGCGATCTTCCTGGGTATGTTCGGCGTTCACAAGTTCTACCTGGGCTGCAACAACGCCGGGTTCATCATGTTGGCCATGTCCATTATCGGCGGCATCCTGACGTTCGGGCTCGCCGCGGCCGTTATCTGGTTCATCGCCATCGTCGAGGGCATCACCTACCTCACCAAATCCCAGACCGAGTTCGACCGCCTGTACGTTCTGAATCAACGCGATTGGTTCTGATACGACCAGGAATCGTCTTCTGCCGGGCCCCTGCCGGGGACGGGGTTCGCGCGATTCCGCAGCTACGCGAGGCGGCCGATTGAACGTCACCCCAGGGACGGCGGCGGGTTGAACGTTAGTTGAACATCACCCCAGGGAAGATGTTCAAATTGAAGTAGCGTCCCTGCAAAGGATGGGGCCTCAACGAATTTGAACATCTTCCCTGGGGTGATGTTCAACTAACGTTCAACCCGCCGCCGTCCCTGGGGTGACGTTCAATCGGCCGCCTCGCGTAGCTGCGGAATCGCGCGAACCCCGTCCCCGGCAGGGGCCCGGCAGAAGACGCTAACGCAAAATGGCGTTGGTTCCTATTGGAATGTATATTGGGGGACGGGATGTAATGCAGTACAATGATGGGGTATTTATCAATCCGATGAGGAGGAAAGGTAACCATGCCTAGCATTACCCGCGAACAGGTTAAGGTGCCCGTCGACGTGTCCCCCGAGATGCGCGAAGTGTACATCGACAACTACATGAAGGCCACGCGCAACAGCGGCCGTCTCATGCTGTTCGCATGCGACCAGAAGATCGAGCATCTGAACAAGGACTTCTACGACGGCGGCGAGGAAATCGACCTGGCCGACTGCGAGCCCGAGCACCTCTTCAAGATCGGTTCGCAGGGCGTGTGCGGCGTGCTTGCCGGTCAGCGCGGCCTCATCGCTCAGTACGCAGCCGATTACCCCGACATCAACTACCTCGTGAAGATGAACTCCAAGACCAACCTGGTGAAGACGGCGCAGGAAGATCCGTATTCTCCGCAGCTGTACGGCCTCGACACCGTGCTCGCCATGCGCGATTCCGGCGTGAACATCGTGGGCCTGGGCTACACCATTTACCTGGGCAGCGAATACGAGGCCACCATGATGGCCGAAGCTGGCGACCTCATCGCCCAAGCTCATGCCGAGGGCCTGCTCGTCGTTTTGTGGATTTACCCGCGCGGCAAGGCCGTCACCGCCGAGAAGGACCCGGACCTCATCGCCGGCGCCGCGGGCGTGGCGCTGTGCCTGGGCGCCGACTTCGTGAAGGTGAACCCGCCGAAGCCCGAGGGCGAAGACCAGCGCACTCCCGCCGAGGCTCTGGCCATCGCCACGAAGGCCGCCGGCCGCACCGGCCTGGTCTGCGCTGGCGGTTCCACGGTCGACGCCGAGACGTTCCTCACGCAGCTCTACGACCAGATTCACGTGGGCGGCGCCGTGGGCAACGCCACCGGCCGCAACATCCACCAGCGTTCGCTCGACGAGGCTGTGCGCCTGACCAAGGCCATCAGCTCCATCACGCTGGCCGACTACGAAGTCGCCGACGCGCTGGCCGTCTTCAACGGCGAGAAGGACTTCACGCTGTAAGCAACGAGTCGTAGCGCTTTTCAAGTGGGCATTCCTGCAAAGCGGGGGTGCCCACTTTTGATATGCTGTTCTTGTTAGAAAGTCCCCTGATGAAGGAGGGTCTTGATGATTTGCCCGTCATGCGGTCAGGAAGTTCCCGAGCTTAAGTTCTGCGTGAACTGCGGAAGCTCGCTTGCGGACGCCGCGACGCAAGATTTCGCCGCGCAATCGACCGAGCCTGTGAACGAACCGGCGACGGAACCTTCGTTCACCCCCGAAGTTCCCGGCGACTCAGCTTGGCAGGCTCAGCCGCAGCAAGCCTACCAAACCGGCCAGACATTGCAGATGCCGCCCCAAGCCGACCAGTTCGGCCAGCAGGCGGGCGGGTACGTGCCCCCGACGGGCAGCCCGCAGCCGCCCACGTACCAGGTGCCGCAGGCGGCTTCGGCGAATCGCGCGCCTAATGCAGCGTTTGTCCTCGTCATCGTCGGCCTCGTGCTCAGCTGCCTGTTCGTCACGTTCATTCCGGGCTTGGTATGCTCCATCATCGGCCTCGTGCTGAATGCGGGCTACAACAAGAAGGGCCTCGACAACCCGCGTAAGACGGCTACGACGGTCGTCGGCATCATCGGCATCGTCATCGGCGTGTTTTGCCTGGCGGCCACCATCATGATCGGCGTCATCTCGGCAGAAGTGGTCGACGAGCTCGATCGCCAGGGCATCGACATCACCACCGACAGCGTCGAGGTGACGACCGATTCCAGCGGGCACGTCAACATTTCGGTGAAGGACGACAAGTCGAGCAGCGCCGCATCTGGCGCCGCCGTCACGGGCTCGTCGAGTGCCGCGAGCTCTTCCGGCAGCACGTCGGCGCTGTCGATGGCGAAGTACGATGAGGACAAGTACCACGACTCCGAATACAACCCCACGCTGTATTCGGTCATCGAGCTGACTGGTTCCGAGCTCCAAGACCTGCTCGATTTCTACAACTTCTCTTGGGATGACGACATCGCGTCGTGGTATGCGTCCGACGGCTCGCTGTATGGCGTCGAGGATTCGAAGGACGCGCTCACCAAAAGCCAGATTGAGCAGCTTCCCGCAGGAGCGGCTGGCCAACCCGTCGCCATCGTGCTGACGGTCGAGGGCTACAGCACGCCCTCAGCTGCATTTACCGCATTGAGCAAGGACGTTACGGTCGAGAGCACGCTCGACGTCGACGACGTGTACTTCGCGGTCGTGCACGGCACGCCTGGCGCCCAATACCTGGTCGCCGTTAGCGAGACGGACGACGACGAGCAGACGTTTTTGCTGTTCACGAACGAAGCCATCTCCGGCGGCTTGTTCGAACAGCTGACGGGCGCCAATGCTGGCTCGTCGATCGACGAAGTCTGGAAGGCCATCAACAGCATCTAAATCGGGCGTTCCGGAGATATCGACGGAAACTGCGCTATAATCGCCTGGTGCGCCCGAGTGGCGGAATGGCAGACGCGGCGGTCTCAAAAACCGTTGGGAAACCGTGAGAGTTCGAATCTCTCCTCGGGCACCACGAGAAACGTAACAGGCCGGGCAAGCTCCCGGCCTGTTTGTTTAACCCGTAGGGGCGCGATTCATCGTGCCCGCGCCGCGCAGCCGGTTTATCAGAAGCGCGAAGCGCATCATCAAATGAGGAGCGTTCATGAACGACGAACTGCAGCGTGAAATCGACGCGTACATCGAGGCGCATTGGGAAGAGGTCATCGCCGACATAAACACGCTCGTGCGGGTCGATAGCATCGAAGATCTCGACGCCGCCGCTGATGGCGCGCCCTACGGTCCGGAGCCTCGCGAGGCGCTCGACCGGGCGCTTGGCATTGCGGCCCGCATGGGGCTCGATTCGCACGATTGCGGAGGCCATGTCGGCTATGCCGACCTTCCGGGCGAGAGCGCCACGCAAATCGGCATTATCGGCCACGTGGATGTCGTTCCCGCTGGCCCCGGTTGGCATTTCCCCGCGCATGAGGTCACGCGCAAAGACGGCTACCTCATCGGCCGCGGCGTGCTCGATGACAAAGGTCCGCTCATGGTGGCGCTTCACGCCGTGAAGTTCTGGAAAGACCGCGGCGCAACGCTTCCCTACACGGTGCGCGTGCTCTTCGGCGCCAACGAGGAAACCAACATGAAGGACGTCGCGTATTATCGCGAGCATTTCGAAGATCCAGCGTTCCTGTTCACGCCCGATAGCCAGTTTCCCGTGGGCTACGGCGAAGCCGGCATCTGCAGCGGCACGCTGAAGAGCGGGGTTTTCTATGGCGCGTCGATCATCGAATTCGAAGGCGGCCAGGCCGTCAACGCCGTGCCTGCGCAGGCCAGCGCCATCGTGCGCCAGGGAGCCTACCCGTTCGACGATGACGATTACGACTGCATTTCGGTCGAGGAGTACCGAGGCGACATCGCCAAGATCGAGGCTACGGGCAAAAGCGCCCATGCGGCCGAACCCGAGCTCGGCGTGAACGCCATCGGCTTGCTCGTCGACTACCTGCTGGAAAACGAGGCGGGTTCTGCCGCCGAGCGAGCATTCCTCGAGCTGCTGCAGAAGCTTCACGGCTCCACCGACGGCTCCGGTTTGGGCATCGCCTGTTCCGACGAGCATTTCGGTTCGCTGACGGCGGTTGGCGGCAAGGCGTACATCGAGAAGGTCAGCATGAACCAGTGCCGCATTTGCCAGACCATCGACTTCCGCTACCCGACGACCATTACATCAGCCGAAATCGAGCACCGCGTGAACGATCTGGCGGTTGAAGCAGGCGCCACGTTCACGATGGAGCACGATAAAACCCCGTTCCTCATGGATCCGGAATCACCTGCCGTCCAGGTGCTGCTCGACGCATATAACGAAGTGACGGGGGAGAATCGCGGCGGCATGACTTCGAAGGGCGGCACCTACGCGCGCATGTTCACGACCGGTGTCAGCTTCGGCGTCGAGAAGCCTTGGGAAGACGACCCAGATTGGGTGGGAACGATGCACGGTCCCGACGAGGGCGTGAGCGAGGAGTTGCTGAAACAGGCGTTTTCCATCTATGCTCGCGCGCTCGGCAAACTCATGAACGTCGAGTTGCGATAGGCGAAAATACCAGGCAAGCGGTATTTTTTTCTAAGTTAACGGTTGCATTTCAACCGCCAACGGTAGTATGGTAAAGTGTACTAAATTTGACTTTCTGCGTTCTATTTTTGGGAGGGGCAAGCCATGCTGAAAGCGATGATCGTCGACGACGAAGCGCCCGCCAGGTCAGAGCTGCGCTTCTTGCTTGACGAAATCGGCCAAACCGATGTGGTCGCCGAGGCTGCCAGCGTTCGCGAGGCCATCGAAAAGCTGAAGGAATATCCCTGCGACGTCATGTTCCTCGATGTGAACATGCCCGAGGCAACCGGCCTGAAGTTGGCCGAGGGCCTCACGCACCTGAAGTACCCGCCTGCGGTCGTGTTCGTCACGGCGTACAGCGAGTTTGCGCTCGATGCGTTCAAGGTGAACGCCGTCGACTACCTCGTCAAGCCCGTCGAGACCGAGCGCCTGGCCCAGGCCATCGCCCGCGTGCGCGAGAACGTCGCCCTGCACATGCAGGCGCAGAAGTCCGAGCGCATCTCGGTCGAAAAGGGCGGCAAGAAGATCCTCATCGCCATCGACAAAATCCGCTTCGTTATGGCGCGCGACGATTACGCTTACCTGCAGACCGACACCGACCGCTATTTCAGCACGGTCAGCTTGGCCCAGCTTGAAAAGCGCCTCGACGGCCATGGGTTCTTCCGCGTTCATCGCGGCTACCTGGTCAACCTTGCCATGGTCGAGGAAGTCGAGCCCGTTTCCGGCGGCACGCTGCTGCTCACCCTGAACGGCGTCGACGACAAGATTCCCGTCTCCCGCCGCCGCGTGTCCCTGCTGAAGAAGGCGCTGGGAATTTAGCAATGAGTAGCAGGACGTTCCTGCTACTCATTTATCATGATGTGACGCCAGCTTGGAAGTTGTCTTAAAAATGAGTAGCAGGAACGTCCTGCTACTCATTTTATTTCGTGCCGAAGATGCGGTCGCCGGCATCGCCCAGGCCGGGCACGATGTAGGCGTTCTTGTTCAGCTTCTCGTCGACGGCCGCCACGTAAATGTCGATGTCGGGGTGGCGCTCCTGCACCCGCTTCACGCCCTCGGGGGCGGCGACGAGGTTCACCAGGCGGATGTCCGTGCAGCCGCGGGCTTTCAGGCTATCGATGACGTCGGCCGCGCTGCCGCCTGTGGCGAGCATGGGGTCGACCACGATGATCTTCGAACGCTCCACGCCTTCGGGCATCTTGAAGTAGTACTCCACGGGTTGGTGCGTTTCCTCGTCACGGTACACGCCGACGTGACCCACGTGCGCGAACGGCATGAGCTCGAGGAAGCCATCTACCATGCCGATGCCCGCGCGCAGGATGGGCACGATGGTGAAGAAGTTCTCCTTCAGCATGGGGAACGTGCCCATGCAGATGGGGGTTTCAACCGTGGCGGGAATGGTCTCGAAGTCGCGCGTGACCTCGTACCCCATGAGGAGCGAGATTTCCTTGAGCAGCAAGCGGAAGTCTTGCGAGGAGGTGCTCGCGCGGCGCATGCGCGTCAGCTTGTCGGAAATCAGCGGATGATCGAGAACGTGAACTTCGCCCATTGTTAAATCCTTCCATCGGTAAGCGTTCCGTCCATTATAATCGTCCGCGAGAGTAATGTCAGAAGGACGAACGCTTCACAATCTCGCCCCGGGTGTACCGGGGAAGAGCGTAGTTTCGTGCGGATGGCGGGGGTGCCACGCGCAGTTCCGCAGCGAGTGAAGTGCAGAATTGAACATCACCCCTGGGGTAATGTTCAATTCGTCAGCTGAGCGAGCGAGGACTGTTTGAGCATGGCGCCCCCGCCATCCGCACGAAACGGACAGGAGGACGAACCGATATGGCTGAGCTGCAAGTACCCACCATGGGCGCGAAAGACTCGCCCGATGCAGTGTACGACGCGCGTGTCCTCGGCAAGCCCAAGATGGTGCTGTTCGGCTTGCAGCACATGTTCGCCATGTTCGGCGCCACGATCCTGGTCCCGGTGCTCACGGGCCTGTCCGTGCAGGCAACCCTTCTGTTCGCAGGCATTGGCACGCTGCTGTTCCATTTCTTGGCGAAGGGCAAGGTGCCGGCGTTCCTCGGCTCGTCGTTCGCGTTCATCGCGGGTTACGCGGCCATCGCGCCCAACGGCGAGGCCGAGCTCCTTCCGTATGCCTGCTTGGGCGTAGCGTGCGCAGGCCTGCTGTACTTCATTCTGGCCGCTGCGTTCAAGGCGTTCGGCGCCAACCGCGTCATGCGCTACTTCCCGCCGGTCGTCACCGGCCCCATCGTCATCTGCATCGGCCTCATCCTAGCCAGCTCGGCCATCGCGAACTGCTCGACGAACTGGCTTGTCGCCGTCATCGCCATCGTGGTCATCATCGTGTGCAACATCTGGGGCCGCGGCATGATCAAGATCATCCCCATCCTCATGGGCGTCATCATTTCGTATGTGTGCCGCGCTCATGGGCGAAGTCGACTTCTCGGGCGTCGCCAACGCTGCGTGGATCGGCCTTCCCGTCATGTGGGACAACACCGTGTTCGGCCTGTTCACCAGTGGCTCGATGGATTCAGGTCTCGCCATCACGGCCATCATCACCATCATGCCCATCGCGCTGGCCACGATGATCGAGCACATCGGCGACATTTCCGCCATCAGCTCCACCTGCAACCGCAACTACATCGCCGAGCCCGGCCTGCACCGCACGCTGCTGGGCGACGGCCTGGCCACCATCATCGCGTCGCTGTTCGGTGCGCCGGCTAACACCACGTACGGCGAGAACACGGGCGTGCTGGCGCTGACGAAGGTGTTCGACCCGCGCGTCGTGCGCATCGCGGCCATCTTCGCCATCGTGTTCAGCTTCTGCCCGAAGTTCGCGGCCGTCATCGGCGCCATGCCCGCCAGCGTCATCGGCGGCGTGTCGCTCATCCTGTACGGCATGATCTCGGCGGTGGGCGTGCGCAACCTCATCGAGAACCGCGTCGACTTCACGGTCAGCCGCAACATCCTCATCGCGGCCATCATCCTAGTGCTTTCCATCGGCATCGCCTACAGCACGGCGGGCGCCATCGTCATTCCGGCGGGGGATGTCACCATCTCGCTGTCGGGCCTGGCCGTGGGGTCGCTCGCAGGCATCGTGCTGAACATCATCTTGCCGGGCAAGGATGCGATCGTCGACATCGCCACACCCGCGACAAGCGAGAACATGCCGCTGTCGGGTCCTGATCCGTACGATCCGAAAGACGACCCGAACGCTCAGTAGACCAGTTCGCCTGTAATAACATTTTGAGCCCCTTGGTCTGGCCAAGGGGCTCTTTTATACACCAAACAGGTTCTATTTGTGGAATAAAACACCTGCTCAGTTACCGATTATCTCGATAATCAACACATGTCCAATAATTCAGTGGAATTGGCAAATTGACTATTCTCACAGTGTAATAATAGGAGTAGAATACGCCCGACTTAGATTGGGATAACACGTGAAAAAGGTGGCACATGGTCAAGGAGCAACTGACTGAATTCGGCATTAAGAAGACGTTGAAGATACTTCGCTCGAACCCCGATAAGGCCGTCCCGCGCCTGCTCGACGCGATGGATTTCATCTCCCGCGGCGAAATGCCCTCGCAGCGCCGCATCATCCGCGAGAACATGGAAAACAAGGATTCGAACGTCTACCAGCAGCTCATGCGCTTGCTGAACGACCTCGACCCGCAGTATTTCGAGAGGATCGCGCTCAACTTCGCCATCAACGCCGGCTTCAACGGCTGGTCCAAGCAGATCGCTCTGCGCGAGCAGTATAACTGCAACATCCCGTGGGCCATCTTGCTCGACCCCACGAGCGCCTGCAACCTGCACTGCGTCGGTTGCTGGGCGGCCGACTACGGCAACCGCCTGAACCTGAGCTTCGACGACATCGACTCCATCATCGAGCAGGGTAAGGAACTAGGCGTCTACATGTACATCTACACGGGCGGCGAGCCGCTCGTGCGCAAGGCCGACATCGTTGCGCTGTGCAAGAAGCATAACGACTGCGTGTTCCTGTCGTTCACGAACGGCACGCTGTTCGACCAGGAGTTCATCGACCAGCTGAAGGAATGCAAGAACTTCATCCCCGCGTTCTCCGTCGAAGGCGACCGCGAATCCACCGATGCGCGTCGTGGCGAGGGCGTGTACGACAAGGTCGTTGCGGCCATGAACCTCATGAAGGAAAACGGCCTGCCGTTCGGCATTTCGTGCTGCTACACCTCCGAGAACTTCGAGGCCGTGAGCTCCGACGCCTACATCGACCAGCTCGTCGACTGGGGCGCCGTGTTCGTGTGGTACTTCCACTACATGCCCGTCGGCTCCGATGCGAACACGCATCTCATGGTCACTCCCGAACAGCGCGAGGCCATGTACCACACCCTCCGCCGTTGGCGCGTGACCAAGCCCATCTTCCCGATGGACTTCCAGAACGACGGCCAGTACGTGCAGGGCTGCATCGCCGGTGGGCGCCGCTACCTGCACATCAACGCGGCCGGCGACGTCGACCCCTGCGTGTTCGTGCATTTCAGCGACTCGAACATCCACGAGAAGACGCTGCTCGAGTGCCTGCAGGCACCGCTGTTCATGGCGTATCACGACAACCAGCCGTTCAACGACAACTACCTGCGTCCGTGCCCCATGCTGGAAAACCCGCAGGAGCTGCGCCGCATCATCAACGAGACGGGCGCCAAGTCGTCGAACTTGGAAGGCGAGGAGACGGTCGAGATGCTGTGCAGCCGCTGCGACCAGTACGCCGAGCATTGGAAGCCCACCGCCGAGAAGCTCTGGGAACTCGACCACAAGTGCGCCGACTTCGTTAAATAGCCTTAGAGGCAATCAGATAACGAGAACGCCCGTCATTTGGCGGGCGCTTTCTTATTGCGGGCAGGTGGCGGAGGCAGCACCCTGGTAACGTCAAATTCGTACTTAGAGCGCATATCTGCACGCACCTGCAAACCGTTTCGTGTTTCGTGGAAGCATATTGCTCCTAAGTTCGACTTCGCGGACAAATATGTCGTACGAGTACGGCATATGCTTCCACGAAAGGCCCCTAAGTCGAACTTGGAGGCAATATGCTTCCACGAAAACTAAAACCCCTGTAAGTTGGCAGGAATAGGGCGAAGTGCGCGCAAGTCCGCTCTCCTTTGCCGTTCCGAGAGGGAGCCCGCGGACGTCTCTTCATTTCATCCTGAGCGGAGCGCCGAAGGAGCATTCCCTTTTGTCATCCTGAGCGGAGCGTCCCGCAGGGGCGCGGAGTCGAAGGGTCTCCGCGAAGCGGCCGGTTGATGTGGACCCCTGATTCCGCACAACCCTATGCGGCGGGCGTCTTGCAAATGATAGCCTAATCCGTCAAGCCTTCTCCGTCGTCTGCTCGCGCGTCGTAGAAGTCGGAATCGTACACGGACAGCTCCAGGCAGATGCCG
>JAFUCC010000170.1 GCA_017459925.1 Eggerthellaceae bacterium
CCTGGGCGCTGCCTTCGAGCGACATCACGGGTTCGCAGTGCTTCTACTCGTGCTCCACATCGCTGGTTGGCGGCAACGGCTCCGTGTGGGCGAGCTCGAACACGGGTTCCCAGTACATGCGCATCGACCGGGCCGGGCAGGCGGGGTACCTCACGGCATCCTAGCTGCGAATTCTTGTGAAGTTGCTTGTGAACTGAACGCGGTAAGCCTGTGACAGCGGCTTACGGTTGGCCTGTACTACTTCGGACCGAACGAATGAGGTGATACAGGTGGACAGCAAGACTGATATGGCCGAGCAGCCGGACGACGGCGGAGGCCGCAAGCCCACGCACAAGCGCGATACCTTCCACGCCTGGATGCTCGAAGGATTGGACTTCTCGCGGCCGTGGGACATGCCCAAGCTCCACGCGGTGGACGCGCACCCGACGGCGCTCGTGCCCTTCTCGGTGGCAATGCACGAGCGGTGGGACGACTACGGGTGTTTCGTGCATTTCTTCGAAGATGACTTCCGCTTCGAGCGCGTGTGGAACGAGCCGCGAAAGTACCTTCCCAAGCTCTCCAGGTTCGAGGGCGTCATCATGCCGGACCTCTCGACGTGCATCGACTTCCCCAGGCCGCTCAAGATGTGGAACGCCTACCGCAACCAGCTGTTGGGCGCATGGTTCCAGCGGCAGGGGCTCGTGACGCTTCCCAACGCTCGGCACCAGCCGGGATGCAACTGGCTCATAGAGGGCTTGCCGACGCACAGCGTCATCGCGATATGCGGGAGGGCGCTCACCAAGGACGTGACCGAGCGTCGGCGCTTCGTTCGCGATGTGAAGACGACAGTGGACGCGCTCGAACCCACCGCGATCGTCTATTACGGCAGCGACCTATACGGCGTGATGGACTATCCGCGAAGCCTGGGCATCCCCGTGTGGGTGTACCCGGGAGCAAACCGTGGGGCGTTGGACGGAGGCAAGAGTGGGCAGCGGGGGTAGCGGGTACGGCATCGGTGGCGGCGGCGGGAACCCGCGAAGCGATCCTCCTTCTGGCGCTGCCGATGGCGGGTTCAAGGGCGGCACTGACACTTGGCAATCCGTTGGGGACAACCTGGGCGATTTGAAGGATAATTACGACTACCGAGACGGATACTTCGGAGATCCAAGTTCGCCGAAGAAGCCCCGGATTCGCCATATCGAAAGCGACGACCCTGTCTCCACGGCACACGACTTCTACGACCGTGCAACACAGGGAGGCATAGAAGAGCCGCTGTCGAACGGCAAGGGCGTGAAGACCACCATGTCTGACGGTACGGTGATTACGATGCGCGAGGTCAGTTCAAGCGACGGGTCGCCAGCCGTGGACATAAACATCTCGGACAGCAGCGACAGCGGTGGCGTGAAGGGCCAGAAGATCCATTTCGTGCAAGGGGAAGGTGAGTAGCAATGGCCTTTACTGACACAAGGCTTTCGGAAAGCGAGAAGTCGCTCCTCGCCAGTATGGTTGGCAGGACGCTTGAGGAGCTCGTGCATGACGAATATATCGTCAACTCCACGACCTATATGAGCGCATGGCTTGTTGTCGACGGGAACGTGTGTGACGTCCATTGCGAGGTCGAGCCGCTCGACTACTTTGGCGACGTTGACGATGTTGCCGTCGTGAGCGTCCGCGAAGCAAGGCGAGGGGATGTGCGGTCACACCTCGTCGGGCATCGCCTTGCCACAGACAGAATCGCGAGGACGATAACCGACGTCAAGCTCGTCGAGGATACTCAGGAGATGGTCGAAGGAAGCGAGGTCGAGCACACTTTTTCGTTCACCGCAGCAATCATTTTTGAGCTCGATGGGACGAAGCTCATGCTCGAGTTCGGCCCCTGGTTCTCCGAGGACATCGGGATAAAGCGCGGACCTCATGTTGACAGGAAGCTTCCGGCGGCGATAGAGGCTATCCCGGAAGAAGACAGGAAGTGGTACCGCGTGAGCAGGGAAACCGTTAGCCTTCTGAACTGGGGCGAAGCAAATGAGTAAAGACGCCCGGTACATCCGTACACCTCTGGGCAATGTCGGGCTGCGCCTGGATGGCAGCCCTTGCGCCATCGATGGCATGTGGGAGTCCGTGGACACCCCCGACTACGCAAAGAGCCATCCGGTCGACGGCAACTGGCGCATTGCGTACTGGCACGAGCCGGATGGCGCCGCGCACGTGCTCGAGTGCAGGCTCGACCCATCCGTGGCGTGCGTAGGCGGCAGCGCGAGCGGCGAGCGCCTTGAGGCAACCGAGATTGATGACGAGAAGACGGCCCTAGTCATTGCCGTCGAGTACGATTTCGAGGAATATGCCCACGGGCACGGCGAATACGAGTACGACTACGTCGCCACGGCCGATGGCTGTGCTGCGACCGTCGAACTTCCCGCCGACGCCAAGGCGCAGTGGATTGTCTTCGGCGTGAGCTGGATTGAGGGTTTCGATGAGGGGAGCAGGGCCAACCCCTGGCTCGTCGGCGATCCTGGCGGTGACAGGCTGCGGCTGCCTGCGGGCGTGTACGAGAAGGACGGCTCCGGTCCGTACGGCAACCGGACGATCGAGTGGCTCCTTCCGATAGAGCGCCCGTGGGAGCGCAAGGCCGACGTCCTGGCGCTGTTCGGCGGCTGTGAGATGGTGGAGCACACCAATGCGGACGAGGGCTACGAAAACCTCGAGGACATCGAGACGATCATCGAAGTCGTGAGTCCGGCCAGCGCCAGCGACCTCTGGCTTGGATTCGGCGGCGAGTACACGCTCGGCCACGACGGCACGCATGTCCATTACGCCGCATACGAGGGTGACTATCGGGAACTGAAGTCCGACATCAGGGAATTGCTTGAGGACAAGCTTCTATCGGAGCGAGCAGAGTAAGGGGCCGAAGCGATGGCTCCGACCCCTGCGTCATCGCATAATCTGCCTTGTCTGCTAGATCGTCTCAAGCTCCCGATACAGCGGGTCGCCTTCGCCGACGAGGACGTCCCACCACCACTCGGGGCTCTCGACTCCTGACTGGCAGAGCATGTCGAGGAGCTCGCTGCGGGCATCGGCGGGCAGTTGCTCGAAGTCGGCGCGCATGGCGTCGAGCATGGCTTTGCTCGTCCCCATCATCTCATTGCAGATGTCGCGTTTCTCTTCCAGTGTGTAGCTCTCAGGCGAATATAGGCAGAGGTCTGCGCGGAAGTAGGCCATGTCTTCGGCTTGCTGCAGGGCGGTCCAATCGGTATTGTTGGCAGTCATCTTTAGCTCCTTATCGTTTAGTTGTTATTGAAATGAATCGCAGTTGGAGAGGTGTGCGAGCCGTCTCTGGATTCCACGTGGACGCTTGCGAATTTGAGCACTTGGCATGGCAACTTATTGACCCGTTTGTGGTAGGATAATGCGCTACGCGGGTGTCGCCAAGTGGTACGGCACGAGCTTCCCAATCCAAATCAACCACATACTGCCCAGTACCAGATAGCCCTTGAGCTGGGCTTTTATACCCTCGCTAGGACTCGTTGGGACTGTGTATCCCTTGCCAAAGTCCACCAAACATGTCCACCAAAAAAGAGCGGCCTCCGTTGCTGGAGACCGCTCTGTTTCGCTCTGGAGCGGGTGACGGGATTCGAACCCGCGAATGCGAGCTTGGGAAGCTAGTATCCGCGCATTTGAACCCTGTCACCAGTTCCATAAAACTGCTGGTCAAACACTCTGTTGTCGAATTATAAAGCATCTTGCCGTCCTGTTGGTGGATTTCTGCACCGCTAAGCGGACTTTTCGAATTTGACCACGTCGGCGGTGGATTTCACGGGCGCCCCGGTGAGCTCTCCCATGATGTTGGCGGCGTCGCGGTCGTTGGCCGGGATCGCATGCGCGTAGAGGTCGAGCGTGTACGACGCCTTGGCATGCCCCAGGCGGGCTTGCACGGTCTTGAGGTCCACGCGCTGGCCCAGAAGCTGGGTGGCTTGCGTGTGCCTTAGCTCGTGCATGCACAATCCGGGGAATCCGATCTGGTCGCGGAAGCCCATACGGCTGTAGGTCCCGTCGGCCCCGCCTTTGGTGTAACCGCGCTGCTCGTAGCCCTCCCACCAGCGCAGGATGCTCTGGGGGCTGAGCCAGTCGCCCTTGTCGCCGACACACACCGGCGTTTCCTCCGTCTGCGTGACGGCAGTGCCGTCCGGCATGACGAGGTGGAGCGCCTTTCCCTGGAACTCCTTCCAGCGCTTCAGGTGGGCGAGCGTATCGGTGTCGACGAACAGGGTGCGGATGCTCGTCTTCGTCTTGGGCTTATCGACGACGAGCCTTCCGGCCTCCTTCGAGCCGCGCTTCTTCTCGTAGATGACCTTCTGGCGCACGGTTACCTGGCCCGTCCCGAAGTCGATCGCCGACCATGTGAGCCCGAGCACCTCCGAGCGGCGCATGCCGGTCGCCAGCTCGATGCGCAGCGCCATGAGGCACGACAGGCCGGACAGGCCGCGGACGAGCTTGCGTCCGAACTTGGTGCCGTACTTGAAAGCGCGCTGCTCCTTGGCCTCGAAGTCCGCGAGGGCCTTCTCCTCGGCCGCATCGATGCGAGCGCGCAGCAAAGCGCATTCCTCGGCCGTGAGCGAGCGGCGGTTCACCACCTCGTCGATCTGGGGTGCCTCGATCTTGTCGCACGGGTTGCGCACGAGCCAGTCGTTCTTCACCGCGTACGCGAACACGCGCTTGGTGATGGCGTAGACCTTGTGCATCGTGGTGCCGCCAAGCCCGCGCTCTTCGCGGATCTCGGCTAGGGCATCCTCGACCTGCTGGCTGGTGATGGTGGCAAGGGGCTTCTTGCCGATCTTCTTGCGCATGTGCCCGAGGTTGGTGACGTAGCCGTTCATGGCACTCTCCGTGGCCTTGCCGGCGTTTCGCGTTGACCCTTCCCATGCATCGCACACGTCGCCGAACGTCTTCTCTCGGGACTCGCCGACGTCGACGTGCTCGTACTGGTCGTTAAGCTCCTTGGCGAACTTGCGGGCGTCTGCCAGCGTGCCGTGGGCAACTCGCTGGACCTTGCGCTGGCGCTTCTTCATCTTGCCGTCTTCGCCCATGACCTTCTCGTAGCCGAAGGACAGGCAGACGAGCCACAGCGGGTTGCCCTGCTTGTCGGTCATCTGCTTGCCGGACTTGTCCTGCTTGGGCGTGATTGACCCGTTGCCGTACGTTTCTCTCTGCTTCTTGCGTGCCATTCTCTTCTTCTCCTTTCCTTCGTCGATGCTTGCGTTGCCGGTTTTGATGCCTAGTTCTTCTTCGCCTCGCCCCCTTTCCGCTCTAGCGTCTCCATGTCGACGTTGGGGAATTCCAACGACAGGACGTAGTAGTTGCGGCTCGCTATGTCGGCGAGCTTGCGGCGGCTGATCTTGCCGATGCCGCCGAGCGCGTCTTCCAGGTCTGCACCGTCGTTGACGGCTTCGAGCACCTTGCGGGCCCGCGCGAAGGCCTTGGCGCAGGTGCCGCCCTGCTGGCAGTAGCGCGCCTTCTCCTTGCGCTCGTTAGACGCGATGAAGGGCTTTCCGCACACGCGGCACACGCCGGCGCGGGCGCCCGAGAGCTCTTCCCTCAGGCAGACCCACACGGCGGCCACGGCGTGCTTGGCCACGCAGAGCTGCTTGCCCCCGTCGTAGGTGACGAGCTGCACGTCGTGCAGGTGCACGTCGAGCAGGAATTTCAGCAGGTAGCCCATGAAGCTGCGGTAGCCCCGCGCGTTGTCCGGGACGTCGTGAACGGTGAACGACATGCGGGCGCCGCCCTTGTTAGCCGCCCAGCCGATGACGGCGTCGCGCCCCTCGCCCTCTTCGAGCGGCTCCACGCGGCAGTCGCAGAGGAACGGGCGGGCGGACAGCGAATCGCAGCCGTTCGAGAGGAACTGCAGGTAGTCGCACGCGGGCAGGAGGTAACTCGCCGTAAGGTCTATGCGACCGTCCGCCTTGGGCTTGGAGCGCTTGACGCCGTGGACGTCGAGCACGGCGACCGTTACGGGGTGCTCCTCCTCGTTCTGCAGCAGCTCGAACAGGGAGAAAGCCTCGCGCACGAGCATGCGAAGCGTCTCGAGGTCCCGCTCGCGCCAGTCTCGGGCGTTGCGTTGCTCGAGAAGCTCGCTGTAGCGCAGGTACGCCGCCTTCGCGCCCTTGCCGAACGCGCCGTGTATCGAGATCAGCGCCCTCGCATGCCCGGACAGGTAGTCGGGCAGCAGATCCGCGCCCTCGAACCTCTCCGCGACGTCATCGATGCCCGCATCGTCCTCCACCAGCATGAGGACGTCCCCGAACGTGACGTCGCCCGCCGCGCTCCCGTTGTAGAACGCCTGCTGGACCATGTCCTCGACGACCATTTCTACCGCCTTTCAAATGTCCTTGCATTGTCATATTTAACAAGTACATCTCTGATGGAAGAATAGTACCGCAACGTTGCAGTAACGGCAAGGAGAAAGGACGACAAATGTTGCGGATTGAAAAGATTTGCGAAGAGAGGGGCGTGCAGGCGATGATCGCCAAGAAGACCGGCATCAACAAGCCCGCAGTGTCCCGGATCGTGCGCGGGCTGGAACCTCCCTACCCCAAGCGGGGGCGCGCCATCGCCGAGGCCGTGGGCTGGGACGGCGACTGGCGCGAGCTGTTCGAGAGCGACGGCGACGGCGGGGAGGTGGCCTAAATGGAGCAGATGGCGACTTCCGGCGGCAGGCTCGTGTACCTGACCGACGTTCCCCCCGAGCAGCCCGGCGGGCTGTTCTCCGACGCGCCCGACACTTTCGACATGAACAAGGCGGCGGAGCTTCTGGGCGTGACGCGCCAGACGATCAAGCGCGAGATAGACCGGGGCAACCTGCGCAGCTTCCACGTGGGGACGCGCGTGCGCATAACCAGGCA
>JAFUCC010000171.1 GCA_017459925.1 Eggerthellaceae bacterium
CGACGCTGGAATACGCCGACGCCAGCGTGGAGGCGGGGCATGCGTACCGCTACCTGCTCATCCCGCGCAACTCCAACTCGGACACCTGGGGCCCCGTCGGCTCCATGTGCGACGACGTCGAGACGCGCCCGCTCGCGCCGAGCGGCCTGGAGGCGTCCGCGGCCGGTGCGGACTCGGCCCTGCTCACGTGGACGGACAACGGCTACGTCTACTGCGGTTCGAGGTACCGCATCTACCGCTCCGACCACGCCGACGCATGGGTCCAGGACGCGGCTGGCGCATGGGTCCCCGCGCGCGACGACATCGTGGAGGTCGCCAACGACCTCGAGCGCACGGGAAGCGCAAACAGGTTCACGGTGACCGGCCTGGATTCCGGCAAGCGGTGGCACTTCCGCATCGCCCTCGAGGGCGACGGCGGGACCTCCCCTCTGTCCGAGATGGCGTCCTGCGTTCTCGCGACGGCCCCGGCCGCCCCGACGCCGGCCTACGTCGACGCGCATGCGGTCGCCGGGGATCCCATCGAGCTCGCCTGGACGCACAACGCCGAGGACGGCTCCGCCCAGACCGCGGCCGAGGCCGAGGTGACCGCGACCCCGCCGGGAGGCGAGCCGGCCGTCACGGTAATCCAGGCGGCCGGGTCCGAGTCGGCGTCGTTCGACACCTCCGGCCTCGCCGACGGCACGGCCATCTCGTGGCGCGTGCGCACGCAGGGCGTGGCATCCGCCGGATGGTCGCCCTGGGCGCAGGGCGGGGCCGTGACGGTCCACGTGAGGCCCGCCATCGGCATCGAGGCCCGCCAGTCCTCCGAAGACGGCCCGCGCGTCGATTCCGGCGAGCCCCTGGGCGCGCTGCCGCTCGTGCTCGTACTGACGGCGGCCGGCGGCACGTCCCAGTCACCCGTGTCGTGGGCCGTGGAGCTCGCCCCGGAGAGCGGGTTCCGCTACGTCGGCGACGACGGGTCGGACGAGTGGATGGCCGGCGGGACGACGATGCTCTCGGTCTACGTCGACGCGAACGACCCGGAGTTCGACGCGGCGCGGCAGGTGGTCTCCATCGGGGCCGCGGACGCCGCGTTCGCAGCCGGGGTGCCGCTCGACGTGCGCGCCATGGTCGTGATGGACACCGGGCTCCAATCCGATTGGGGCTCGTGCACCGTCACGCCCCAGTGGGACTCATCCCTCCCCGAGCCCGACGCATCCGCCGAGATAATGCCGGATTACACCGCGGCCATCTGGCCCTCATGCGAGGATCCGCGCGAGCTCGGCGAGGGGATGGCGTGGATGCTCGAGGGCACGCGACTCACGCTCGCCGGGCCGGAGGATGCGGCCCGGCTGTCCATCGCCTACCTCGACGGAGACGGCGGGGAGCATGCGGCCGACCTCGGCGAGGCCGTGTTCCCCGCCGTGGTCGAGCTGTCCGAGCTGGACGGCTACGCCTCCCCCCTCGAGGCCGACATAGCCGGGACCCAGGGGGAGCCAGACACGGTCGTGGACCTGACGCCCGAGTCCGCCGACCCGCACGAGTCGTACGAGACGGTGCGCTACGCATCCGACGTGGAGCTGTCGGTCTACCGGATAGGCTCGGACGGCACGTCGGCCCTCATCGCGGCTGAGCTCGCGAACGACGGCTCCGTCGTCGTGACCGACCCGCATCCGAACTTCGGCTCCTGCTGGTACCGCGTGTGCGCGAACTCGCTGCTGACGGACCAGGTGACGTTCTCGGACATCGAGCTGCAGGCGCCGTTCGAGTTCCTGCTCATCCAGTGGGGCGAGTCCACCGAGCCGGTGGCCGACTCCGGCGAGGCGGGCGGAACGGTCGCGTACTCGTGCGAGAGCGTGGCCATATCCGCCAACGTGTCCCCCGTCGAGCGCGGGCGCAAGGACAAGACCCTCAACGCCTACATCGGCCGGGAATACCCGGTCGTGGACTACGGCACGCAGCTCGGCATCACGGGCGACACGGGCGGCGCCTTCAACATCGAGGTCGACACGGACGTCATCCCGCAGCTGCGCAAGCTGTCGCGCGCCATGGAGCCCGCCTACGTCAGGTGGCCGGCGCACGTCGGCGGCATGGGCTACTGGGCGGACGTCGACGTCGAGGTGGGCCATCCCGAGCGCGGCGCGAAGGCGTCGGTGCGGCTCTCGATAACGCGCGTCGAGGAGGCGTCGAGATGACAGTCTGGACCGATGGCAAGCAGATCGAGCACCGCTTCTACGAGGTCGACCCGTCGACGTGGCGCGACAGGCGCGCGTTCTCGCTCGTGACGGACTGCAGCATCACGCGCGATGCGTCAGCCGAGCTGCTCGGCGGGGCCAAGATGCAGGTCGGCGAGCCCGTCGACCGCGAGTTCTACATCCGCGAGTACCTGGTGGCGACCCAGGGCGGCGTCTCCGAGCGCGTGTGCCTGGGGACGCACCTCGCGCAGAACTCGCGCTCCGACGCGGACGGCAAGGTCATATGGCGCCCGCTGTCGTGCGACTCGCCGCTGCAGGAGCTGCGCGACTCGCCGCTTCCCACCTTCGCCCAGGCGGCGGCCGGCAGCGACCCCGTGGCGCGCGCCGCCGCCATCTGCCGCGCGGGATGCCGCGCCCCGGTGATGTGGTCCGGCGCGACGGGGGCGTCCCTGCCCGACACGCTCACCGCGGAACGCGGCGACGACCCGCTGTCCTTCGCCCGCAAGCTGCTCGCCTCGGCGGGCATGGAGATCGCCGTCGACGAGTGGGGCCGCATCTCCTTCGAGCCCATCCGCCCGACCTCGTCGCTCTCGCCGTCCTGGATGTACCGCGACGACGAGGTCTCCATCCTCTTCCCCGACGCGAGCGAGGAGGTCAGGTGGTCGGAGCTCCCGAACGCGATGGAGCTCACGATGCCGTGCGGAACCGGCCAGCTCGTCGGCAGGGCCAGGAACGAGGACGCGGACTCCCCCATCTCCACCGTGCGCCGGGGCAGGGTGAAGGTCGCCCGCGAGGACGGCGACGCGCTGCCCGCGGGCTCCACGCAGGAGCAGGCCGACGCGCGCGCCCTGGAGCGGCTCAAGGCGCTGTCCTGCGACACGCGGACAATCATATACAGGCACGGATACTGCCCGGTGCGGCTCGGCGACGGCGTGCTGTTCGACTACACGCGCCACGAGTGGACCGCCCGGCTCAGGGTCGTGCGGCAGGTCATCGAATGCGGCTCGAGCAGCTGCACCGTGACGGAGACGGGGGCCGGCTCGGAAATCCTCTGGAGGTGAGGCAATGGATGCGGTGAAGCGCCTGAAGGACGCCATGTCCGCCGATGCGGGGCGGCAGCTGTCCCCCGAGGTGCTCGGTACCGTCGACCACGTCGACGCCTCCGGCCGCGCGTGGTGCCTGGTGCCCGGGAACGACGAGCTGGTTGAGTGCGCATCCCCGGTGACCGTGCATCACGGCGACGTCGTCGCCGTCTCGATCGTCGCCGGCATCCTCACCGTGACCCACAACTACACCGTCCCATCCGTCAATGACGCGCAATACCAGCACGTGAAGGACATCGCCGAGGAGGCGAACGAGCTGCTCGACGGGGTCGCCGAAGCCGCTGCGTCCGCCGACAAGACGGTGGCCGAGATGCTGGACGACGCGAACACGGCGAGCATGTTGGTATCGGGCATGCAGGACGCCGCCGAGACGGCCGGCACGACGCTCGCGCAGATCGTGGCCGACGCCGATGAGGCGGCCGGCACGCTGGCAGGCATGCAGGACGCCGCGACCGCCGCCCACACGACGCTGACCGGCATCTACCAGGACGCCGCCGATGCGAACGCCGCCGCCGTCGGGGCCCTCGCTGGCCTGTCCACGCTGGAATCCGTCGTCGGCACCGTGCAGTGGTTCGCCGACCACCGCAGGCCGAGCGCGGACACGGCGGTGCAGGCCGGCAAGACCTACTACTCCTACGACCAGTCCACGGGCGCCATGGGCGCCGTGGAGCCCGAGGGAACCGAGAATCCCGCGCAGGAGGGCTGGTACGAGCTTGACTCCACCATACAGAACTACGTTGTGTCCCACGTGGCGGAGACGGCCGAGGGCCTGTACGTGCTCTCGCTGGCCAACGGCTGGCGCGTGCTCGTCTCCAGCGGGGCGGTCGCCTCGTACCCGGCAGGTTACTACATCATCGACGGCAACGGGACCGTGCAGCAGTCGACCACGGCGGCCGGCGTCGACTTCAATCCCGGCAAGAGCTGGCACATCGGGAGCGACGACGCCTACATCCTCTACACGCCCGCGACGGCCGGCGACCCGGCCTCGATAGTCATCGGCGGCTCGCGCGTCCAGCTCGGCAGCTCGAAGACGCTCGCGCAGTGGGAAGCCGAGCTGGAGCAGGCCGCGCAGGACGCGGCAGCGGCAATCGACTCGGCCACCCTGACCATCACCTCCACGAACGGCAACCTGTTCAAGAACGGGACAGAATCGACCGTCCTGCAAGTGGCCGTCTTCCCCAACGGCGGGGACAGGCTCGACACCATCGAGCAGGTGAGGGCCAGGTTCGGCTCAGGGGCCTACATCGAGTGGAAGTGGAAGCACGAGAACGGCGATTGGGGGACGCTCCCCAGCAGCGACCCGCACCTCTCCCAAGGGGGGATGTGGCTCACGGTAACTCCCGAGGATGTGGCGAGCAAGACCTCGTTCTCGGCATCTCTTGTAACGCCATAGCGAAAGGGGTAATCACATGGCGGTTAAGGCAACGAACCAGGTAGACATCGTAGACTTGACGGACGGCTTCTCCGTGGTCATGAGCAGCGAGGCCGTGTCCCTCGTCGGCGGCACGACGTACGCGAACGCGGCCACCGCGACCACGACCATCTACGCATATTGCGGAAGCGAGCAGGTGGCCTGCTCCGTGGACACCACGAAGGTCACGTTCTCCGGCTCCCACAACGATGGCATCACCGTCTCCAAGGACTCAAGCGCAACCCAGCCCACGCTCACCTTCACCGTCGCGGCGAACACGGTCAACGGCAACTGCGAGGCCACCATCCCGGTGGTCATCACCGACGCCGGGGTGACGCTCAACAAGAAGTTCTCCTTCTCCGTGTCGAAGTCCGGCACGAACGGCACGAGCGTGACGGTCAGCAGCATCAAGTACGCGGTCAGCACGACCGAGAGCCAGCCTGCGGACAGTTCCTTCACATACACGAGCGTCCCGTCGGTGGCCGAGGGGTCGTGGCTGTGGACGCTCGTGACGTTCAGCGACTCGTCCAAGGCGTACTCGAAGTCCAAGCAGGGCAAGGGCGGCACGAACGGCACCAGCTATTACACGCACATCCGCTACTCCGCGAACTCGGACGGCAGCGGCATGGTCGCCACGCCCACGGCATCGACCATATACATCGGCGTCTACAGCGGCACCAGCTCGTCGGCCCCAACGACCGCCAGCTCCTACACCTGGAGCAAGTACAAGGGCGACAAGGGCGACGCCGGGGATGATGCGGTGACGCTCACCATCGAATCTTCGGCGGGGTTCATCTTCAAGAACACCCAGGCCGTCACAACGCTCACCGCGAGGGTGTTCAAGGGCGCGACCGAGCTGACCAGCTCGCAGATCGCCGCCCTCGGGACGGTGAAGTGGTACAAGGACGGCGGCTCCACGGCAGTCGGCACGGGCCTGACCCTCTCCATCACGGCGGGAACCGTCACCAACCATGCGAGCTACACGGCTAATTTGGAGGCGTAAATGGCAGTAAAGGCCACGGACACAGTCACCCTGGCGGTGGCGGTCGACGTCCAGAAGGTCGAGACGTACTACTACCAGACGGCATCGACGGGGAGCCAACCTGAAAGACCCGCTACGGCCTCCCCATCGGGCTGGCAGACCACCGAGTTCGCCTTCGATTCCTCGATGGCCATATGGTCGTGCCAGAAGACCACGCTCACCGACGGGACGTTCTTCTGGGGCGAGGTGTCCAAGGCCAGCGCCTACCAGGGTAGCATCGAGGCGTGGAACAGGGCGAATGCGGCATTCGATTATACGGACAACAACATCGACGAATCCGAGTCCCGCCTGTACGAGGCGATGCCGACCAGCCTGAGCCAGCTTGACAACGACATGGAGTTCCTCCAGGACGGCTACATCCCGGACATCGACGAGACGTTCACCGTCTGGGGCAAGCTCGGCGTGGAGCAGATCAACGTCAATGCAATCCGCGCGGAGCTGTTGGCCGCCGCAGCCCTCCTCATCGGCGATCAGAACGCCGTGCATATCGAGACGGACGGCACCGGGCTGGCGTTCCTCAACGGCTCCGAGAGGGTGGCGTACATCGACTCGGCGTCGGGCGTGTTCTACATGACGCGCTCGGTCGTGCTGGATGACATGTACTTCGGCGACGGGAAGTGGAAATGGTACAAGCGCACGAACAACAACATGTCCGTGAAGTGGATGGGGTGATGTAGATGGCAACAGCGACAATCAAGCTGACGGGATACACCACTATTACAGTTACTTACACGCTCGAAAGTATATCCGGGTTGAGCTATGCGGGGTATGAACGTTATAGAGCCAAAGTCACGAATGTGAAGTTCACCAACTCGCGCAGCGGCGGAACAACCGACAAAGTGTATCTTAGTGTTGACCTTGACGTAACGCCGTATACCTACGTCGAAGATGCTGGCGGCACTTCTGTTTCTGCAACCATCGCGGCTGGCACTAAAAGTAAATCGTGGAGCATAAACGACTGGGTTATTCTTGAGAAACAGCGTGGGTCAAAATCAATAAAGCTGACGTTTGAAGCTCATATGGAGCTTGATTCTGACTACACCACATATTGGGAAAAGGCAACGTCTGTAACAGCTACCATGCCGTCCAGGTCGTCCTGGACTGTTGCCCTGAATGCAAATGGCGGAACCGGTGGAACCGCTAGTTTAACCAAGTGGCATAACGACCCGCTCAGTCTTACCTCCGGTTTCACCGCGCCGACAAAAACCGGGTACAGGTTCGACGGTTGGGCTGCATCTTCCGGAGCGACAGTGTCCGATAAAATGACTTCGTACACAGCTAATTCGGCTGGTACGGTTTATGCCATCTGGACACCGCTCATAACGGACGTGACGGTTGGCGTGCATACGTTGCGCGTGGCAGACGGCACATCGACCGCCGAAGCAGACGAGGGCACGTGGTGCTACGGCACCCTGAACTACGAAGTTGCTGGCGGCGCACAGGGTGAGCTTAACCTCGTCGTCACGGCGGACAACGCGGACGTGGAGTTCGATTCGAGCGACCCGACCGCATACGAGGTGACGGTCTTGAAGGGCGCTGGCGTGACCCTATCCGGTACAGCCGTGTTCCGGGCGCAGGGGTGCTCGACCGAGGAGAACATCAAGTTCACGGTCGCGGCGAGTGCGGCGAACATAAGCGCGCCGGATGAAACCGACGTGACGGACAGCGCGAGCGACATACTCTCGGCTGCGTATTTCCCGCTGGACATCCTGGGCGATGCCTACTATTACAACTCGACAACGGACACGGCAATTGACACGACGAAGAAGTACTACACGCGCACCGGGGACGGCTCGGCTCAGAACCCCTATGTGTACACGCTGGTCGAGGAAACCGACCCTGCGGACATAGGGGACTACTACGAGGCGAACGGTGAGCGACCTGGGCATGGCATAGCGTTAGGCCTTCCAGCCAAGAAGGAGGGCTTCGCGGTCGGCATGGATTTGTTCCTGCAACGGTGGGCAGGTGTAATCCAGATGTTTGCAGGTTCGGCCCCTCCCGCCGGGTGGCTGCTATGCGACGGTTCGGCGGTTTCCCGCACCGAATACGCGACGCTCTACGCGGCGATCGGGGACACATGGGGCGCGGGCGACGGCTCCACGACCTTCAACCTCCCAGACCTTCGCGGCAGGGCGACAATCGGCGCGGGTGCGGGTTCTGGGCTGACGGCGCGGACGCTCGGCGGCACGGGCGGCTCCGAGGATGCAGTTATCCCATACCACCGTCATGCGATGGGCGCTCACACGCACGCGCATCCGGGCGAGCCATATCTGGGGAACAGCGAAATCGTCGCACGACGCACGGTGGCATCCGGTTCTGGCGCGACCAACCAGCTCTACAGTTCTGGCACGACAGGCAGGTATAACAACACAGGCGCGATGAACGGCTCCCCATATACGGGCTACGCGGGTTCGAGCGGCAACACCGACAACGCGAACATGCAGCCATATGCAGTCGTGAACTACATCATCCACACCGGAAAGACGAACTAGGAGGGGCATATGTTCCAGCGACCAGTGAGAATCGGCGAGGGCATCTACAGGAGTCATGAGCCAATCGGCATCGAGCATACCCGCGAGCGCACCGTGGTTCATGCCAAGTCGCATGAATTGGCTGACGGCACCGGGCGCGGCATCGACACATGGCACGAGCACGAAGCGGACGATGCGCTGACATTCTCGCTCGCCGAGGAATGGCTGAAAACAATCCCCGCGTTCGAGGAAGCGGAGGACCCCGCGCAGGCGGCGCTCGATGAGGTGCTGCCCATCTTGACCGACGAGCAAGCGGAGACGGTTCCCGACGTGTTCCCGGCATGGGCGGCTGGCGTTGCCTACGCGCAGGGCGTGCGCGTGCGGTACGGGGGCAACCTGTACCGCTGCATCCAAGCCCACACCTCGCAGGAGGGCTGGACTCCCGATGCCACTCCCGCGCTGTGGACGCGCATCGGCGAACCTGCCGACGATTGGCCTGAATGGGTGCAGCCGACTGGGGCGCATGATGCATACGCTGCTGGGGCGAAGGTGAGCCACGACGGGGGCCATTGGACGAGCGACGTGGACGCGAACATCTGGGAGCCGGGGGTCTACGGCTGGACGGAGGTCGCGTAGCGACACGTGCGGGAACCTCTCGATAGCAAAAGCCTAGAGAGAGGACTCCCATGGAGACAATGATCCTACCGCCCTACCTCGACGTGTTCATCGCCATCGTGCGCGACAACACCATCGCCCAGACCGCCACCGTGGCGGTGCTCGCCCTCATCCTGTGCGACTGGGTGTTCGGCATCGGCGCGGCCATAGCGCGCCACGAGTTCGACTCGTCCGTCATGCGCGAGGGGTTGTGGCACAAGTGCGCCGAGCTCGGCCTGCTGTTCGTCGGCATCATCGTGGACGGCGCGCTGCTGGGCGGCTTCGACCTCGGCTACTCCGCGCCCATGTACACCGCGCTCTGCGCCTACATCTGCATCATGGAGCTCGGCAGCCTGCTCGAGGTATTCGCGAAGATGAACCCAGACCTGGGCGATTCGGGCCCGCTCAAGCTGCTCGCGTCCACGTCGAACCATAGCGAGGGGAAGGACGACTAGCCATGGACTACAACGAGGAACCCGATGATGGCGGCTGGCACGTCATGGGGGCCGTCACCGCGGCCATCGCGTGCATCCTGGCCATAGCGGCCTTGGCGTTCATCGTGGCAGACTCCACGCCCGAGCCGGCGCAGGAGGCGCAGACGGACGCGCCGTCGTGCGCGCTCTACCTGGACTGCACCAACGCGGCGCTCATGCACTCCTGGGGACTCCCCACGAAGGCCGACGTGGTGGAGTGGCACGTGCACGGGCAATGGGGCTACTACGAGGACGGCAGGCTGTGCGCGTTCGACGAGCTGCCCGGCCGCTCCGAGCGGTGGGACATGCTCTACGGCATCGAGCCGAACCCCGCTTTCGACAAGTGAACGGCGTTTGAAAACGCGGAACCGGCAGGAATCCTGCCGGTTCCGGCTCTTATGGACATGAAAACCGCTTAAGGATAAGGAGGCATCATGAAACTGTTCGTCATCCCGGGACACGGAGCCGGCGACCCGGGCGCATGCGGACACGGATACGAGGAGGCCGAGCGCGTGCGCGCGCTGGCCAAGCGCATCAAGCACTTCGGCGGTTCGTCCGTGACGCTCGCCGACTTCGACCGCGATTATTACGCCGACAACGGCATCAGCCGCCTGAACCTGCCGGCGGACACGCAGATCGTCGAGCTGCACATGGATTCCGGCCCGTCCTCGGCGCGAGGGGGCCACGTCATCATCCAGGCGGGCATCGGCGGGGCCGACGCGTACGACAAGGCGCTGGCCAAGGCGGTTGCGAAGATCTTCCCAGGACGCGCGCAGACCCTCGTGGAGCGCGACGACCTGGCGAACCCGGCGCGCGCGGCGGCGAAGGGGTACGGGTACCGCCTCGTCGAGAACGGGTTCATCTCGAACGCCTCGGACGTGAAGGTGTTCAAGGATAAGATGGACGAGCTCGCAAAGGCGTACCTCGCGGCATTCGGCATCAAAGCCACCACTGCCACGGCGACAGCAACGGCTGCGGCGGCGGCCAAGGCGGCCGGGACCGCCTACAAGGTGGTGGCCTCGCCATCGCTGAACGTCCGCTCCAAGGCGAGCACCATCACCGGCAAGGTGGTCGGATCCATCAAGCGCGGGAAGACCGTGTACCTGACGAACGTGCGCAAGAACAAGGCGGGCAACACGTGGGGCAAGGTGGCATCCGGCACATACAAGGGCAGGTACGTGTCGGTCGTGTTCCACGGCGAGACGTTGTGCAAGAAGGCGTGACGAACGCAGATTTGTACATATCCTGTACACTGGAAGCCATCCGGGAAAAGAAAAACGCCCCGGTCACCATCGTGACCAGGGCGTTTCGCATTGCGGCGTTTCCTACTTGAAGAAGCCGTCGTAATTTCGCGCACATATATATGTCAGGGAGCGCGACGCCACCGCACGCTCCCCCACCTGGCGTTTTCGCGGTATCGATCGCCGCGGCGACACACGCGGAAACCGCCAGCACCGCATCACGTCCCGGCATCCTTGTACAAATCCTGTACACGGCGGCGCTCGTCGAGGGAGCGCATCGCCTCGGACCGCTGCTCGAGCGTGGTGTGGGCGTACACGCCCAGGACCACGGAGCCGGTCTTGTCCCCGATGATGTCCTGGACCTCGCGCAGCGTCGCGCCGTTCGCCAGCAAATCGGTCACCATCGCGTGGCGCAGGCGGTGCAGCCCCACGCCGGGGAGCCCGAACGCGTCCCTGCGGGCGCACCACCAGTGGTAGAGGGCCGTGTACGAGCGCGCCTCGCCCCAATCGTCGCACAGGATCGGGTATCCCGAGACGTCGTCAACGTCGAGCGCGAGCTGCAGGTGGAACCTCGACACCTCGAGCACCTTCCGCAGCGTCGCGTTCACAGGCACGAGCCGCAGCCCGTTCGCGTTCTTGGAATCCCCCACGCGCAGGAACCCGCCGGCCTCGTCCCACGCCGACCACAGCATCGGGTTCGGCGGCATCACCTCGCACTGGCGCATGCCCGTCTCGGCGAGCAGGAGGACCGCCCTGGCGTGCCAGTCCGCCGGATCGAGCGCGGCCTCGACGCCCGCGAGCTCGCGCATGGACACCGGGCGCTTCTCCGGCGTGTCGTCCCTGGGCGAGAAGGCGTCCTCGGCGGGGTTCGCCGCGATGACGCCGGCCTTCCTGGCGTGGTCGAGCATGAGCCGGACGGCCCCGACCACGCGCCTGGCGTACGTGCCCGAGAGCGCCCGCCCCGACGGCGACTCCCCGCGGCGCAGCGCCGCCGTCATCATGTTGACGTCGGATGTCGTGATGTCCTGCAGCATGAGCCCGTCGAGGTGCATCCCCGCGGCCGTGAGCTCGGTGCGGCGCGCGTCCAGGGTCCCGGGCGCGACCGTCCCCTCGGCCCCGCAGCACTCGAGCCAGTGGGCCCGGTACTCCCCGAACGTCCACCTCCTGGATGCGGCGACCGCCCTCCCCTCGTCCAGGTCGGCGGCCCACTCCTCGCACGCGCGCACGGCCTGCGTGTAGGTGACGCCGGTCACCTTCCTGGTGAGCCAGGACGTGGAGCCCGACTTCGTCTTCCTCAGCGAGTCGACCCGCAGCTGCCACTCGCGGCAGCGCGACTTCGCCTTCGTCCGGTCAAGCTGGACCACGTAGTGCTTCCTCATGGTATGATTCACCCGTCCTTCCACTCGTGGATGGATACTTCCTTCGGGCACCCGGTTATCTTGGCGGATTGGCGGGTGCCCGCATTTCATTCATTCCTGTTTTCGGCGTTGTTTTCCGCCCCTTTCTTCTCCTTGGCATCGATCGCAACATTCGCGGCAATCGAAACTCCAGGCAAAGCGAAACCGAGGAAGGCCGCAGCCTCCCCAGTCACCAGGAACGCCACGAAGGTCAAGACCACTACTACGGCGTTGAAGACGAAGTTGTAAATTTGCGCGCGATTTGCGTTTCTGATAGCCGCATCGACCGCACGGTTTTGTCTTCTGGATTCTTCAACGGTGAACGAATCAACCCATCTGCACATGCGCTCCTGATGTTCAGGCGAAAAACTGTAAAAGATACCCGGCGGCGGGAGCTGCCCGGAGTAGGAAACTATCTGGTTATTGTCTCGGTAAAGGCCTGCGCGCTCCAACTCCTCGTCCGTGGCGGTATCGAGGATGCGTGCAGCTCCGATTATCGCGTCGTCTCGCGCCGCTTGCCCTTGCGGCCCAGGATGACGCGAGTGTGCGTCAGCCTCTCCGCGCGTGCGGCGGATTGCTCCCGGGAGACCATCGCCGCTCTCATTATTCGCTTGCTCGTGTTCGTGCCGGGAATTGCCAGCAGTTCCAAAGTCGTCATAACCCGACACCTCCTCATCTTTTGAGCCAGCCATATCCTCTCCTCTCGGATTCTATCGAAAACACCCATCTATGGAAAAGCCGCCAGATATGGTGGCGAACCCGGATGTTTTCAGCATCTTTACCGGGCATCACCACCACAGCTTGTGGTTTCACCCATACCTACCCCGCCTCTTCAACTCCTCGATCGTCCACATTTTTTGCATTGCCGTCATCGGCCATCGTGGAGGCCATGTTGCGGATCGCCTGCCTCTCCCTGGGCGTGCACGCCCTGTAGTCCCCCACCAGATCGCGCTCGTCGGCGCTCATCGGCGGCGATTCCGGCCAGTCCCTGCCCGCCAGGTCGTCCAGGCTGCATTCCAGTATGTTCGCGCAGTCGATGGCCTGCGGGAATGACATGGACACCTCTCCACGCTCCCAGGACGCATATGTGCGCTCGAGCACGCCTAACCTGGCGGCCATCTCTTTCTGTGACTTTATGCCTGCTGTTTTCCTCAAGCGTTTAAGCTGCGTTTTCATTGTTGGTTCCTTCCTGAATATGACCAATAACTTACATCCTGGTTGTCGTTTTTTCAACATCAATTTTAAATAATGCCTTGACCCAACATTTTCGATGTAGTATTTATCTCAATATCGACAGTTTGCCTGTACCTTTTGGAGTACAAACGACATCGGAGCTGTCGGTTTGCATGGAGCGGTCATTAATTCCTTGTACCGGAGGAACAAGGAATTAAACAAAAAACCTTGACACAGGGTCAAGGAAGCGCGGGAGGAAGGAGTCCGGATGGAGGGGGTCAAGGCGCTCGACATGACGCAGCGCCAGATGATGAGGCACCAGCTTGTCCTCGGTCACCTGGATCCGATGATCGGCTACATGACGGGCTGGTTCGTGAACAAAGCCCGTTACATGGCCTACACGTGCGGGCACGAGGCCGTGACGCTGTCCGTCAACGAGTTCGGCTGGTTCAACGGCGACCCATACAAAGTCGTAGTAGACATCACCGACTGCAAGAACCAACTGGCCATAACCGAGCGCGTCCTGAAGGCGGTCGGGGAGATTCGCTTCACGGGAAGGAGGTGATGGCGATGGTGGCATTCGACTCCACGCACTTCGCGCGCGTGCTCAAGAGCCGGCGCGAGCTGAAGGGATGGGACCAGGAGACACTGGCCAAGGAGTCCGGCGTCTCGCGCAACGCGATCGCGCGCTACGAGACCGAGCTCAACGTGCCGGGGTTCGAGACGGTGTGCAAGCTGGCGGCGGCGCTGGGCTGCTCGACCGACGAGTTCGTGAAGGAGGCGTGACATGGCCATCGGGCTGAAATCGGGCGACGTGGTGACCCTCGGCAACGCGCGCTGGGCGGTCATCTCGGCGGACGGGGGCCGCATGGAGCTGCTGCGGCTCAACGAGGCCGCTCCCCCGCCCCAGGATCCGCAGCCGGCCGAAACGGGGCCGGGCAACGTGCTCACCGTGGAGCAGGCGGCCCAGGAGCTGGGGGTGCACCCCAAGACCCTGCGCGAGTACCTGGCCACCGGGCAGGTGAAGGGCCGGAAGGTCGGCACGAAGTGGAGGATCCTGCGCAGCGAGAACCCGCTGCTGCAGGCCGGATGAGGAAGGAGGCGATGCGGATGGAGGATGCCAGGCAAGACTACCCGAAGTGGCTACTGGCATTTGAGCGTCGCGACGGCGTGAGGGGCCACTACCTGACGGATAGCCGGGAGCGCGCGCAACGCAAGGCGGACGCGAACGCGGGGCCCGGCGGCTGGAAGGCGTACGTGCTCTACGGCTGCGAGGCCGTGGAAGCCTGGGAGCGCAAACCCGGGACGTTGTAGGAAACCAGATAGGAAGGGGACCATGAGATGGTCGCGAAGAAGAAGAAAGACGAGAAGAAGCAGATGGCCGCGAGGCTGGCCCACGAGGAGCGCATGGCGCTGCCCCTCGCCAAGCTCGCCGGGATGCGCGAGGCGCGCGGGTGGAGCAAGGCGAAGAGCGCTGATGCCGCGGGGATGGACCCCACGACGTACTCGCGCATCGAGCGGTGCGTGGTGAACCCGTTCCCCGCCCAGGCCGAGGCCATCGCGGACGCGTTCGGCGTGTCCGTCGACGACCTGGCGGCACCAGCCCCGGAGGCCGTGGCAGCCGAAGAAACTGCGCTCGCGCTGCCGGAGAGCGTCGACCCGATCGTGGAGCTCGGGCAGCGCGTGAAGGCACTGGAGGACGAGATGGCCGCGGTGATGGAGTCGCTCGGAGCGCAGAAGGCCAAGGTGGACGCCATGGAGGACAAGGACTTCGAGCCGGTGGTGCTCGACCGCAACGGCCTGCCGATGCGCGCGGGCATGTGGTACATGGACTGTAACGAGCAGGTGCCCGCGAAGGCCGCGCCGCGCTACATCGAGTCGGTGGAGCTGCACGAGGTCGAGGGCAAGGGGCTGCTGGCCTACTTCCCCAACGGGATCGGCCAGTTCGGCATCGCGGCCGTGGACGGCGGGCGTTGCCCCAACCTGGCGGTCGTGGACATCGTCGAGCGCGGGCGGAAGGACGCCCGATGAGCGCGCGCCAGATGCCGCTGTACGACCCGGAGGACCCGCGCTGGGATGCTTGGCGGCGTGACCAGCGCAGGTCGGAGGCGGAGGACGCGTTCTACCGCGCGCACTACCGCTACGGGGAACGCGGCGTCCTCACGCGCTACATCATAGCACCGCGCGGGAGGCTCGCCTTCGGGCTGACGGTCTCGGACGTCCTGGCGGCGCTCGCCGTCACGGCGTTCCTCTACCTGCTCGCGCTGGCGTTCGGCATCGGGTTCGACGGCTACCTGGACGCCGCCGGCTACTAGGAGGCGCCTGAATGAAGAGGCCGCAGAGGAAGTGGAGCTCGGGCGAGCTGCGCAGGCTCGCGTCGATGGCGGGCACCATGCCCGCCGCGCAGGTGGCCGCCAGGCTCGGCAGGCCGCCCGCGTCCGTGGAGCACATGGCGCGCAGGCAGGGCCTGAGCCTGGCGTACGACAAGCTGCCCGGCGAGGGGCGCTGCTCGGAATGCGGGCTCGTCCGATTCACGCTCGACCGCTCGGGGCGCTGCGCCCCGTGCCGGCACTCCGCACGCCTTGACGCCATCCGGGCCAGGATGGCCGAGGTCCACCGCGAGCTGCCTCCCGAGAGACGCGGCGTGTACGCGGCGACCGAGGCGGCATGCGGCCGAAGCCGCATGGACCCCGCACCCGCGAGGCCCGACACGTCCGGCATGGGGCCGAGGGCCGCCGCCAGGGCGGAGCGCGAGTGGCTTCGGGAATGCGAACTCGTGGAAGCCTCGAACATCCGCCGCAGGATGCGCGCGGCCGAGCGCCGGCTGGAGCGTATGGAGAAATCATGTATGGAAGGAAAAACTGGCGGAAACGCCTGACCAGGGTAAACGGAGGAAACCAAATGCAAAACAAGGAGAATCTGCAATACCTGCGCGATTACGTCATGGAGTTGTCGTTCCGCGCATGCGACGTAGAGGGCGCGCACGTCGTGAAGACCGGGGACGGCCCCGCGCCTGCGCAGCCGAAGAAGTGCGAGGTCGCCGCATTCGCGGACGGCGTGTGCATCACCGCAGCGGCCGTCGCGGCCCTCATCGACACGGGCCTGCCCGTCCTGGATGGCACTGAGCCCGACGTGCTGCTGACGAAGATCATCGCGAATTGGATCAAGACGAGGGAGGCGTAGCCATGGCCAATCCGGTGAAGATCGACGCGCTCGAGGTCGAGAACGTCAAGCGCGTGAAGGCAGTGGCCATGGAGCCCGCGAAGGACGGCCTGACGGTCATCGGCGGCCGCAACGGCCAGGGCAAGACCAGCGTCATCGACGCGATCGCCTGGGCGCTCGGCGGCGAGAGGTTCCGCCCCGCCAACCCGAAGCGCGAGGGCGCAGCTGGCGACGCTCGGCTCAAGGTGGTGCTGGACAACGGCATCGTCGTGGAGCGCAAGGGCAAGAACGGCGCGCTCAAGGTGAGCGACCCGGCCGGGCGCAAGGCCGGCCAGAAGCTGCTCGACACGTTCGTGGAGACGCTCGCGCTCGACCTGCCGCGGTTCCTCAACGCCAGCGACAAGGAGCGCGCGGAGGCGCTGCTCGGCATCTTGGGCATCGGCGACGAGCTCGCCGTGCTCGATAAGGAGCTCGCGACGCTCGAGAACCAGCGGCTGCTCGTGGGGCAGCAGGCGCGCGCCAAGCGGGGGCACGCCGACAGCATGCCGTTTTTCGCCGACGCGCCGGATGCGCCGGTGAGCGCCGCCGAGCTCATCAGGCAGCAGCAGGAGATACTCGCGCGCAACGGAGAGAACCAGCGCAAGCGCGAGCAGGTGCGCACCATCGAGGCGCGGCTCGCGGCGCAAGTCGAGGCGCGCGACCTCGAGCAGGAGCGCCTGAACCGCCTGGCGGAGCAGATGTCAGAATCGCAGCAGAAGGTGTCGCGCATGAGCGACGAGTGCGTGCGGCTGCGCGGGGAGCTGGCACAGGCGGCCAAGACCGCCGAGCAGCTCGAGGACGAGTCCACGGAGGAGATCGAGGCCAGCATCGCGGCCATCGAGGAGACCAACGCGAAGGTGCGCGAGAACCAGGCGCGCCGCGAGGCGGAGGCCGACGCCGACGAGCTCGAGGACCAGTACCGGGAGATGGGCCGCCAGGTGGACGACGCGCGCCGAAAGCGCATGGCGCTGCTCGACGGGGCCGACCTGCCGGTCGATGGCCTGGGCGTCGAGGACGGCCGCCTCACCTACAACGGCCAACCGTGGGGCAACATGTCCGGCTCGGAGCAGCTGCGCGTGGCCACGGCGATCGTGCGCAGGCTCAAGCCCGAGTGCGGGTTCGTGCTCGTCGACAAGCTCGAGCAGATGGACCCGGAGACGCTCGCCGAGTTCGCGGCCTGGGCGCAAGACGAGGGCCTGCAGGTCATCGGCACGCGCGTCGGGACCGGCGACGAGTGCTCCATCGTCATCGAGGACGGATACGCCGCGGGCAGCGTGCCCGAGGCCGTGGAGCCGACGGACGGCCCCGCATCGGCCGAGGCGCTGGAACCCGCGCTCGTGGAACCGCAAGCCACGCAGCCCGTGACGCCGCCCTGGGCGCTCGGGGCATAGGAAGGAGCCATTATGAACATCTCTACAGGAAAGAAACCGCGCGCGCAGAAGGTCGTGCTGTACGGCCCGGAGGGCATCGGCAAGACGAGCCTGGCCGCGCAGTTCCCCGACCCGCTGTTCATAGACACCGAGGGCGGCACGGCGTGCTACGACGTGAAACGCGCCGACCCCTCGCCCACGTCCTGGGCGATGCTCATGGGATACGTGGACGAGGTCGCACGCGGCGGCGTGGGATGCTCCACGCTCGTCATCGACACCGCCGACTGGGCGGAGCGCCTTTGCATGGCCAAGGTGCTCGCCGACAAGGGGTGGAAGGGCATCGAGGACGCGCCGTACGGCCGCGGCTACAAGTACGTCGTGGAGGAGTTCGGCCGTCTGCTCGACCGGCTCTCCGACGTGGCCGAGGCGGGCGTGAACGTCGTGGTGACGGCCCATGCCCGCGTGAAGCGGTGCGACCAGCCCGACGAGTTCGGCACGTACGACCGCTGGCAGCTCAAGCTGCAGGACACGCCGAACGCGTCCAACGCGAGCATGCTCAAGGAATGGGCCGACATGCTGCTGTTCCTCAACTACCAGACGGAGGTCGTGAAGGACGAGAACGGCAAGGCCAAGGGCACCGGCGGCAAGCGCACCATGTACACGACGCACGCGCCGGCATGGGACGCGAAGAACCGCCACGGGCTGCCCGAGAAGCTGCCGCTGGGATACGAGGGCATCGCGGCGTGCATTCCCGACATGCGGGGAGCTGGGACACCGTCCAAGAGGCCCGCGCCCGAGCCGCCCGTGAAACTCAAGTTCACGGAGGTGGAGCCGGATGCGCAGGAGCCCGCAGCGGACAGCGCGGCCCCCGTTTCCGGAATCGACCGCGGCGCGTACCCGGAGCACATGGGGCCGCTGCTCGACCTCATGGAGGCGTCCGGCGCATCCGAGGCCGACGTGACGAGCTACGTCGAGGCGCAGGGATGGTACCCGAAGGGCACGCCGCTCGGGAACTACGAGGCGGGCGCCGTGGGTTGGCTCGTGGCCAACTGGGCCACCGTCGGCAAAGACATCCCCACGCCCATCAAGTAAATCTAACCGACTAGGAAGGAACTGGGAGACATGGCATACGAGAACGACGCATACGACGGCTTCGACTCCGTGATCGGCGAGGAGGCCGACGAGGGCGGGTTCGTCCTGCTGCCGGACGGCGAGTACCCGTTCACGGTGACGAAAATGGAGAAGGAGCGCTTCAGCGGCTCCGAGAACATCGCCCCGTGCTGGCTGGCCGTCGTGACGCTGCAGGTGGACGGCGGAGAGCTCGGCCGCGCGAGCGTGTTCCACCGGCTGTACATGGTCAAGAAGCAGGCGTGGAAGGTCAAGCAGCTGTTCGTCGGCGTGGGGCTGGTGGACAAGGACGCGAAGTCCTTCGCCCCGCCCTGGAACCAGCTGATCGGCGCGTCGGGCGTCGTGAAGCTCGGGCACCACGAGCACAACGGCAAGACGTACAACGACGTGGACCGCATCCTGCACCCGGCCGCGGCGGCGGAGGCCGCGGCCAGGCAGGTGTCCGCGCAGCCGGCCGCCCCGACCCCTCCGTGGGGCAAGTAGGATGGCCGCCATGGAGCTGCGGCCGTACCCGCAGCTGGCGCGCGAGGCCGTCGAGCGCGAGTGGGACGAGGGCCGGGGGCGCACGCTCCTGGTCCTGCCCACGGGCACCGGCAAGACCATCGTGTTCGCCGCGATCGCCGAGGACATGGCGAGGAGGGGCCTGCGCGGCCTCGTCCTCGCCCACCGCGGCGAGCTGCTGGAGCAGGCCGCCGACAAGATAAAGAGGGCCACGGGCATGACGTGCGCCGTGGAGAAGGCCGAGAGCACGTCCCTGGGCGCGCTCAACATGGTCACCGTGGGCAGCGTCCAGTCCCTGATGCAGGACAAGCGCCTCGAGCGGTTCGACCGCGGCAAGTTCGCGTGGATAGTCGTGGACGAGGCGCACCACTGCCTCTCCGACAGCTACCAGAAGGTGCTGCAGCATTTCGACACGGCCAACGTCCTGGGCGTGACCGCCACGCCCGACCGCGGCGACCGCAAGAACCTGGGCGCGTACTTCGACAGCCTGGCGTTCGAGTACGGCATGCCGCAGGCCATAAAAGACGGGTACCTGTGCCCCATCGAGGCGCAGACCATCCCGCTCTCGCTCGACCTGACGGGCGTGAAGATGAGCAACGGCGACTTCTCGGCGGGCGACCTGGGCACGGCGCTCGACCCTTACCTCGGGCAGATCGCCGACGAGATGCTCGCGGCTGGCTGCAAGGAGCGCCGCACGGTGGTCTTCCTGCCGCTGATCGCGACCTCGCAGAAGTTCGCGCACCTGCTGCGGCAGCGCGGGTTCCGCGCGGCCGAGGTGAACGGGCAGTCGGCGGACCGCGCCCAGGTGCTGGCCGACTTCGACGCCGGCAGGTACGACGTGCTGTGCAACTCCATGCTGCTCACCGAGGGCTGGGACTGCCCGGCCGTCGACTGCATCGTCGTTCTGCGCCCCACGAGGGTGCGGAGCCTCTACGCGCAGATGGTGGGCCGCGGGACGCGCCTGTCGCCCGAGACGGGCAAGGAGTCGCTCCTGCTGCTCGACTTCCTGTGGCACACGGCGAACCACGAGCTGGTGCACCCGGCGCACCTGATCGCCGGGGACGAGGACCTGGCGCGGTGCATGACCAGGCGCATCGAGGAGGCAGGCGGGCCGATGGACCTCGAGGAGGCCGAGGAGGCCGCCAGGGGCGACGTGATACGCGAGCGCGAGGAGGCGCTGGCCCAGAAGCTGGCAGAGCAGCGCAAGAAGAAGCGCCGCCTGGTCGACCCGCTGCAATTCGAGATGAGCATCGCCGACGCCGACCTGGCGGGCTACGTGCCGCAGTTCGCTTGGGAGATGGCCCCCGTGACCGCCCAGCAGGCCGAGGCATTGGAGAAGAACGGCATATTCGCCGAGGGCGTGGAGTGCACCGGCAAGGCGTCGCTCCTGCTCGACCGCCTGCGCAAGCGCCGCGAGGCGGGCCTGGCGACCGCAAAGCAGATACGCTGCCTCGAGAAGTACGGCTTCCAGCACGTCGGCACGTGGGACTCGGCTGACGCGAGCGCCATGATCACGCGCATCGCCGCGCTCGGCTGGAAGCACGCGCCGCGCGGCGTGGACCCCGCGACGTACGTGCCAGAGCCCAAGGCCGAGATGCCGTCCGGGTGGTGGTCGTGATGGCCGAGAGGTTCGACCGCGAGGACGAGAGGCGCGAGCTACGCAAGCTCATCGACCGTTACCAGGAGCGCGCCGACTACTACGAGTACGAGTACCAGGTGAACGGCATGGCCAGCCACGAGCGGGCCTGGATGCGAAACGAGCGCATGGCCGACGCCCTGCGCATGGCGCTGAACGGCTCGTCCGTGCTCGACAAGTACCACGACCTGCGGATGCGGGTGATGGAGCTGGACGCGGGCGATGCCGCGAGGCTCGCGCAGCAGGTGGAGCGCCTGCAGAAGACGATCGGGGAGGGGGACGCATGATGGCGATGAAACGCACGGACTTGCGCGAGAGGAACCTGGAGCGCGAAAAACAACTCAAGCAACACCTCATGGAAACGACGGACGGCCTTGAAGATTGCGGCAAAAGCTCGCACGGACGCTTCGTGTCGGGCTGCCGTTGCCGTGCGTGCCGCGATGCGAACAACGCCTACAAGCGCCAGCGTGTGCGCAACAAGGCGTACGGCCGCCCGAGCTACCTGGTGGACGCCGAGCCGGTGCGCCAGCGCATACGCAAGCTGCAATCGATGGGCTACACCTACGACGAGATAGAGCGCCTGTCCGGCGTGGGCCACACGACCATCCACGGCATCATGGTCGAGCACTGGCGGACCGGCAAGCCCGTCAAGCGCTGCAAGCGCGCCACGAAGGACGCGATATTCGGCATCAGGGGCCAGCGGCGCGTCACGCAGGGCCAGAAGATGGACGCATCCGAGATGGTGAACGACTGCCGCCGCTGGATGGACGCGGGGCTGTCCGTGGCGGCCATATCCCGCACGTCCGGCCTCGACCGCCAGATATACGACGCGCTCCTGCACGGCAGGCGCTCCAAGGTGTTCGCCAGGACGCTGCATGCGCACCGCTCGGCGCGCCCGACGCTGGACAGGATGGCGGGCAGCTACATGCCCGACGCGATGGAAGTTATCGGGCTGTGAGGAGGAAGGAGATGATCGGGCCGATGGACGATAGGACGTACGTGCCGGCCGCGCTCGAGTACCTGGACCCGGCGGTCCTGGACTACGGCGAGTGGGCTGAGGTCGGCATGGCGCTGCACGCGGAGGGATACGGCGTTGACACATGGGAGGAGTGGAGCCGGCGCGACCCGGCGAGGTTCCATCCCGGCGAGTGCGCCAGGAAGTGGGCGTCGTTCGGAAACTCCCCGAATAAGGTGGCCGGGGGCACCATCGTGCAGATGGCCCGCGAGAGGGGCTGGACTCCGCCGCGGCGCCCCTGGGACGGGCCGGACGGCGACGAGGCGATGGAGTGGGACGCGCCGATCATCTGCGACCCGTCCTGGCTCGAGCCCGCCGAGCTGCCGGAGCGCCCCTGGGACCCGGTCTCTGAGGCCGTGCGCTACCTGGAGTCCGTGTTCGACGCCGAGGACGTGGTCGGCTACGTGACGACCTCGTTCAAAGGCGACGACGGGCGCTGGAAGCCCTCGGGCAAGGGGGCCTATGACCGAACCGCGGGCAAGCTCGTCGAGGACCTGCGGCGCACGCGCTCCATCGAGGACGCGCTGGGCACCGCGGAACCGGATGCGGGCGCGTGGATACGCTTCAACCCGCTGACGGGAGCGGGCGTGCGCAACGCCGACGTGGCAGAGTTCCGCCATGCGCTCGTCGAGTCCGACGAGCTCGACCAGGAGCGGCAGCTGGCGCTCATCCGCGAGCTGCAGCTGCCGTGCTCGGCCATCGTGGACTCCGGCGGCAAGAGCATACACGCGATCGTGCGCGTGGACGCGGCAGACTACGCCGAGTACCGCAGGCGAGTGGACTACCTGTACAGGGTGTGCGAGCGGCACGGCCTCAAGGTCGACCAGCAGAACAAGAACCCGAGCCGCCTGTCGAGGTGCCCAGGCTTCATGCGTGCCGGCAATCCGCAGAGGCTCGTGTCCGGGCCATGCGGCAAGGCGTCCTGGGCCGAGTGGGTCGAGTTCGTGGAGGAATCCGAGGACGGGCTACCCGAGATAGAGCAGTTCCGCTACGGGGACGTGCCCGAACCCATACCGGAGGTCGTGGAGGGCCTTATCTGCGAGGGCGACAAGGTGATGCTCGCGAGCGCGAGCAAGGCCGGCAAGTCGTACGCGGCCATCGAGCTCGCCGTGGCCATAGCCGAGGGGGCCGAGTGGCTCGGGCGCAGGTGCGAGCAGGGCAAGGTGCTCTACGTGAACCTCGAACTGAAGCCGGCCAAGCGCCAGGAGCGCATGCGCATGGTCTACGACGCCATGGGGCTCGAGCCGGCGCATGCGTCGGATATCGGGTACATGGACCTGCGCGGCAAGGCCGTCGCCCTGGACAAGCTGGCGCGCTCGATCGTGCGCAGGGCGGCGAACCGCGGGTACCGGGCCGTCATCATCGACCCGCTGTACAAGGTCATGGAGGGCGAGGAGAACGACCAGGCGGCGGTGAAGAGGTTCTGCCTGAACCTCGACTACCTGACCGACAGGCTGGGGGCCGTGGTGTTCTTCGTGCACCACTACAGCAAGGGCGACCAGTGGGGCAAGTCCGCCATCGACCGCGCGAGCGGCTCGGGCGTGTTCGCCCGCGACGCCGACGCGCTGCTCAACGCCACCGAGCTCGAGCTGGACGAGGCCCAGAGGCGGCAGCGCGAGGACCTGTGGGTCGGCGACGCGTGCCGGGCGTACCTGGCGGCCAACGTGCCGAACTGGGAATCGCTGATCGACGCCGACGCGTCCCTGGCAGGCGGCGACAAGCTGGTCTCGGAGTGCCGCCGCGTGCTCGACCCGCTGAGGCTGTCGGGCGGGCTGCTCGCGGCGGTGCACGCCGCGCGCGGGAAGGCGGCCGAGGAGAAGGCGTTCCGCATCGAGGGCACGTTCCGCGAGCTGCCGGCGCAGACCATCGACGTGTGGTTCTCCCGGCCGCTGCACACGGTCGACGCGACCGGCATCCTGGGCGACATCAAGCCCGATGGCAACAACTGGGACGGGAAAGGCCACGACCGCCGCAAGAAGACCCCGGAGCAGCGCAGGAAGGAGCGCAAGAAGGCCCTCGAGGACGCGTTCTCGACCATCGACACGGGGGACGGCGTCACGGTCAAGGACCTCGCCGGGTTCATGGGCGCGAGCGAGAAGACGGTCAAGAACCACATCGCCGAGCACGGCGGGTTCTGGGTCAAAAACGGGACAGTCGGCAGGAAGTGAGCGTGGTGGAAGAAAGCGGGTTTTTCCCAAAACTTCCAGTTTCCGGAATTGGAAGAAAAAAGCGGGTATTTTCCCCTCCTTCCAAAGTTTCCGAACCGGAAGAAAAAAGCCAGTTTTTCCGCTTTGTTCCGAAAGTGGAAGAAAAAGTACCCCCCTAAAGGGGGGTAGAAAGCAAGTTTCCGACCGGTAGTCGGGTGGACGGAAAGCCGCCCAAGGGGTGGCGGCGTTTCCTACCACGACCACCGACAGCCGCGCGGGGAAAACGGATTGGAAGAGAGGAAGGCGGAACAAGACGATGAAGAGCATGACGTTCGAGCCGCACGCGATGAGCGTGCAGACGTTGGAGAAGGCTGAGGCCGTGCGCGAGGCCGCGGCCGACCTGGAGGCGGTCATCGCGCTCAGGTGCCCGCCGAGCCGGGAGAAATCGCTCGCGTTCACGAAGCTCGAGGAATGTGCGATGTGGGCGGTCAAGTCGCTCGCAGTGCACGGCGGGGAGGTCGAGTAGCCATGGACGTGCACGAGGACGCGATAGGCGTCTGGCCGAACGTGGCGCTGGTGCCGGGGACGCACACCCATGCGGCGACCGGCGAGCACGTGGAGCAGCCCGAGCGCACGAAGGTGAACCCGGACCCGGGCAAGCTGTTCGGCGAGCTGCTATTCGCCGGGCGGCGGGTGACCGATGGCGAGGTGGCGAAGATGTTGGAGAGGATGGGACTATGAGCAGAATCGAAGCATCGAGGAAGCTGCGCGAGTGCGCGGAGCACGGGCGCGCGGGGTTCTTCGCGAACCTCGAGGCGGCGTTCGGCGTGCCCCGGTACTGGTGCCACGACCACGTGGCGAGGCCGGACAACCCGACGGTGTTCCTGGCGATGGCGAACGAGATAGACCGCGAGGTCGAGGAGCTCGTCGCCACGCTCGGCGGCGAGCGCGGGAACACGAACTACTCCAAGCTGTTCGGCACACCTGAGAGGGCGGCACATACGTTAAGCGTGATGCAACGTTGTGAGCTTGGAATCATCGGCAGCTGCGATGAGTGCGATCTGCACGACGCGTGCAGGGTGCGCGACGGGGATTACGCCGCGCTGCTCGAATGGCTCGGGATCGAGGCGTCGTGATGGGGCCGCTGGAGTTCTTCGAGCCGATGCGCGTGCCGCTCGCGACGCACAACGCCCTCGTGGCGCACGTGAACCCGGACGGGACGCCCGGCATCCACAAGAAGGCCGAGCTGGTGCGGGCCGAGGGGGCGTGGGAGAGCCACCTGGGGCTGCACGCGCCCGAGAGGCCGTTCGAGGGGCCCGTGGCCGTGCAGCTGGCCATCTGCAGGCCCACGGACGGCAGGCACGCCCAGGGCGAGCCGTGCACCGCCAAGCCGGACCTCGACAACTGGGAGAAGACGATCCTGGACGTGATGAAGCACGTGGGCTACTTCCTGGACGACGCGCAGGTGGTGGACCTGCACGCGTGCAAGATGTGGAGCGACCCGCAGGGCATCTGGGTGCGCGTCGAGGAGGTGCCCGCGACACCGGGCACATGATGGGGGCGCGGGAGACCGCGAGACTCCTTCCCCGAGGGGCCGTCCCACGGCAGCGCGCCGGGGCGGCCCCTCCCCTTCTCACGACACCTGCGCGAACATGCGCTCCATGGCCAGGAACGACGACACCCTCACCCAGAACCAGGAGCTCTACTGCGCCGCGCGGATGCGCGGGCTGACGCAGCGCGCCGCCTACCGCGAGGCGTACCCGCGCTCCAGGGCGTGGAAGGACTCCACGGTCGATGAAGCCGCCAGCAGGCTGGAATCGGGCAATTGCAAGGTTTCTGCAAGGCTCGAGGAGCTGCGCGCCGAGGCCGCGGCGAACGCGATCGGGACGCGCGAGGAGGTCATCTCCATGGCCTTCATGGCAACGCGCAAGGCCGCCGAGGAGGTGCAGGCCGCCAGGAGCGCAAGCGCCGCCGAGAAGGCCGCCAGGATCCTCCTGCAGGGCACGCGGCAGCTGGCGGAGTGGATACCCGAGGTTCCCGAGGAGCAGCCCGAGCGCACGTTCGACTTCGGCATGCTCATGGGGCGCGACTTCGCCGACATGCACCGCTGGATCGCCGAGCACCGCTACGACGAGTACCTGCTGCCGGGCGGGCGCGGCTCGCTCAAGACGTCCGACGTGGCCCTCGAGGTGCTCGCGGGCGTCGCCGGCAACCCCGGGCGCAACGCCGTCTTCATGCGCAACCAGACCAACCAGCTGCGCGATTCCGTCTACACCGAGGCGAAGCGCGCGGCGCGGCGCCTTAGCATACTCGACGAGTTCGAGTGGACGGTGTCGCCCATGAAGGCCGTGCACAAGGGCAACGGCAACGCCCTCTACTTCTTCGGCGCCGACAACGCCAACCCCCAGGACTCGCGCCTCAAGGGATTCGCGCCCGAGTCGGGCTACGTCGCCTACCTCGTCTTCGAGGAGGCGTCGCAGTTCCCGGGCTACTCCTACATCCGCCAGATGAAGCAGACCGTGCTGCGCGGCTCGGAGCTGCCGACGTGGACGTTCCTGACGTGGAACCCGCCGAAGAGCGCCCGGGCGTGGAGCAATGTGCTCGTGGGCGAGCCGAGGCCGGGACGCGTCGTCGTGCCGTCGTGCTACCTGGACGCACCGCCCGAATGGCTGGGCCGCGCGTTCATCGACGAGGCGGAGGCGCTGAGGGAGACCGACGAGGCCGCATACCGCCACGAGTACCTCGGCGAGGCGACCGGCACGGGCATCGAGGTGTTCGACCGCCTGGTCTTCCGCGAGGTGACCGACGAGGAGATCGCGACGTTCGACAATCCCCGCGTCGGCCAGGACTTCGGCTGGTGGCCGGACCCCTGGGCCGCGACGGTCTCGGAATGGCAGCCCGGGAGGATGACGCTCGTCACGTGGCGCGAGGACTCGAGCAACAAGCTCACGCCCAAGCAGCAGGCCGCTCGCCTCAAGGCGCTTCTCACGTGGCCCGACCGCCCGGGCGGCGAGCCGGTCTACCACCACCTGCGGGTGCGCTCGGACGACGCGGAGCCGTCCACCATCTCGCAGCAGCGCGACGAGGGCGTCAACGCCGTGGCCGCGGGCAAGGGAGGCAACCGCGAGGTGTCCTACCGCTTCCTGCAGGCCGTCACGTGGGTCATCGACCCGGTGCGCTGCCCCACCCTGGCGAAGGAGGCGCGCGAGCTCGAGCACGAGGTCGTGAAGTCGACCGGCGAGGTCCTCGAGTCCATCCAGGACGGCAACGACCACCGCGTCGACGCGACGCGCTACGCCGTGATGGCCGAGGCCGTCTCGCGCTACGCCTACCGGCATGCGACACCCGCGGAAGAATAGCCCGGACGCGGCAGGTTGACGGAAGGCGGGAACATGGCGGCGGACAACGAGTTCACGGTGCCCGAGGCGGCGAGGCGCTTCCTCGAGGGGCGCGGGTACGTCCTGGACGGGACTATGGCTGCCTTCATAGCGCGCTGGCGCGAGTGGTACACCCGCGCATCCGGCATGCAGTCCGGCGAGGTGCACGACTTCTACAACGTGCCGTACACGACCGTGGCCAACGGCTCGTCCCAGAAGAGGCACCGCCGCCGCCTGTCCCTCAACCCGGCCAAGCGCGCCTGCCAGGAGTGGGCGTCACTCGTGCTGAACGAGGACACCGCCGTGTCGGTCGAGCAGCCCGGCGCGAACGCGTGGCTCCAGCGGTGGCTTGACGCGAACGACTTCTGGCCCACCGGCCAGCAGATGGTCGAGGGCGCCTACGCCACCGGCACCGGCGCGTGGGCCCTGTGGGCGGACGTGCGCGAGGACGTGGCCGCCTCGCTCAAGCTGCGCTCCTACGACGCGCGCATGGTCATCCCCCTGTCCTGGGACTCCGAGGGCGTGACGGAATGCGCGTTCTGCCAGCGCGTGCACGTCGCCGGCTCCCCCATGACGCAGCTCACGCTGCACCGCATGGGAGACGCGGGCTCGTACGTCATCGAGTGCGCGCTGTTCGACAAGGATGGCAAGGCCGCCGACCCCGAGGAGCACGGGTTCCTCGCGGAGTGGGACACGGGCTGCCCGACGCCGACCTTCGGCATCGTAAAGCCCGGCATCTCCAATACCGTCGCGGACGCCTCGCCGTACGGCCAGAGCGTGTTCCACGACGCGACCGGCGGTGCGATCCAGGCCCTAGACATGGCGTTCGACGCGCTGTTCCAGGAGGTGAAGCTCACCGAGGCCATGGTGTTCCTCGACGACCAGCTCATCGACGTGCGCAGCCAGGACGGCAGGCTCATCCCCGTTGCCGCCGGAGACGACGGCGACCGCAAGTTCCGCAAACTCGCCGGGCAGGCCGGCTCCGAGCTGTACGAGGTGTACTCGCCAGAGATCCGCACGGGGCCGCTGCGCGACGCGCTCGACGTGGCGCTCGCGGAGTTCGGCGAGCAGTGCGGCTTCGGCCAGGACTACTTCACGCTCGACGACCACGGCGGCCTGAAGACCGCCACCGAGGTCGCGTCCGACAACTCCACGCTCATGCGCAACATCCGCAAGCACGAGAACGCGCTGCGCCGCGCGATTTGCCAGGTGGCGCGCGCCCTGCTCACCGTGGCGCGCGTGCGCGGCCTGGACGCGGGCATCGAGGAGGACTTCGGCGAGGTCTCCGTGACGTTCGACGACTCGATCATCACCGACACGAAGGCCGAGAAGACGATGATGCTCTCGGAGGTCGCCGCCGGCGTCCTGCCGCGCTGGAAGTACCTCGAGAAGTTCTACGGCATGGACGAGGAGAACGCCCGCGCGATGGCGGACGAGGCCGCCGGGCTCCCCGCGGCCCCCGAGGACCCGGAGGAGTAGCCCATGCTCTCACCCGACGACCTGTCGCGCGCCGGCGAGGAGGTCGCCGCGGTCTACCGCCAGATCGAGGACTCCATGGTCGACGCGCTCGCCGGCCTGCTCGTCTCGGGCGAGACCCGCACCCAGACGTTCGAGACCGCCATGCAGCTGCTCTCGCAATCTGCCGTGCCCCGCATCCACGGGGTGATGGAGCGCAACCGCGTCCACATCGACGAGGCGACGCGCTCCGAGGTGGGGCGGTGGCTGGCGCTGTCCGATTCGGACGACCTCTCCCGCATCAAGGCCGCGCTAGGCGTGGAGCTGCCCGGCATCACCGCGCGCGAGGCCGCATCGGTCGTGGAGGGCGTCGCCGGCATCCTCTCGCGCGACAACCTCGAGATGGAGCGCGGGGCCGCGCAGGCGTTCCTCAGGCACTCCACATGGGCCGTCACGCAGGTGTCGAGCGGCGCCATGACGATGCACAGCGCGTGGCGCGAGGCGGCTGTAAGGCTCGCCGGCGAGGGGATCACCCACGTCACGTACCGCGACACCGCGAGCGGACGGGTCACCGTCACGAACCACGCCGACGTGGCCGTGCGCCGCCACATCCGCTCCCAGCTGTCGCAGGCCACCATGTCGCGCACGCTGCAGGTGTGCCGCGAGGCCGGCATCGGCTTCGTGGAGGTCTCGAGCCACACGGGCGCGCGCCCGACCCACGCCGAATGGCATGGCCGGGTGTACTCGCTCGACGGCGACGTGACGGTCGACGGCAGGCTCTACAAGGACTTCTGGCGCGGGACCGGCTACCAGGGCAAGGAGGGGCCGTACGCGTCCCTGGGGGACCGGCTGGGCGGCGTGAACTGCCGGCACGCCTTCGGGCCGTGGCTGCCGGGCACGCCCAGGGCCTACGACCCCGACCCGCCGCACCCGAGCGGCCTGCCAAACGACGAGGTGTACGAGCTGACGCAGAAACAGCGCGCGCAGGAGCGCCGCATCCGCGCCACCAAGCGCGAGCTCATGGTCGCGCGCGGGCATGCGGAGCCGGGCAACCTCGAGGACTCCGTGCGCGTGGCCAGGCTGGAGAAGAAGCTCAAGCACCAGCAGGCGGGCATGCGCAAGCTCGTCGACGACGCGAACGCGAGTGGCAATGCGAGGGTGCTCGCGAGGGCCTACCCGCGCGAGAGCGTCGTCGGGTATAAGCCGGGCGGGGCCATCAAGGCTTCCGGGCGCACCTTGGACGAGTTCATGGCCATGCCGGGCGTCGAGGCGGCCCGCAAGCGCGTGGGGCTCACGAAGGCGGAGTTCCGGCGTGGCATGCGCGCCGAGCTCGAGAAGCGAGGGCTCGGCGTCCGTGATTTCAGGGACGTGGAGGTCGCCGCGCAGCGCGAGCTTCAAGATGCCGTCTTGTCCTCGGCCGGGCGTCGCGCCGAGACGAAGGTCAAGAGACATGTAGCCGATGCGACGAAACTGGAGACCGCGGAGGGAATCGCCATGCGGGACAGCCAGAAGCTCCAGAAGGCGTTCAAGCCCGAGACCGCTGCTAGGCTCGGCTGCGCGGTCGAGGAATCCATCCTCTCGGGGGACGCCACGAGGGCGAATGCCGCGCGGGTGTTCGCCCGCACGGTCGAGGGAGAGGCGAAGTACCGGAGGGTGCGCAACATTACAACCGCTCGGTATGTGCCAACCCGCAGGGAAATACAAATACCAGTCATCAAGGGACCGGATGGAAAGAATCTTCCACGCGAGCGGTACGATCTCCCTGAGAAGGTCGTAGTGCACGAAACCTTGCATCTCGAGGATTATCAGGGATCCGTCAACTTCGGGATTGATGGATCGCTGAGGACTTCGACGAGGCAGTTCAGCTCGCATCAGTTCACCACGGGCGATGGCTATATCCGCACGCACCTGGCTGAGGACTGGGCGGATATCGAACAGGCGGCGGTAGCGGCCGGGAAGACGGTCGATGATTTCTTGCTTGATGGTTTAGCCGAATACGGCATTGGCGGGCAAGATGCGGGCCCCCGCTCGTTCTTCTCGGATTTCGTCGATGCCGCGTCGAACGGCGCCGTCTCCTTCGGTTACTCGCACACAGGCGAACGCCCCGGCTACTGGCTAGAACGAGGTGGCGCGAACATCGGCACCGAGTGCATCGCAAACTACGGTGGCAGCGCGGTGGCGAATCCTGTAGAATACGAGGCGATAAAACGATTCTTCCCAAGGGCGTCCGGCACGCTCGACAAACTCCTGGAGGCAATGGCGAATGCCTGAGAAGCACAAGACATTCCGAGAACTCGATCGCGAGTATCGCCAGCGCTTCGGCAAGGGCATCGGCGTGCCGTTCGGCGCCTTCGAATTCAAGGGTGAGGACTTCATCGAGGAGATGGAATGGGCCCTGGAACACGACATCCCCTTCGACCGAAACAGCCCCCGTTGGCGCTGGGTACCCGATCCGCTGCCAGAAGGCGCCGTGATCTAGTCACTACCTGTTATCGAATCCCGAAAAGCCCCGCCCCGCGGGGCTTTTCCATTGCCTGCGACACCTGCGGGACACTCTCCCCATCGCCTGGGCATGCGAAAAAGGCCCGCCCAACCCGCGCAGGGAAGCGCGCAAACAAACCTGGGAGAGAGGAACAGGACATGGACCCGAAGAACGACCCGAGCAAAACCGACCCGACGCCGGACCCCGAGCCCGCCCCGAAACCGGAGCCGGCGCCCGAGCCCGAGCCGGAGCCGGAGCCGCTCGACAAGAACGGCAACCCCGGCATCAACCGCGAGAAGTACCAGCGCGACATCGAGGCCCGCGACGCGAAGATCGCGGACCTGCAGGCCAAGCTGGACGAGGCGGCCAAGACCGAGGAGGGCCGCGCGGAGCTGCAGCGGCAGCTCGACGAGTTCAAGGCGGAGGCCGACTCCGCGAAGACCGACCTGGCGCTCGAGCGCGCCGGCTGCACCGACCCGAAGAAGGCCGACGCCGCACGCGCGCTGCTCGCGGGCTACGGCGGCGACGTCGCGAGCCTCAAGGCCGACCACCCCTACCTGTTCGACGACAAGCAGCAGAGGCAGACCGGCACCACGGGCGGCAAGCCCGGCGGCGCGCCCGACCCGTCGGACGAGCGCCGCCAGAAGGCCCGGCGCGCAGCCGGCCTCGTCAAGTAGATAGGAGGACGCAATGCCCACCACAGCAGGCACCAGCATCCAATTCCCGCAGGAGTACCTCGAGACCATCGACGAGGTCCTCATGGGCAACCTCTTCGCATCCCGCTACCAGACAGGTGGCGAGGAGTTCGTGAGCAACCGCACGGTCCTCGTGCCGGACATCTCCTTCCCCGGCGCCGGGATCCCCGCCGACTACGACGGGTTCCAGACCGAGGACACCGCGAAGCTCGAGTACACCGCCTACGACCTCGCCTACGACAAGCAGTGCGTGTTCCGCGTCGACGCCGTGGACGACCTCGACGCGGCCGGCCTGCTCACCGTGAACGAGGCGAGCGAGTACGACCGGCAGATCTTCGCGCCGTGGGTCGACGGCATCTTCTTCCGCGACACCGCGGCCATGGCGGGCGGCGGCTCCGTGCAGGCGGCCCTCAGCTCGTCCAACGTCAAGGGCGAGTTCCGGAAGCTGCGCACGCACCTGCGCTCCGTCGGCCTGTCCGGCGCGGACGTCTACATGTCCAGCGCGGCCGTCGCCGCCCTCGAGGATGCCACAAACCGCGAGTGGAGCAACGAGGGCACCATTACCGACTCCATCGGCCGCTACAACGAGTTCGAGCTGTTCGAGGACGCCGCGGGACGGCTCCCGGCCGGCGTCGACATGCTCGCCATCGCCGGCGGCGTCACGACCGTGCGCTACGTCATGAAGCGCGCGGTCACCTACACATTCGCGCCCGGCCAGCACACCACGGGCGACGACTGGCTGACCCAGATCCGCCGCGTCTTCGGCAACGTGGTGCGCAAGAACAAGGCGGACGGCATCTACGTCGTCGGCGCGGATGCCGGAAGCGTCGAGCCCGCGCGCGGCAAGTACGTCAAGACCAAGGATACCTCGCTGGTGACCGGCAAGACGTACTACACCCGCAGCGGCTCCGCGGGCGCATACACCTACACCGCGGTGGCCGAGCCCGCGGCGGCGAGCCTCTCGAGCTACTACGAGAAGGTGGCCTAACCGGCCATGGCGCTGCCCGAGGTGACATACGCCGACTACGAGACTTGGGGCGGGACGCGCTCCGAGGATGCCTTCGAAGCATCCATCGGGCACGCCCGCGCCAGGGTCCGCGAGTACGTGTGGCTCAACGAGGTCGACACCGACGAGCGTGCCGCAGCCTTCAAGGCCGCCGTGTGCGCCGCGGTCGACGTGGATGCGGCCTACGGCTCCACGGGGGGCGTGGGCGAGTCCGGAGGGGGCTTCTCCATCGGCTCGTTCTCCATGTCCGCCGCGTCGGGCGCCGATGCCCGGGGGAGCTCCTACGACCGGGACATGGCCCGCGCGATCCGCGCGGAGCTGTCCGGCACGGGGCTGCTCTACCAGGGGGTGCGCTAGATGCCCGCCCCCATCCCGAAGCGCCTGCTTCCCGACGATGTTCTGGTCCGTCCGCTCGACACCGCGTCCAGGCGCGGCGGCGAGTTCCTGGAGCCCGTGGCCATGCGCCACGCCAGGCTCGACCGAAACGTCGCCAGCGGCATGCACGGCGCGCCGTACCAGCTGCAGCAGGCCACCGTGGCGCTGCTGTTCATCGACGTAGCCCGCACAGACGGGGCCTTCGAGGTCCCGGCCGGCTCCAAGGTGAGCGGCGACGGGGGCGAGAGCTGGTACACGGTGGAGGCCGTCCACGCCTTCGGGGCGTTCGGCGGGGTGCACCACTGGGAATTGGAGCTGCGGCGATGAGGGTGGAGGTCGACGCCGACATGGCCGGCCTCGACTCGTTCGGGGCCGGGCACCGCACGCGGCTCGCGGCCGTGGCGCAGCGCGCCCAGCTGCTGATGCGCGACCACGTGCCGATGGAGCAGGGCACCCTGCGCGACTCCACCGGGGGCAGCGACTACGGCTCGGGGCGGATCGTCTACGACACGCCCTACGCGAACTACCAGTACAGGCTCCACACCGCGAACCGCACGACGCCCGGCACCGACGGCGAGTGGGACGCGGCGATGATGGCCGAGAGCGGCGATGCGCTCGCGCAATTCGCCGCGGAGCTAGTGAGGAGGGACCTCGGATGAGCTACGCGCCGGACTACTGCGACGTCATCGCGGCGGCGATCGAGGCGGCGGGCTACCCCGACGTCATGCGCAAGCTGCCGGACGACTGCAGGCGCATGGAGGCCGTGATGGTCTTCCCCGCCGACGTCCAGGGCGAGTCGAGGTACTTCGACCTGTTCCAGACCCGCAGCTTCCGCGCCGACGTGCTCGCGAAGCGCGAGTCGGACGAGGCGGCCGAGGAGGCGGCCTGGGACATCCAGGACGTGCTCGCGCATGCCGACCTGTCGAGCTCCGACGGCAGCTACGAGCTGTCGGGCTTCGAGGTCTCAACCCCGCGCCCGGTATCCGTCAAGCCGGACGAGACCGGCTACTACACCTGGCACCTGCAGGTGACCCTGCACGAATAGAGAGGACAAGACGATGGCAGACATCGGATTCGCACCCAACTACACCACCCTGCACATGATCGACACCGCGCCCGACGGCGACGAGCGCGACTGGGCCTACGTGGGCCCCGGCATCACCAACATCTCGCCGAACGACTCGGACAACACCGACACCTTCGAGTACTACGACGGCGGCGGCGCGTCCAACGAGTACGTGTCCGGCAAGAACCTCGGATACTCCGTCTCCGGCGACCGCCGCTACGGCGACAAGGCGCAGGACTTCGTGCGCTCGCTGCGCACCAAGACCGGCGAGGACCTCACCACGAACTGGAAGACCGTCGAGCCCGACGGCACCGTGACCGAGGGCGAGGTCACCGTCCGCAACATCCAGATGGGCGGCGGCGACGCGAACTCCAAGGGCACGGTCTCCTTCGAGGTCGGCTTCAACTCGATGCCCTCCGAGACCGCCGGGGACAAGACGAAGATGCCCGAGTCCGTGAACCTCACGGAGGCGAGCGTCGCGGTCGACGCCACCACGCAGCTCGAGCCGACCGTCTCCCCCGAGACGGCGAGCGCGGCGTGCGTGTACGCGGTGAAGGACCCCTCGATCGCGACGGTCTCCGCGGACGGCGTGCTGAAGGGCGTGTCCGCCGGCACCACCAAGCTGACCGTGAAGTGCGTGGCCAAGCCGTCCGTCACCAAGACGATCAACGTCACGGTCTCCTAAGGCATGGCCATGGCGCTCGTCGACGGCCTCGTGAGGCCGTTCATCACCATAGAATTCGACGAGGAGACCCGCTGGGACATCCCGGCGGGTCCCGCCGACTACGACCGCATAGCCACCGGCCTCGGCTGGTGGCTCGACCGCGGCCGCGATGGCGGCGACCTCGAGTACGTCAGGGCGTCCCTCGGGTTCCTGTGCGGCGAGCCGCTCGGCGGCGAGGTGTACGGGAAGCTGCAGGACTACCTCACGGGCGGCGCCGACTTCGACGAGGACGCGCTGGCCCAGTACATGATGCCGGCGGTGCTCGCCATCGCCGACGCCTGGGCGGTCCAGGTGCGCGCCGTGAAGTCCATGCGGGCGCGCCGCTTCGCCCATTACCTGGGAGGGCCGGAGGATGCCATCTAGCACGGTCTACGACGTCCTGGGGCGCCCCTGCCGCGTCAGGGACACGCTCGCCGACTACCTGCTCGTCATCGAGCTTTTGCAGGACGGCCAGGTGTCCGACGCCGACCGCTTCACGCTCCTCGTGAACATGGCGTTCGCCGACCCGCAGGGCGCCCTCGACGCCTTCGGGGAGGGCATCCCGGAGGCGCTCGACTCGGCGCTGTGGCAGGCGTTCGGCATCGACCTCGAGGGCGACCGCATCGTCGACGGCAAGCGCGCCATCGACTGGGAAGCCGACAGGCCGCGCATCGTGGCCACGTCCAGGGCCGCGTACGGCCTGTCGTGGCAGGAGCTGTCCGCGCTGCCCTACCGCGAGGCATCCGACCTCATGGGGCTGGCGCCGCACGAGACGCCCATGGGGCAGGCCATCTACTACCGGGTGGCCGACGAGCCGGACTTCGGCAAGGGGGAGGACGCGCGCAGGCGGCGGGAAGCCTGGCGCAAGCAGAGGGAGCACTACCGCCTCAAGGGCTGAGAGGGCTGATGCGGCATGGCCGACAACACCGTGAACATCAAGGTCGTGCTGGACGAATCCGGCGTCAAGCAGGGCATAGCGTCGATCAAATCCGATGTCAAGGGCCTGGCGGACGACGCATCCCGGGCATCCTCGGGCGCCGCCGACGGCCTCGGGAAGGTCGAGGAGGCCGCGGAGGACGCGGCCAAGGGCCTCGAGGGCGCCGGGGAATCCGGCAAGGGCCTCGGCGAGAAGACCAAGCAGGGCACGCGCGATGCCGAGAAGGCGGTGCGCGACTTCAAGTCCCAGACGGCGAGCGCCGTCAAGGACGTGGGCGACGGGCTGACGAAATCCGTGACCGTCCCGCTCGCCGCCGCGGGGGCGGCGTCCCTAAAGGCGGCGGTCGACATCGACACGAGCCTCACCAACGTGCGCAAGACCGTCGACGGCACCGAGGAGGACTACCAGCGCCTCAAGGACGCCGCGGTCGAGTTCTCCAAGACCAACGCCGTCGAGGCCACGCAGCTGCTCGACATCGAGGCGCTCGGCGCGCAGCTCGGCTACACCCTCGACACCATGGAGAACGGCAAGACCGAGGTCCAGGAGTTCGGCGAGGTCGTGGCCGGCCTGGACATCGCCACGAACATGAGCGCGGAGCAGGCGGGCAGCGAGCTCGCGCAGTTCGCGAACATCATGGGCATGGCCAAGGACGAGACGAGCAACTACGGCTCGACGATCGTCGCACTGGGCAACTCCTTTGCGACCACCGAATCCGACATCTCCGCGATGTCGATGCGCATCGCCGGCGCGGGCAAGAACATCGGGCTGTCCGAGGCCGACGTGCTCGGCTTGGCCACCGCGCTCTCGTCCCTCGGCATCGAGGCCGAGGCCGGCGGCACGGCCATTTCCACCGTAATGAGCGAGGTCGACAAGTCCGTCGCCCTGCAGGACGAGAACCTGCGCACGTGGGCCGACACCGCGCACATGAGCGTGGACGACTTCACCGCGGCATGGAAAGGCGACGCCGTCGGCGCGCTCGACGCCGTGTTCAAGGGAATGGCGCAGAACGTCGACGAGGGCGGCAACCTCGCCGTCATGCTCGAGGAGCTTGGCATCAGCTCGATCCGCCAGACCGACATGATGAAGCGCCTCGCCAACTCGGGCGACCTGATGAAGGACGCGGTCGCCGCGGCGAACACGGCATGGGAGGAGAACTCCGCGCTCACCAAGGAGGTCGAGAACCGCAACGGCTCCCTCGAGGCGAAGTTCCAGATGCTCAAGAACCGCGTGACGGCCGTGGCCATGGAGGTGGGCGAGCCTCTGGCCGACGCGCTCATGGACGCCATCGACGCGGCCGAGCCGCTCTTCCAGGCCATCGAATCCGGCGCCAAGGCGTTCGCCGAGATGGACGAGGGCCAGCAGCGCGCGATCATCTCCGCGCTCGGGCTCGCGGCGGCCGTGGGGCCGATGCTGTCGCTGTTCGGGCGGGCCGGCATGTCCGCGCTCGACTTCGGGGACAAGCTCCTCGGCATCGCGCAGGCGAGCGAGAAGGTCGGCGGCGCGGCCGGCACGGTCGGCAAGCTCGCGGGCGCGCTCGGCAAGCTGGGCCCCGTCGCCGCCGGAATCGGCATCGCGCTGGGCATCGGCACCGCGTTCGCCGTGGAGTTCGAGCAGGCGCGCGAGAAGGCCGAGACGTTCAAGACGGCCACCGACGACCTCGGCGAGGCCGTGCGCTCGCTCGGGACGGACGCCGAGGCGAGCGTGCCGGGCGTGTCGTCGCTCCAATCCGCCATGGAGGGGAGCGCCCGCAGCGCGGACGAGGCCGCGAGGTCGCAGGCCGACCTCGCCCGCAGCATCTCCGAGTCCTTCTCGGACACGAACGCGGACGCCGCGCTCCTGCAGTACTATGGCGACAAGATAAAGGAGCTCTCCGGCCACTGCGGCGGCAGCGCCGAGAAGATGGCCGAGCTGCAGGCGGCGGTCGAGGGGTACAACGAGATCGCCGGCACCTCCTACTCGGTCAGAGACGAGACGACCGGCATCGTGGACGCCTCCACCCAGGCCCTCGAGGACAACACCGAGGCGTGGATCCAGAACGCGCGCGCCCAGGCGGCGCAGGAAGCGCTCAAGGACGTCGAGAAGGAGCGCATACAGCTGCAGCTCGACATGGCCTCGGCCGAGGAGAGGCTCAACGAGGCCAGGGCGGCGCGCGACGCCGACCCGGGCTCCATGATGCGTAACCAGGAGCTCAACGAGGCGAGCTACGCGTACGCCGACCTGACGACCCAGATGGAGTCCCTCGACGACGCCGCATCATACCTCACGGGCCAGATAGCGGAATGCAACACGAAGGCGAAGGAGGCGTCATCGGCCGCATCGGAATGGTCCTTCGCGTCCGAGGCGGCGGTCGCGTCGCTCGATGCGAACGGGCAGTCCGTGCAGGGCCTCGCCGCCGCGCTCGAGTCGGTCGGCATCTCCGCGGAGAGCGCCAAGGGCATGGCGTCCGAGTCGTTCGACGCGCTGGCCGCGTCCTTCGACGGCACGACGCTGTCCATCGTCGCGAAGGCCCAGGAGCTCGGCATCCAGCTGCCCGCCATATCGCAGGCGGCGGGGCCCGTCGCGGCCGCGCTGCAGGACATGGGGCAGAAGGCCGCCGACGCGCTCGCCTCCACCGGCTCGGACGTGCAGGCCGTCTCGGAGCAGTTCGCGGCAGTCGGCGTGGGCGCCCAGGACATGTCCACCGTCACCGGGGCCGCGTTCGCCTCCATGTGGCAGGCATGCGACGGCGACGTCACGGCAATGGCGGGCAAGATAGCCGAGTGGAACTCGCTCGAGGCCGAGGGCAAGCAGCCCAAGGTCGACGCGAAGGGCAACGTCATCGACGGAACGGCGAAGAAGAAGGTCGAAGACTACAACAAGACCGGCATAGAGTCGAAGGACACCACCGTCAAGGCGGAGGTCGAGGGCAACGTCATCAGCGGCGATGCCCAGGAGAAGACGGCCGACGCGAAGAAGTCGGTCGACGAGCTGCATGACAAGTCGGTCGACGTGTCCGCATACGTGAACGGGAAGAACGACGTCGACCAGCTCGGCTCTTCCATCAGGAACCTGCCTTCGTCGAAGACCGTGAGCATCACGACGAACAGGACCACGGTCGAGAAGACGGTGAAGAAGGCGGCGGGCGGCTTCTACGGGGCCGTCCCGGCGCACGCCGCGGGCGGCCTGGGATTCGCGGTGCCGCGCTTCGCAGGCGGCGCCGCGCTCAACGGCATCGTCTCGCGCGCCACGATGACGACCGCGGGGCTCGTGGGCGAGGCGGGGCGCGAGGTCGTGATGCAGACCGGCCCCCGCTCGTCCACGATCGTGCCCATAGAGAACCCCCGCTACATGGCGCCGTTTGCCGACGCGGTGGCGGACGCGATGGGCGACCGCCTTGCAGGCGGGCCCTCCTACCACATAGGGAACATAACGGTCGAGGCTGGAAGCAGGCTAGCTGACGACATAGACAGGCTCGTCGACGACCTGCAGTTCGAGATAGGGATGGGGTGATGGCGGATGGCGAAGAAGTACGCATCCAAGGCAAAGGCGACGGCCGCCGCGAAGAAGACCGTCAAGAACCTGGGGAGCAAGACGGGGATAAGCTCCATCGTCATCGAACGCGAGAGCCAGCAGAACCTCAACATGCTGCTCACGTGGGAGTGCAGCCTGTCGAACATCGGCTCGTTCGGGGTGGACGTGGAGTACCTCGCGGCCTCGGGCCACTGGATCCAGCACGGCGGCGGCGTGCGCACCATCTCGCCGGAGACCGCATACTACGACAAGAAGCAGGGGAACAAGTACCAGTACACGTTCGCCGCGCCGTCCGACCCGACCGTGAGGCAGATACGCGCGAGGATCCACGCGGTGTCGAAGACGCACCGCGTCACCAAGTACTACAAGGTCAAGAAGAACAAGAAAACGGTGGTCGAGTCGGTCACCCTCGACCTCGCCTACTGGACGGCAGCCTGGACGGGCTACGTGTCCGCGACCGCGCCGGCGCTATCAGACGCCGACAAGGCCAAGATGGCGGCGCCCACGGTCGTCCTGGCCGCCCCGCAGGCGAACCTGCGCGCCGACGGCAGCGTGCGCGTGTCGTGGTCGAGGCCGGTCGAGTCGACCGTGACCGACGTGACGCTGTACCGCACGGCCGACGGCGCCGGGGCCGACGGCCGCGTCGCGGTGGCGTCCGGGCTGCCGC
>JAFUCC010000172.1 GCA_017459925.1 Eggerthellaceae bacterium
AGGAGCGCTTCTGCAAATTGAACATCTTCCCTGGGGTGACGTTCAACCGCCCGCTGCCCCTGGGGTGACGTTCAATCTGCCCGGAGAAAACCGATAGGGGTGCGCAATTATTCGAATGCGGATTCGTCGGTGATGGTGAGTCCTGCGGCGCTAAGCGCGGTGGCGGTGATGCCTTGGCCGGGGATGAGGGCGCCGGTGAAGGTGCCGTCGTAGATTTCGTTCACGCCGCACGATGGGCTGCGCGACTTCAGGATGGCGCGGGTGCAGCCGTTCTCGCGGGCAAGGGCCACGGCTGCGCGGGCGCCGGCTTGGAAGGCGGCGGTGCGATCGTTGCCCTCGCGGTCGACGACGCGCCCGTCGGGCTGAATCTCCGAGGGCGTGCGCGGGGTCGGTAGGCCGCCGAGCTGTTCGGGGCAGACGGGAACCAGCTCATAGGAACCGGCGAGCGCCTGCACGGCTTCGCACGGCACGTCTTTGCCGTCGTAACGGCAGGGTTCGCCCAGCAAGCAGGCGCTAACCAGTATGCGTTCACGTTGCGTCATGCGAGTATGATATACAAACATAAGGCCAGTGGCTTGCTTTATGACGCGAGAAAGGGAGTGGCGATGGCGGGTACAGGCGGTTCTCGATCGCAGCTCATTGCGGCGATTGCCGTGAATGCGCTTGTCGTCGTGGCCGAAGTTTGGGCCATCTCGCTTGGCATCGCCAAACACGGTGTAGCGGGCAACTTCATCTACTACACCGAGCTTTCGAATCTGCTCGGCGGCGTTGTGTGTGCGCTGTGCCTCGTGTCTGAAGCGCGCATGCTGGGCGGTGGGCACGAGATGGGCCGCGCGCTTCGCTGGGCGAAGTTCGCCGCATCCAGCTGCCTGCTCATGACGCTATTTGTGGTCGTGGTCGTGCTCGCCCCGATGTTGGAGTCGGTCGGGCAGCCCGGCTTCTACCTCATGTTCGTCGACGGCGCCAAGCCCGTCACGCACCTGGGCGCGCCGCTCGTCGTGACAGCTTCCTATATCGCGTTCGAGGCCGACCGTTCCATGACGCTTCGCCAAAGCCTCGTGGGCTTCGTGCCGACGCTCGTGTACGCGGCGGTTGCCTACCCGTGCAACATCCTGCGCCTATGGGACGGCCCGTATCCGTTCTTCCAAGTGTGGAACATGCCCGTGTGGCAGTCGGTTCTATGGTTCGTCGCGCTGTTCTTCCTGGCCTTCGGCCTTTGTCAAATCCCGAGGCTCCTCAGCCGGAAGACCGGTCGGAAAGGTGAAGGACATGAGCAAGGCCTTTAAGCGTGTTGCCGTTTCAGTGGCGCTTGCCGTTCTCGTTGTTGTGCTGAGCGCCTGCAGTATGCAGGGTGCGGGCAGCTTGCCGGCTTCGTCGGATTCGGCGGGTGCGGGGTCTTCTTCGGCCTCTGCTGCCGTGGAAAGCAGCGGCACCGAGCCTGCTGCATCCTCGGGGCTTGCGACTCCTGCGACTGCGGGCGCATTGCATGTGGAAGGCACGCGCCTTGTCGGCGAACACGGCGAAGCGGTGCAATTGAAAGGCGCGAGCACGCATGGGTTAGCGTGGTTTCCCGCTTACGTGAACGATGCCCTGTTCGGCGAGCTTCGTACTGAATGGGGCGCTAACGTCGTGCGTCTGGCCATGTACACGGCGGAAAGCGGCGGCTACTGCGCCGATGGCGACCAGGCGGCTTTGCGCAAGCTCGTCGACGATGGCGTGAGATTCGCAACCGACAACGACCTGTACGTCATCATCGACTGGCACATTCTTTCCGATAACGACCCGAACATGCATGCCGACGAGGCGGAGGTGTTCTTCGCCGAGGTCTCCGCCACATACACCGACCACGACAACGTGCTGTACGAGATCTGCAACGAGCCAAATGGCGGCACGACGTGGGCAAGCGTGAAGGCGTATGCCGAGCGCATCGTTCCCGTGATCCGCGCGAACGACTCCGATGCCGTCATTATTGTGGGCACGCCGACATGGTCGCAAGACGTCGATGCCGCGGCGGCCGATCCGCTGGCGTTCGACAACGTCATGTACGCGCTGCATTTCTACGCGGCCACGCACAAGGAGGACCTGCGCGCCAAGGCGACGTCCGCGCTCGATGCGGGCCTGCCGCTGTTCGTGAGCGAGTTCGGCATTTGCGACGCCAGCGGCAACGGCGCCATCGACGAAACGCAGGCCGATGCATGGGTTTCGCTCCTCGACGAGCGCGGCGTCAGCTATGTCATGTGGAACCTTTCGAACAAAGCCGAGTCAAGCGCCATGTTCAAGGCGACTTGCGACAAGGTTTCCGGCTTCGCAGACGACGACCTCAGCCAAGCCGGCACTTGGCTTAAGCGCACGCTTGCGGGGAAGGGCAGCGCGACTGCTTCGGGAGTCGAAGAGCAAGCGTCGGGCGATGCTGCTTCTTCAAACGCCGCAGGGCAGTCGTCGAGCGGAGCTGCCCCTGCTGCTTCCGCGTCTGCTTCCCCTGTGGTTGGCGCGGAGTCGCCCGCACATACGAGCGGCAATTTCGAATACCGCGCGACCTTGCGCACCTCATGGGAGTCGAATGGCGAATCGTTTTTCCTGTATGACTTGGCCATAGTGAACAACGGTGTCGATACGGCGTCATGGAGCATCGATTTGCCGTTCAACGGGACGTTTGCGCTATCTGATAGCTGGAATGGCACGTTTCAGGCAGAGGGAAACACGCTGCATGTTTCCAATGTTGACTACAATGGCGCAGTTACAAGTGGTGGTTCGGTTGCCGATGTCGGATTCATCGTGTCAGGTGCCCCAACGCTTGCGCTCCAGTAAAGCAAGTTCCGTCGAGAAACGACGCAGGCGTTGGGATTGGCGCGCGTGATGAATCTTCGGTACTGAACTGAGGCATTCCGCTGTTCGGCTTCACGTCATTTCATGATTGTCAGTGCGCCCTTTTGCAGTGCTTTTCATTTCATGGAAGGATATCAACTCCAAGTACGACTGCTGGCGGGATAACTCGCACAAGTACGGGTTATCCTGCCAGGTACTCAGCAGAATTCGAACTTGGACCTCGTATCCTTCCACGAAATCGCTCAAGATTGCATGCGTGGCAGGATATTGCCAGAAGTACGTTTGACGGCGCAATTGCGGCAGGATATCGCTAGAAGTACGATTGGCGTTACGACCATGGCGGGATATCGCTAAAAGTACGGCTTGCGCTACGCGTTGTGCTCTTTTAAGAAGGCGAGGAAGTCGGCCTCGGGCATGGGCTTTGCGTAGTAGTAGCCTTGGATGTAATCGACGCCCATCTCCTGCAGCGCTTCGACCTGCTCGCGGGTTTCGACGCCCTCCATGAGCGTGGCCTTGCCGATGGCCTTTGTGGTGGCGATGGTGTCGGCCAGCACTTTGCGCGTCGCCGGGTCGTCGAGGTGCTGCACGAAGCTTTGGTCGAGTTTCACAAGTGAGAACGGCATGCTGAGCATGCGCGCGATGTTGGAATAGCCGGTTCCGTAGTCGTCGAGCGAAACAGCGACGCCGGCACCGACGAGCTTGCGCACGTTCTCTTCGATGACCTTTTGCGAATACGTCGCCGCCGTTTCGGTGATCTCGAGGTTCACATGGGACGGGTCGACGCCGTTCTTTTCCAGCAGGCCGAGCACTTCGTCGACGGTTTCGGGGCGGACGCATTGCTCGACGGACAGGTTCACTTCGACGTATTCGAGCCCGGTGCCTTCGAAATCGACGCTGCCGAGGAAGGCGCAGATCTTCTCGAGCAAAATCGAGCCGATGGCGATGATCGTGCCGTTGTTCTCGGCCTCGGGGATGAACAGCGAAGGCGAGACCCACCCCAGCTCGGGGTCGTTCAGGCGCACGAGCGCTTCGGCGGTGTGGAAACGCCCGTCGGCGAGGTGGCAGATGGGCTGGTAGTACACCTCGAAGGAGCGGTTTTCGATGGCGCGTGTCAGTATGTTGGCCAGGTTCATCTGCAGTTTGAAGTCGTCGCGCTTGGCGAGCTCGGTGAACGTCGTGACCGTCGAGCCGGGGACGAGGTGCGACAGTCGGCGGCCGAGGTTGCGCAGCGTTTCGACATCGGGCGCGTCTTCGGGTACGCGCACGACGCACGAGCGCATGCGGATAATCGAAAAACGTGCATGTGGCGCGTTTGAAGCGGCCCTGCCTTCGTTGTGCGCCGCCCAGGCGATTTCCTCGGCGCGGGCGGGGTCGAGGTTGTGCGCGGAAATGCAGAACACGCCGTTGCGCAGGTAGTACAAGACGTCGTCGCGCTCGAGGCGGGCTGCGAGGTTCTTGGACACCTGTCGAACGATTCCCTGAAGCTCCATCTGGCCGGCGAGTTCGCGCAAGCGCTCCATGTTGACGATTTCGATGTACACGAGGCAAAGCGGCTTGTCGGTTGCGAACGCGTGGCTGCACATCTCGTGATACGAATGCAGGCTTTCGGCGTCGACGGTGTTGTCGTGGCGCGTTTCCGGGTGGATGGCGAACGCCGAGACCAACAGCATGACGACGGAGGTGACGAACATGTCGAGGCGCAATTCCGGCACGAAGTACTGGATGACGGTTTCGGCGAGCATGATGGGGTAGAGCATCATGAGCGTGACGAATTCGTTCGTGCTGAGCAGCGCGCGCCAGCGGATGAGCCAGGCGATGCCGATGATCGAGTAATACACTGCCCCGACGTATAGGATCATGAGAAGCGGCTTGCGCACGAGCACGCCGTCGACGAACTCGAACACGAGGTGATGGAGCGGGTTGGTCAGAATGAGCAGCAGTATGGCGATCATGGGCAGCCACAATACTGCACGTACGAGGTTGTTGCTGTTCAGCTTGTGTGACGTCTCGCTGATGGTGGCGATGAGCACGAGATACGCCGGCGCCGTGAGGCTGCGCAGTGCGTAGTAAAACATGGCGACGCCGGTACGGGCGATGCGCGTGCCTTCGGAAACGTAGGGGCCGTATTGCACGAGGGACGGGCCGATGATCGCGTCGTAGATCTCGCCCGCAAGTGCGGCGCAGGCGGTGAGCGTGACGAGCACCATGGCGGAAAGGTACACGCGGTTCGCGGCGCCTTTCGTCAGCCCGCGCAGCAACAGCGACGCCAGCGAAATGAGCATGATGACGACGGCGGCGATGTCGAAATATATGATGGTGCTGGTATGCGGCATGTCCGGCCCCGATTGCTGCGGTTGATCTGGCTGATGGTTCTGGTGCTGGGATGCTTCTCAAGTGGGGTGAATTCTACCATCGCGTCGGGCGCGGCATGCGCTCGTCGGGCAGAATGGGACATGTGGTCGGTGACGCTACGGCTTCAGCGCAGATGACGTTAATGCGGCAATGGCGTCGGCGGCTTGAGACTGCTGCTCTTCGCGCGTGATGGTGGCTTGGCCGTCGCCGGCTTGCTCGCCGTAGTTGCCGAAATAGGCATGGTTGCCGCCGTCGATGTCGATCGACGTTGAAGCGGAGGGAAGCAAGTCGCCTGCCTTTTCGTAGTTCGTGCGATTCAACACGAGGTCGTTGGTGCCGGCGAGGGAAAGGGTGGTGCCGTCGAAGCCGGTCAGGTCGGCAGTGGGGTAGGAGGCCAGGAACACGACGCTTTCGAAGGCGCCTTCGTGGTTCGCAGCGTAATCGCTTGCTGCGACGCCTCCCATCGAATGACCGCCAATCGCCCACGTTTCGACGTCGGGGAATTGCGCTGTCAGGCCGTCGGCGATGTTCACGTCGAGAATGGCCAGGTTGAACAACGGCTTCACCAGGATGCAGAGGATGTCGCGCTCGGCAAGCTGCGTCATGAGCGGGGCGTAAGCTTCGGGTTGCACCTTCGCGCCAGGGTAGAAGATGAAGCCGGCGCTCGGTTGGTCGGGGACGAACGCGATGGCCTTATCGGAAAGCTGTTGCACTACGACGCCGTCGGATGCTCCGTCTTCGTCGGCAACGGCTGCGAGTGCCGTCGCGTCGGCACGGTAGTAGTCGCTCACATACCACGCGCCCGCGCACACGAGCACGACGATAAGAGCGATCACGACGGCAATCGTGCGTTTCGCCGCTGTGCTCATGTTGCGTGCCATGTGTCCCTTTCCAATTCCAAGCTTTGCCATGATACCGCAAGTCGAAAGGCGCCTCGGGATCGGGCGGGCGGATGGGGTTCGTGCTTAGCGCAGGCTAACCGTTCCTCGCTTCGGCGAGGCGCGCCCGCGAACTCGCCGCTTCGCGGCTCAGACAGCGCGGACGCAAACGGCCTCGCCAACGCTCGTCACAGCCTGCGAATCGCACGAACCCCATCCGCCCGCCCGATCCCGAGGCGCCTTTCGACTTGACAGCGGTTGCGCATTATACGAACATATGTACCATGCAAGAATTCATGGCATTGGAAGGGCTCAACGACGCCCAGCGGCAGGCGGTCACCACGACCGAGGGCCCGGTGCGCGTCATTGCTGGCGCGGGCTCGGGCAAGACGCGGGCGTTGTCGCGGCGGTTCGCGTACTTGGTGAACGACCTCGGCATCATGCCGGGCAACATCCTGTGCGTCACGTTCACGAACAAGGCCGCCAACGAAATGCGCCAGCGCATCCGCAAGCTCACGGGCGATGCCGACACCGGTTACGTCAACACGTTCCACGGTTTCTGCATGTCGGTGCTGCAGGAAGACGCGGCGGCGGTGTCGTTCCCGAAGAGCTTCCTCGTGCTCGACAATTCCGACATCGACGCCATGCTGCAGATCATCTACGACGAGCGCGGCCTCACGTTGCGCGACTACACGTTCGCCCGCGCGCGCGACATGTTCGAGATCCGCAAGACGTTCACCGAAAAGGGCTACTACCGCGACCTCATCGACCTGTCGCCCGAGGCGCTGAAGCTGAAGTACGACCTGGCCGAATCGCCCGACGACATCCTGTTCTACGGGTATCTGTACCAGCAAAAGAAGTGCTTCGGCCTCGACTACAACGACCTTATCGTGTTCACGCTCGAAATCTTCCGGCGTCGCGAGGACATCCGCCTGAAATGGCAGAAGCGCCTGGAATACATCATGATCGACGAGTTCCAGGACATCGACGGGCTGCAGTACGAGCTTATGGAAGTGCTCGCCGGCTACCACGGCAACCTGTTCGTCGTGGGCGACCCCGACCAGACCATTTACACGTGGCGCGGTGCCAACGTGAAGTACCTGCTCGATTTCGACAAGCGCTTCGCCGGAACGCAAACGGTCATGATGAACGAGAACTACCGTTCCACGCCGCAGATCACCATGACGGCCAACTCGCTCATCAGCGCCAACCGCAACCGCATGAAGAAAAGCCTCGTGGCCCAAAACCCCGCTGGCCCCAAGACGCGCTGCTACCACGGGAAGAGCTCGGCCGACGAAGCCGAATGGATCGCCGGCCAGGTCGAGCGCCTGCAGGCCGCGGGCGTCGAGCTGCGCGACATCTGCGTGCTGTACCGCGCGCACTACGCGTCGCGTTCCATCGAGGAAGCGCTCGTGAAGGCGCAGGTCCCTTACGTCATATACAGCGGCGTGCAGTTCTTCGACCGCAAGGAAGTGAAGGACGCGCTGTCGTATCTGCGCATGGTCATCTTCCGCGACGACCTGTCGTTCGAGCGCATTGCCAACGTTCCCAAGCGCAACCTCGGCCAGCGGCGTATGAAGTTCTTGCGGCAGTACGCCGAAGGCAACGGCGTGTCGCTGTACCGCGCGCTCGTCGACAACCTGGACAACGCCATCATGAAAGGCACGCAGGCGCGCCAGTTCGTCGACTTGGTGGAACGCTACGCGCCACAAGCCGAATCGCGGCCTGCGTCGGAGCTGCTGGCCGACCTGCTCGACAAGAGCGGCTACGAGCAAGCGCTGCGAACCGAGGGCAGCCAGGAACGCCTCGACAACCTGGCCGAGCTGCGCCAGGCGGTATACGAGTTCGAGACCACGTGCGGGGAAGAGGCCACGCCCGACAACTTCCTGGCGCACGTGTCCATGATGACCAACCTCGACAAGGGGCTCTCCTCCAACAAGGTGAAGCTCATGACCATTCACGCGGCCAAGGGCCTCGAGTTTCCCTATGTGTTTATATGCAGCATGAACGAAGGCGTCATCCCTTCGCGCAAGACGCAGACGACCGAGGCCATGGAAGAGGAACGGCGGCTCGCGTTTGTGGCCATGACGCGTGCCGAGAAGGGGCTTTACCTGACGTGCGCTGACGGAACGAGCCACGACGGCATGCCGCGCTACCCGAGCCGCTTCGTTTTGGACATCGACCCCGACCTGGTCGATTTCGAAACGCCGCTGGAAGACTCGCTCGTGAAGGACGCCCGCGCTTACTTCCGCGCACGCGACCGCCAGCTCGACCAAGCGGAAGCCGGCCCTGTGCTGGAAATCGGCGCCCGCGTGTCGCACTTGGTGTTCGGGGAAGGTGTCATCGTCGGCATCGACGCCGATCGCAATGCCTACCAGGTGCAGTTCGACGGCATGGAAACCACGCGCAGCCTCTCGTTCAACGCGAAGCTTCAGCCTGTCGAATGAGTAGCAGGACGTTCCTGCTACTCATTTTCTGGGCGCCTTCGGGCTTAGCGCAACCGCTCGGGAATGAGTAGCAGGAACGTCCTGCTACTCATTCCTGCGACTTCTGCTCCATGGCCTTGTAGCCGACGCCGCGGACGGTTTCGATGCGGAAGCTCTTGTTGTGCGCAAAGCGCTCGCGCAGGCGCTTCACGTGCACGTCGACTGTCCGCTCGTTCGACTTCACTTGAATGCCCCACACGTCGTCCATGATCTCGCGTCGCGAGAAGATGCGCCCAGGGGATGCGCACAGCTTGAAGAGCACCATGAACTCCTTGGGCGGCAGGACCGTCGATTCCGATCCGTCGACAACGGTCATCGACGCGATGTCGAGCACCGCATTGCCGATGATGACGCGCTGCTTCGAGGTCGTGCGCGCGCGGCGCAGCAGCGCCGTTATGCGCAGCAGCAGCTCGTTCAGGTCGAGGGGCTTCGCCATGAAATCATCGGCGCCGGCGGAAAACGCGCGCTGCTTCGTGCGGTAATCGCTCAAATCGTTCAGCGCGATGATGGCGATCGATTCGTCGTCTGCGCGAATGGTTTCGATGATGCGGACTCCGTCAGATGTCTTAATGGACGTATCGCAGATCACGAGGTCGGCATGCCGCCGTTCCAGCGATTGCGTCACCTCGTGCATGTACGAAACGGTGTCGACCTCATACCCCTGCTTTTCGAGGAACGAGGAATAGAGCGCGCCGATTACCTGGCTATCTTCGACGACCAGTATGCTGAACATTTCCCAGCCCCTTGCCGTTAATATGACTGAATAAACTAACGATGAATAATTTTCGCAACTTTACCAAGCTTATGTGAACTGCATATGAACTATTTGAACAGTCCCGTTCATAAAGGCTTATTGCTCCTTCTATACCATCTGGTAAATCTGGCATCACAGGGGCTTGGTGATGCCGAAGCGGTCTCAGGCTAGCGTGATCAGTACTTTCGGGGCTGGTCAAATAGGGGCGTTAACCCGAAATCGCTTAACACAAACGACTGCTTTGGAAAGGAGGACGCTCTCAACATAAGCTCTGCGGATTCACGCGAATCCGAGTCGTTATCTAATCGTGTTAAGGAGGGATGATGGATAACAAAGAGTGGACAATCTCCGAAGTTATCGACTCATTCGGTATTAACGGCCACACATGGCTCATGTTCATCCTGCTGGGCCTGGCCAACATCTTCGACGGTTACGACTTCATGATCGTTAACTCGACGAACTCGTACCTTGCCGCTTCGTTCGGCCTCATCAACTATGAAACCATGACGGTCAACTCCGCCCAGATGGGCTCGCTGACCACGTGGGGCCTGCTCGGCATGGTGCTCGGCGGCGCCGTCGGCGGCGCTATGTCCGACCGCATCGGCCGTAAGAAGATGCTCATCATCGCGGTTATCTTCTACGGCCTGTTCACGCTGCCGCAGGCGTTCTCGAACAGCCTGGGCTTCTTCGCCGTTTGGCGCCTGATCGCCGGTTTCGGCGTCGGCTCCTGCATCCCCATCGTCACCACCTGCTTCTCCGAGACGATTCCCTCGAAGAACCGCGGCGTGTTCGTGACCTTCGGCATGGCCTTCATGGTCGCCGGCTGGGTGCTCGCCGGCCTCATCGCCGCCCCGATCTGCACCAACCCGGCCTCGATCCTCGGCGACTTCACCGGCACCGAGATCCTGCTCGCCAACGGTGCTACCTACTTCGAGAACTGGCGCCTCTGCTACCTGATCGGCGCCCTGCCCATCATCTACGGAATCGTGCTCATCTTCGCGATGCACGAGACCCCGCACTGGTACGCGAACAGCGGCCAGAAGGATAAGGCCGTCCAGGCCCTCGCCGACATCGAGAAGAAGCACCACAACGGCCAGGTCACCGACCGCGACCCGAACCTGCTGGTCGTCCCGCCGAAACCGGCCAACGTCGGTCCGAACGTCCTGTTCTCCAAGAAGTTCATCGTCGCCACCGCGGCCATCTGGACCTGCTACTTCGTGGGCCAGTTCTGCGTGTACGGCATGAACGCCTGGATCCCCACCTGGTTCCAGGCCATGGGCTACTCTGCCGGTGACTCCGTCAACCTGCAGACGCTCAACAATGTCGCAGCCATCATCTCGAACATCGCCGTCGGCTTCGTCTCCGACCGCATCGGCCGTAAGCGCAACCTGGCCGCTTCGTGGATCGCCTGCGTCATCGCCATCATCCTGTGCTCGGTCTTCATTCAGTACGACCCGACGAACGCGAACTATGTCCTGTACATGGTTCTGATGCTCCTGTTCGGCTTCTGCCTGAACTACGCCATCACCGCCGTCCAGCCGCTGATGCCCGAGTCCTACCCAACCGCCATCCGCAACACCGGCGTCGCCTGGTGCCAGGCGTTCGCCCGCTTCGGCGGCTCCGGTTCTTCCATCGTTCTCGGCGCCTTCGCGTCTGCCTTCACGATGACGAACCCGGCTCTCAGCAACCCGGACGCTGTGGCTGCCGCTGCCGCTTCTGGCAAGCAGCTGGCCGAGATCATCCCGGCTTGGTCGACCGTCGTTCTGACGCTCATCATCCCGTTCGCGCTCGGCTTCATCTGCACGCTGCTCTTCGTGAAGGAGACCGGCGGCAAGACGATGGACCAGCTGGCCGCCGAGGCCTCTGGCGACGATGGCGATACCGGCACCACGCTGTTCGCCATCATGATGGTCATCGTCGCCCTGCTGGCAGTGCTCTGCATCGTGCTGCCGCTGCTTCCTGCCGACATGTTCGGTGGCAAGCCCTTCTCGCAGACGCCGATGGCCCTGCCGCTGATGGCAACCGGCATGCTGCTGCCGTTCGTGTTCTTCTTCATCTTCGCTGGCCCGCGTGCCATCGCTCAGCGCAACGCCTAATTAGCGCGCTTCCGAAGAAGATCGGACCAAGCAACACAGAGCCCCCGAGCAATCGGGGGCTCTTCTTATTAGTGGCTGAAAATGAGTATCAGGACTGTCCTGTGACTCATTTCCTATGACGGGCTAAAGGCTCGGATGACTTCCAGGAAATGAGTCACAGGACAGTCCTGCTGCTCATTTTGGGAAAGGGAAGACGGAATCAAGCCGCCCCCTGGCGTAGGGATTGATGGAAAGAAACGCCAGGGGGATCGACTCCCGTTTCCACGCGGCGTACCCCTAAGATGGCCGCATGCGGTGCAATCGTTCGTCTTCTGACGCGCCAAGAAACGGGCCGTGATGGCGCTGGAAACGTCGGCTAGGGGCTTGGAGTAGCCGCGCAGCATGCGTCGCGCGCCGCATCGTTCGGCCGTCCAAGAACCGCGTCCCAGAACATGGACTTAGCGTAGAAGCGCCGCATGAACTGGGCATGAACCAACACGCTGCATTACGTTCACGCAAGCGTTACAGGCTGAACGTCACCCCGGGGAAGGCGCCCATATTGAACGTCACCCCAGGGAAGATGTTCAATTTGAAGAAGTGCTTCTACGCAAAGATAAAGCCTCAACAAATTGAACATCTTCCCTGGGGTGACGTTCAATATGGGCGCCTTCCCCGGGGTGACGTTCAACTTCCCGCAGGCGGCCCTCACCCAACAGGCTGGCCGTAGAAGTTGATGCCGTTTGCGATTGCCTCGCACTGGGCACGCGCGAAGCCGGGCTGCGCGAATTGGGGGATGAGGGCGAGCGCGTGGGAAAGCGCGTCGTCGTACAGCTCGTCGAAGCTGGCGCTGACGATTTCCCCTGGCTTGAAGGGGTGCGCCCAAGCAATGTGGTCGTTGTTCGCGAAGGGCGTGTCGCGCGGGTCGCCCGTGTGCGTGAGCGCCTGGACGTGCAGGTAGGCCGGGCCAGCCAGCACGTGCGCGTAGTCGAGACGGCTCCGCAATCCGTCGCGCTTGGAATCGAGCGCAGTCTGCGCAGCGCGGTACATGAGCACGCTTGTCGCGAAGGCGTTGGCGTGAAGCCCAATGCCATACGCATCCTGTGTGACGGGCGCCATGGCCGCGGAAATCGCGCGCAAAACATCGGCATTGCAACGAAGCGTTTCCCGATGGGGCACGAACGTTTCGACTGTCTCGCCCCGTTTCTGCAGAAGCAGGTATTCGTCGAGGTCGGTCTCGATGAGCGCATGCACTTCGCGCCCGCTGCGCTCGGGCGGCAGCCCTTCTATTCCCCCGGCGCAAACGGCGTATTGCTGAGCGTACACGAGCGGGTGCGCGATGGAATCGAGCAGGTAGTGGCATAGGAATCCGCAGGCAAACGCCTTCAAAGGCGCGTTCTCGTCAGACCGCGCGATGTAATGCCGATGGAAGGCGGCCAGCAATACGTCGGGTCGTTTCGCGTGCATGGTCGTTCCCGTACTGCGGAAACCCACCGAAGACGGCAGCGCTTTCAGGCAGAACAGCGGGTCGGGACCTTGGTTTCCCAAGAGGAAGGCATCGCGGGCAGTAGCGCTTTCGCCCACGACGGGCGCAAGCGCTTCGTACGCTTCTTCGCCGAACAGGTGATGCGAAATGATCGCCGGCATTGCCTTCTCCACTCCCGGAACGCATATCCGGTATCGGTTCCAGAATGTCCTGTTAACCAGTTACGAAGTTTAACATCGCTGAAACCTTTTCAGCGGGGCCGCTTCCTACTATGGTTGGCGCGTGCCGAAAGCATGCGGCGCGCAATTGGTCAGGTTCAGGGAACAAACTAAGGAGTGCGTATGTCGTACGTAGACGACGTCCTTGCCGACGTCAAGGCGAAGAACGCCAACGAGCCCGAGTTCATCCAGGCGGTCACCGAGGTTCTGGAATCGCTGCGTGTCGTGGTCGAGAGCGACCCGATTTACCAGGAGCAGGCCATCCTCGAGCGCATGGTCGAGCCCGAGCGCATCATCCAGTTCCGCGTGCCGTGGGTTGACGACCAGGGCAAGGTGCAGGTCAACCGCGGTTTCCGCGTGCAGTTCAACAGCGCCATCGGCCCCTACAAGGGCGGCCTGCGCTTCAACCCGACCGTGTACCTGGGCATGCTGAAGTTCCTGGGCTTCGAGCAGGTCTTCAAGAACAGCCTGACCACGCTGCCGATGGGCGGCGGCAAGGGCGGTTCCGACTTCGACCCGAAGGGCAAGTCGAACTTCGAGATCATGCGTTTCTGCCAGTCCTTCATGACCGAGCTCACGCGCCACATCGGCCCTGACACCGACGTTCCCGCCGGCGACCTGGGCGTGGGCGGCCGCGAGGTTGCCTACATGTTCGGTCAGTACAAGCGCCTGGCCAACGAGTGGACGGGCACGCTGACGGGCAAGGGCCTGTCGTTCGGCGGCTCGCTCGCCCGCACCGAGGCCACCGGCTACGGCCTGGTGTACTTCGTCGACGAGTACCTGAAGTGCCACGGCGATTCCTTCGAGGGCAAGACCGTGGTCGTGCACGGCTCCGGCAACGTCGCCATCTACGCCATTCAGAAGGCCGAGCAGCTCGGCGCGAAGGTCGTTGCCTGCTCCGACACCAAGGGCTGGGTCTACGATGCAGAGGGCCTGTCCGTCGAGGCGCTCGAGGCCATCTACAACGCGAAGCGCTCCGGCAACGACAAGGGCGTCAGCCTGGCAATGTACACCGATCATCGTCCGAACGCCGAGTACCATGCCGAAGACGGCCGCGGTGTTTGGGGTGTGAAGTGCGACATCGCCCTGCCGTGTGCTCGCGAGAACACGCTGCTCCTGGAAGACGCCGAGAAGCTCGTCGCTAACGGCTGCAAGATCGTGGGCGAGGGCGCGAACATGCCGACCACGCTCGAGGCTACGGCTTACCTGCAGGAGAACGGCGTTGCGTTCTTCCCCGGCAAGGCTGCCAATGCCGGCGGCGTGGCCACCTCCGGTCTGGAGATGTCGCAGAACGCCGAGCACCTCTCCTGGACCTTCGAAGAGGTCGACGCCAAGCTGCAGGGCATCATGAAGAGCATCTACCATGCGTGCGACGACGCCGCCAAGGAATACGGCCTCGACGAGAACTACGTCGCCGGCGCCAACATCGCCGGCTTCAAGAAGGTCGCCGACGCCATGATCGCCCAGGGCATCGTGTAAGTTCATCGCAACAAGTCAACTAATGCGAAGCGGCGTCTGGGAAACCGGGCGCCGCTCGCGTTTTGACCCCAAAGGCCCAGCAATTGCGTTGTAATATGAAACCATCATCCGCTCGAGAAAGGTGGCGACTATGTTCTTCAGCAAGGAAGCCTGCGATGTGTGCGGCAAGGAAATCCGTATGGGCAAGCGCAAGCTCGAAGACGGCATGATCTGCAAGGATTGCGCGAGCAAGCTGTCCCCGTTCTTCAGCGAGCGCCGACAATCCACGTTAGCCGAGATCAACGACCAGCTTGCGTACCGCGAAGCCAACAAGGACGCTGTCGCCGCTTTCAACAACACGCGCACGCTGGGCACGAACACCAAGGTGCTGCTCGACGAGGACGCGCGCAAATTCATCGTGTCGGGTTCGAGCCGCTGGAAGGACGAGAACCCCGACGTCATGGATTTCTCGCAGGTCACCGGCTGTGACATCGAGGTGAAGGAAAACAAGACCGAGATCAAGCGCGAAGACGAAGAGGGCAACAAGGTCAGCTACACGCCGCCGCGCTACGACCTCGACTACGAGATTTGGGTCACCATTCACGTGAATTCGCCGTGGTTCAACGAAATCGAGTTCAAGACGCATAGCGGCGACATCGACCAGAAGGGCTCGGCGGAATACAACTCGGCCGAGCAGATTGCGCAGGACATCCGCACGGCGCTGACCGACGTGCGCCAGAGCGTGCGCGACGAAGCCGCTGCCGCTGCCGCCCCGAAGATGGCCGTGACCTGCCCGCACTGCAACGCGGCGACGGTTCCCGACGCCAGCGGGCGTTGCGAGTACTGCGGCGGTTCGGTCGTCGGCTAACTTTAGCCGGCTAAAGCGCAATGCGCTACAATGTGCTCAGTCGATGCAATCGATTGGAAGGATGCGTTATGAGCAAGAAAATCGGAATCATCGCCGCCTTGTGCTGCGTGTTCGTGCTGTGCTTCGCGCTCGTCGGCTGCGGCGGCGTGGACAAGAGCAAGTACACGGGCGACTGGAAGCTCGCGTACGGCAGCGATGAGAACCTCGATGCCGATTCGATTGCGCTCATGGAATCGCTCGGGCTGTCCGTCACGTTGACGCTGAATGAGGACGGTACTGGCGCAATGAGCTTGTTCGGCGAGAACAAGGACGTCAAATGGGAAGCCTCGAGCAATACCGAAGGCAAGATCACCCTCGACGGCAGCGATGCGAAGCTGAAACTTGAAAACGAGGAGCTGACCATCGTCGACAGCACCGACGCGTCGATGACGTTCAAACGACCATCAACAACGCAATAGCAAGCTGAACCAAAAGGCCGCGATTCGTCGTGGCCTTTTTGAACATCACCCCAGGGGTGGTGTTCAAATTGAAAAGCAGGGGGGTGCGGACAAAATCCTGGACTCCATAGGGAGTCAGGAGGAAGGTCATGCACACCCAAGAAGAAAGAACCAAAGCCGTATACCTGTTCATAGAATGCGGGTTCAACCATGCGGCGGTGAGGGCGGAGCTCGGGTACC
>JAFUCC010000173.1 GCA_017459925.1 Eggerthellaceae bacterium
GAAGATGTTCAAATTGAAGGAACGCTTCTGCGCAAAGGTGAGTTGAACGAATTTGAACATCTTCCCTGGGGTGACGTTCAGCTGCCCGCCTTCCCCGGGGTGACGTTCAACGGCCCGCCGTTTCCCGCGCACGCTTGCTTGTCCTGCATGTTTACGATTCATCTTGTAAAATTGAAGGGTTATGGGACGTTTGCGCCAAGACGCACGGCATCAGATGAAGGTTGCGTACGCAATCTTGGCGCTTTGCGCTGTCATCTCGCTTGCTGCCTGCTCGGGCGGCGGTGCGGGCGGAAGCGGCGCGGGCACGGCAGCGGCAGCGACGGGGCCTACGGGCGCATCGTTCGATCAGCCCGCAAGCGTCGAAATGCCCACGGTTTCGCAAGACGGGCCTTCCATCGACATTTCCCACGATGCAGACGGCTACGTAATTGCCCATTCGTCAAGCGCCGCACGGCTGAAGTTCCAGGTAGCCAGCGGCGACATGACGTACAACTACGACCTTCCCAACGACGACACGCCCACGGTGTACCCCATCAACATGGGCAACGGCGCGTACCGTTTCCGCATCATGAAGAACACCGACGGAAACAACTACGTCGAGCTCGAGAGCGTGGAAGACGATGTGGCGCTCTCTTCAGAATTCGCGCCGTTCACCATTCCGAACCAATTCTGCGATTATGACGAAACCAGCCAATGCGTGCAGATCGCCCGTCAAGTGACCGCCAGCGCAGCGAACCAGGGCGAAGCCGTGCAGGCCGTATGCGAATACGTCGTGGACAACGTTTCCTACGACACCGACAAGGCCCAGCTGCTCTCGACGACGACCGGCTACATCCCCAACCCCGACGACACGCTGGCCACCGGCACGGGCGTCTGCTTCGACTACGCCTCGCTCGGCGCCGCCATGTTGCGCAGCCAGGGCATTCCCACGAAGATCATCACCGGCTACGTTTCGCCTGGTGACCTGTACCATGCGTGGATCATGGTCTACATCGACGGATCGTGGCATACCGGGGAATTCTCGGTCGACCCCGACACGTGGTCGCGCGTCGACCTGACGTTCGCCGCCTCCGGCAGCACCGAGTTCACCGGCGATGGCACCAGCTACACAGATAGGTACGTGTACTAACGTGAAGGCGATTGTTGGAAAGGGAGCAGATTGAACGTCATCCCAGGGGTGATGTTCAATTTCGAACAACAGCATTATGAACGGCAATTCACTATAATGTGAAGATTGGCGAGATAGCCTAAGAGGGAGAGAACGACATGGCACAGAAACTGCTCGAGAGCAGCGCGCTTAGCACCTTTTGCGGCAGCATGGCGACAATGCTCTCGGCCGGCATCCAGACAGACGAGGCGACGCTCATGCTCGCCGAGAACCGCGAGCGCTCGCGGTTCCAAGACGTGTGCAACCGCCTGTACCAGAACGTGTCTGCGGGCGACAGCCTGGGCGCGGCCATGGAGAAGACGGGCGCGTTCCCTCAATACGCCGTCGACATGGTCAACACGGGCGAGCGCTCGGGCCATCTCGAGCAGGTGCTGCGCAACCTCGAGGTGTACTACGACGAGGAGGACCGCCTGTTCACGAAGCTGCGCAGCAGCGTGGGCTACCCGGCGGCGCTGCTCGTGATCATGACCATCATCCTGGCGTTCACCGTGGCGGTCATCCTGCCGGTGTTCTCCGACGTGTACGCGAACATGGCCGGCTCGCTGGCGAGCGGGTCGTTTTCCAGCGTGGCCATATCGATGACCATCGGCTGGGTCGCGCTCATCATCATGGTGGTGTGCGCCGTTGTCGCGTTGCTGCTCGTGGCGGCCACCGGCTCGCCGCGCGGCCGTCAGCGCGTCATGCACCTTCTCGAGCATTTCGGGCCGACCAAGCAGGCCATGTACCAGCTGGCCCTTTCCCGTTTCACCATGGCGCTCGCAACGCTCGTGTCGTCTGGCATCACCGACGAAGAGGCCATGTCGCGCGCCGTGCAGACGGTCGACCACGCGAAGCTGCGCGCCCGCCTGGTGAAGGCCGCCGACAGCATGAACGACATCGAGAACCCGCGCAGCCTCACGCAGGCCATTAGCGAGCACCGCATCTTCGAGCCGCTATACGCCCGCATGCTCAACGTAGGCATGCGCTCGGGCAACACCGACGAAACGCTGTCGCAGCTCTCCTCGACGTTCTTCGACGACGCCGTGGTGCAGATCGACCGCGCGCTCGACAGCATCGAGCCCGTGCTCGCGGCGTTCCTGACCGTCGCCGTGGGCGCCACGCTCATCGCCGTCATGCTGCCCCTCATCGGCATCATGGGATCGATCGGGTAAGGAAGCCCGCTTGTACCACGAGATGACATACGAGCAGATCAAGCGCCGCAGGGCACAGCGCCTGGCCACGGCCATCATCGTCATCGCGCTTGCCGTGCTCGCCGTGTTCGCCGCGATCACCGCCCAAGCGAGCGCGCGCGAACAGGCGGCGATGTCGGTGCGCGAGTCGGTGCTCAACGCCGCCAAGCAATGCTGCGCGGTGGAAGGGTCGTACCCGTCGACGCTCGAGCATCTCGAGAAGAACTACGGCCTGGTCATCAACCGTAACGACTACGTGGTCAGTTACGAGTGGTTCGCCGACAACGTCTTGCCCAGCGTGGTGGTGACGGCGCGATGAGCGTGGAAATCGATTACAACGCCGTAGCGGCGTACGAACGCTCGAAGGCCCCGCGAGGCAAGGTGGCCAACGCCCGCACGTTCACCATCGTGCTTCTGGCCGTGTTCTTCATCATCCTCATGTCGGGCCTGGCAATAGGCGTGGCCATGTACCAAGCGGTTGCCAACAACCAGCTCGAAACCAACGCTGCCCGCATGCAAGCCGGCTTGCTGGCCAGCAACGTTCATTCCAACGACACGGCAAGCGCGCTCGGCACGGGCAACGGACCCGAAGGGCGCGCTCTGGTGCTGACCGAGCATGGCAGCGACGGCGATTCCTACGAAATGCGCATGTACCTGTACAACGGCAACATCGTGCAGGAATACTCCACGGCAGGCTCCGCCTACAACCCCGAACGCGCACAGGCGCTCATCGCGTCGACGACGTTCGACTTCGAGCTTCACGGCGACCTGCTCGTCATCTACACCGACCAAGGCGCGACGAACATCGCCCTCCGCAGTTACCAGGGAGGTGCGGCGTGAGCATGGAGTTCATGGCCCGCAAATCCCGCATGAGGACTCGCCAGTCCTGGTCTTCGGTGGCGTTCATCGTCGAATCGATCTTGCTGCTCGTGTTCCTGGTGGCATCGCTTGCGGTGCTGACGCGCGTGTTCACGGCGTCGCTGAGCCGCAGCGTCGAAAGCCGCACGCTCGACGCGGCAACCATCGCCGCCACGAGCATCGCCGAGCACTTCGCGGCCGATCCGACTGGCGTCGACGAAAGCACCACGCTGGGCGACCTCATCATCAAGTGCGAGGTGACCGAGGGTTCACGTGCGAACGGCACCATGTACTACGCGCACATCGACGTGTACGACACGGCCGGCGTAACTGGTGGCACGCCGGTCTATTCCATCGACACGTCGCACTACGAGAGCGAGCCTGCCAATACGACGGGCCTTGAAGACGCCGCTTCCGACACCGCGAGTTCGGAAAGCGAGGTGGAATGATGGCCCAGGATTCGCAACATGCGCGCATCCAGCTTCACCAGGGCGACAAGGTCCGCATCGGGCCCGTGTCGATCATCACGCTCATCGCCATCATCTGCATGGCGGTGCTGGCAGTGCTGGCCGCTTCCACGTCGAACGCCACCGCAGCCATATCCGAGCGTCAGGCGAACGCGAACCAGCTGCTGTATTTGAACGAGTCGGCCGGCCAAGAGTTCGTCGCCGGCATCGACGACGCGCTTGCCGGCGTTCGCGTGCAAGGCGGCTCGGCAACCGACGGAGCCCAAGCCGTGCAGCGCAGGCTCGACGCGATTTGCCAGCAAGCGCGCGAAGCTGGCGACGGGCGCGTCGATTGCACGGCCAACATCGAAGACACGACCGTGACCGCAGAATTTATCTGCGAAAACACACGGCGTTTAACCGTTGCCGTTACAATACGGGACGATGCGACGTACCGTATTGACGAATGGAAGATGGCGTCGGCGCAGCAAGAGGCCCCAACGGCGGGCACCTTGTGGCAAGGCGCTTAAGGACGAGCATTACGATAGGCGAAACGAGGGACATGATGGAGCTTACACCGCTGCTGAAGAGGATGGTCGACGAGAAGGCGTCTGACATCTTCATCATCGCCGGACAACCGCTGACGTTCGAGGCGAACGGACGGTTCATGCGCCTGGGCGAGCAGTCGCTCATGCCCGCCGACACGAAGGAGGTCGTGCGTGGCATCTACGAACTCGCCGACCGCGACTTCCGCCTGATGGAAGAGAACGTGAACCACGACGAGGACTTCTCGTTCGCAATCGCCGGCGTCGGCCGCTTCCGCGCCAACGTGTTCCGCCAGCGCGGTTCCATGTCGGCCATCATCCGCGTCATTCCGTTCGGGTTGCCCGACCCCGCAGAATACGAGATCCCCGAGGACGTGCTGCGCCTGGCGCGCCTGACCAAGGGCTTGGTGCTGGTCACCGGCCCCGCCGGCTCGGGCAAGACCACGACGCTCACCTGCATCATCGACCGTTTGAACCACGAGCGCAACGGCCACATCATCACGATGGAAGACCCCATCGAGTACGTGCACCGTCACGGCACCTGCATCGTCACGCAGCGTGAGATTCCCACTGACGTCGCCACCTACGCCGAAGCGCTGCGTTCGGCCCTGCGCCAGTCGCCCGACGTCATCCTGCTCGGCGAGATGCGCGACCCCGAAACCGTCGCCACCGCCATGACCGCCGCCGAGATGGCGCAGCTGCTGTTCTCGACGCTGCACACCACGAGCGCATCGGGCACGGTCGACCGCATCGTCGACACGTTCCCCGCCGTGCAGCAGCACCAGATCCGCATTCAGCTGTCTTTGGTGTTGCAGGCCATCGTCTGCCAGCAGCTCGTGCCGACAGTCGACGGCAAGGTCACGCCCGTCTTCGAAATCATGAAGAGCAACCCTGCCATCCGCAACCTCATCCGCGAGCGCAAGACCCACCAGATCGACTCGGTCATCGCCGCCGGCGGCAAGGACGGCATGCGCACCATGGACCAAAGCCTGTTCAACCTGGCGAAGGAAGGCCGCATCACCCCCGAAACGGCCCTACGCTTCAGCATTCACGAAGAGGCCCTGACCCGGCACCTGGAGCTCGAAGGATTGTTGTAAGGGAACGTCCTTATTGGCGGTTTCGCGTACTTGTGACGTGTTAATAGGCAAAGAACTAGGCTGGCTTGAACCGGCGCATCAGTGCGAATGTTGCGCCGGTTTCTTGTTGCTCCGAAGAAACCGGATCGTTCACAATGGGCGATTCGGCGCTGCCATACCTACGGCCCCAGTCGTACTTCTAGCGATATCCTGCCAGGCTTGCAGACCCTATCCGTACTTCGGGCGATATCCTGCCATACCCGCAAGAGCAACTCGTACTTCTATCGATATCCTGCCAGTCTTGCAAGAGCAAGTCGTACTTTGGGCGATATGCTGCCACACGTGCAACTCGGAGAGGTTTCGTGGAAGGATATGGGTCCAAGTACGATTTCCGCATAGTGCCTGGCAGGATAATCCGTACTTGTGCGCGTTATCCTGCCAGGCGGTCGTACTTAGGGCGATATCCTTCCACGAAACGCGAAAACGAGCGCATACCGCGATGCTTTAGGTAACGTAAAATTTCTTGCGCACTTTGACAGCTGAACACGTCTGGAGATGAAGACATGGCCCATGCCCGTCGGTATGATTGGAGTTGTCTAGAAACCGATCATGCTAGGAGGCAGAGCCATGTCCAACCCCATCGTATCA
>JAFUCC010000174.1 GCA_017459925.1 Eggerthellaceae bacterium
AATGAGTCGGAGGACGTTCCTGCTACTCATTTCCGCGGAAATGAGTAGCAGGAACGTCCTCCGACTCATTTATTATTGATGCATGTTTGGCTTCGAACATCGCAATTGCTGATGAATTGCGCTATCGTAAGCGCTGCGCAAAACGCGCACGGGAAGGAAATCCGTTAGGGAAGGAATCATATGAAGGCAAAGAAGTACCTTGTTTTGGCCGCCATGGCCGTCATGGTCGCCGCGCTGGCTCTGGTTGGCTGCTCCTCCGGCAGCTCCTCGAGCAGCGCTTCGGCTTCCGCCAGCAGCTCGTCTGCTTCCGCAAGCGCCAGCAGCGAGTCTGCTTCCGCTAGCAGCGCCGCCGCTGGCGAGATCGCGCTCGTGACCGAGGGCAAGCTCACCGTCGCCACGTCGCCGGACTATCCGCCGTTCGAGAACCTCGAGAATGGCGAGTACGTCGGCCTCGACATCGAGATCGCCAAGGAAGTTGCCAAGCGCCTCGGCCTCGAGGTCGAGTTCAAGACCCTGCAGTTCGACGCCATCATCCCGGCCATCGCCGCTGGTGGTCAGGCTGACATGGGCATCTCCGGCTTCACGGTCGACCCCGACCGCGCCAAGGAGATCGACTTCACCGGATCGTACTATGTCGATGACCAGGCTATCGCCGCCATGAAGGACGGCGCCATCACGGCTGACAACGCCGACGCCGAGCTGAACAAGGAAGGCGTCATCATCGCCGTCCAGTCCGGCACCTCCGGCGAGGCATACGTCCAGGAGAACTACCCGAACGCTACCGCTCAGGCGTACGGCAACTCCACCGACGCATTCGCCGCCATGCAGTCCGGCCAGGCTAACGCCGTGTGCACCAACAAGGCCGTCGTCGAGAAGATGCTCGCCGATGCCTATCAGGACGCCGTTGTCGTTAAGTCCATCGCCACCGGCGAGGAGTACGCCATCGTCGTCAGCCAGGATAACCATGCTCTGACTGAGGCCATCAACGCCGCGCTGGCTGAGATGGGCGCCGACGGCACGTTCGACAAGCTGCTGCAGCAGTACATGTAGTCCTGCGCGAAAGCCGAAGTCCGGAAGCCTCCGCCATTGTGCGGGGGCTTCTTTATGATGAGCATCAGGACGTTCCTGCTACTCATTTTCGAGAAAATGAGTAGCAGGAACGTCCTGATGCTCATCATGCGCTAATCGGCATCATCAAAGCTATAATGAAGGTTCGTTGTTCGAAAACGATAAGGACCAACATGAACCTCGTACATTCACGCGCTGCACGGGCAATCGACCTGATGCTGACGGCGCTGCTGATAGTCATCGTGGCGGCGAGCAGCTTCTCGCAGGCCGCGTACGCGCTCGACACCATGAAATGCACGGCACGTCCGAACGGCGACACGGGAAGCGACGTGCTCGGCGGCGTGGAGACGCGCATCACGTGGGAAGGCCAAGCTGCCGAAACCGAAAAGGTGAAGGCCATCACGCTGACGCTGCCGGAGGGCACCGAGTTCGAAGTCGACGATGCGCGCCTCACCATTTTGTCCGGCGCTGACCTCATGACCCGCGAAAACCCCGCTTGCACGTTTGCTGTCGAAGGCCAGGCGGCCGTGTGCACGCTGGAAGAGCCGGCAGCAGCGGGCAGTTACCTGCGCATCGAGCTGTACGGCATCGTGTTCCCCGTGGCCGGCGGCGATATGGAAATCACGGGCACCTACGAGCTCGAAGACGGCACCATCCTGGCTATCGACGACATTCCCGACATCGGCGTGGCTGTCACGTCGCCCACGCAGCAGCTTGCAACGTACCTCGAGCAGCAACCGTGGGTGCAGGCGTGGAATTCCAACAAGTTCCTGCGCCTGTTCTTCAACCCGCCCATCCTGGTTAGCAGCTTCCCCGTGGTGTTGCACGGCTTCTTCATGGCGCTCGCCATCGTGCTCATCGCGTTCCCTCTGGCCATTCCCATCGGCCTCGCGTTCTCGTTCATGCGCATGTCGAAGATCAAGATCCTGCGCGGCATCGGCGCGTTGTACGTCAACGTGGTCCGCGGCACGCCCGTGTTCCTGCAGATTTACATCGCGTTCTTCGGCCTGCCGCTTGCGGGCGTGCAGATTCCGCCGTTCATCTTGGGCGTCATTGTGCTGGCGCTGAACTCGGCGGCCTACCAGTGCGAGATTTTCCGCGCGGGCATCCAGTCCATCAGCAAGGGCCAGTTCGAGGCGTCGCGCTCGCTCGGCATGACCGGCGCGCAGACGATGATGTTCGTCATCATCCCGCAGACGATCCGCCGCGTGCTGCCCACCATGACCAGCGAGTTTATCCTGCTGTACAAGGACACCTCGCTGCTCGCCGCCGTCGGTGTCATGGAAATCGTCATGTACGCGAAGACGATCGTGGCCTCGACCGGCTCCATCACGCCCTACATCGTGGCCGCCATTTTCTACCTGGTGCTCACCATTCCGCTGGCCAACCTGGTCGGCCGCTTGGAAGAGCGCCTGGCCGGTGGCAACAGCCAGCAGGCGAAGGCCGCCAAGAAGCAGAAGAAGCGCGCCGTGAAAGAGGCCAAGCAGGCTTTGAACCCCGGCGTGATCGAGGAGAAGCTGGAAGAGGCTCCCGACGCGAAGGATCCCGACATCACGGTGTCGCCCGAGCGTTTCTCCAGCATGTAGTGGATAATCAATTTCCTCCGAGGAAATTGATTATCCAGCGGTAATTGGCTGCGCCTGGATACATTTGATCCGGTAATCATTTTCCTCGGAGGAAATTGATTACCGGAACGTTCGGAAGGAGATCGCAATGGCGAAGATGCTGTATCAGGGACATGGGTCCTACCGGTTCGTGCTCGACGACGGCACGGTGGTGTACGTTGACCCGTTCGCGGGTGAGGGGTATGACCTTCCCGCCGACCTCGTCTTGGTGACGCACGAGCATTTCGACCACAACCAGGTGGAAAAGATGCCGCACGCGCCCGGGTGCGAGATCCTGCGCTCGAAGCAGTTCATCGCCAGCGCGTACGAGTATCGCGCGTTCGAATCGCACGGCGTGACCATTGTGCCCGTTCAGGCGTGCAACAAGAACCATCCCATCGACGAATGCGTCGGGCTCGTGCTGACGTTCGACGGCGTGAAGTTCTACGCCTCGGGCGACACGAGCACGACCGACGACATGCGCTGCGGGAAGCTGGCGAAGATGCAGCTCGACTACGCGGTGTTCCCCGGCGACGGCTTCTACAACATGGACGTTGCCGAAGCATCCGAATGCGCCCGCTTGGTCGCAGCACGTCACAGCATTCCCGTGCACTTGGTTCCCATGGACGATCCCGCTGACCCCGCCCAGCTGTTCAGCCGCGAGCGAGCCGAAGCCTTCCAAGCAGAAGGCCGTATCATCCTCGAGCCTGGCCAGGAACTGCAGCTGTAAGAAGCAACGGAGCTGTTCCGCCGACAAGAGCATGCGCTGTGGAGCGCGTCGCGTTACAATGAGGAAAAAGCCAGCGAACAGGAGGCAGGGGAATGGCACGCTATAACAAGATCTTCGCCGCGCTCGACGGTGCCGCCACGCAGGAAGCCGTCGCCCGCCGCGCGCTTTCCATCGCGCACGATAACAATGCTGAGGTCATGTTCGGGCACGTTATCGACTCGGTTCCGTACGAGGCGAACGGCATCGATTTCGCGGCGCTCATCGAAGACGGCCGCCAGCGCATAGAGGAGACGCTCTCCAAGTACTTCACGCGCGCTCGCAACGACGAATGCATCCCGTCGATCGACGTGCAGGTGCGCGCCGGTCGCGTTGCCGAGACGCTGGTCGAGGGGCTCGTCGAACCGTACAACCCCGACCTGGTCATCTGCGGTGTGCGCGGTCTTTCCAACATCAAGTACGCGTTCGTCGGCAGCGTGTCGACCCAGCTCATCCGCAACGTGAAATGCGACGTGCTGGTCGTGCGCCCCGAAACCCTGGAAGAGCACCCGCAAGACGAATGGCACGACTAGAATCAATTTCCTCCGAGGTAATTGATTATCGAAAGGACCCTCATGATCAACGAGCGCATGTACCAACTGGGCAGCCAGCCGAACTTCATTCGCAAGCAGTTCGCCTACGGCTTGCAGCGCAAGGCCGAAATCGGCGAAGAGAACGTGTTCGACTACTCCATCGGCAACCCGTCGATTCCGGCGCCGCCCGCTGTGCGCGCCCGCATTGAGGAGCTGCTGGAAGAGCCGCCCGAGCAGCTGCATGCCTACACCATGTCACCTGGCCTGCAATCGGCGCGCCAGGCCGTTGCCGACAATCTGCGCGAACGCTTCGGCATCGAGGCGACGTTCAACCAGGTGTACCTGACCGCCGGCGCCACGGCGGCGCTCTACATCACGGTGGCCGCCATCACGCATCCTGGCGACGAGGTCATCGTGAACGCCCCGTACTTCGCCGAGTACAAGGTGATGATCGAATCGGCTGAGTGCACGTGCGTCGAGGTTCCCATGCGCGAAAGCGACTTCCAGCTCGACATCGACGCGCTGCGCCAGGCCATCAACGAGAAGACGGCCGCCGTGGTCATCAACTCGCCGAACAACCCGGTCGGGTGCGTGTACACGCAGCAGAACATCGAAGAGCTTGCCGCCCTGCTCGAGGAAAAGGAAGCCGAGCTTGGCCATCCGATTTACCTTATCAGCGACGAGCCGTACCGCGAGATCACCTATGGTGTCGACGTGCCCTTCACGGCGAATTTCTACACCGACACCATCGTGTGCTATTCCTGGGCGAAGAGCCTGTCGCTGCCGGGCGAGCGCATCGGCTACGTGTACGTGAGCGACCGCATCGCCAATGCGGCCGAGGTGTCTGCCGCCGTCGCCGGCGCAGGCCGCGCGCTGGGCTTCATCTGCGCGCCGGTCATGTTCCAGCGCGTCATCGAGACGTGCATCGGCGAGCCGACGAATGTGGAAGCGTACCGCCAGAACCGCGAGATCCTCACCTCGATGCTCGACGAGCTCGGCTACGAGTACATCCAGCCCGACGGCGCGTTCTACCTGTGGGTGAAGGCGCTCGAGGAAGACTCGCTGGCCTTCAACGAGAAGGCGAAGGAGCACGAGCTTCTGCTGGTGCCCGCCGAGTGCTTCGGCGGCCACGGCTGGGCACGCGCCAGCTACTGCATCAGCGCCGACGTCATCCGCAACTCCCGCAAAGCCTGGGCGGCGCTGAAAGCCGACTACGAATAGACACGAGAGCGGTTGAACGTCACCCCGGGGGCAGCGGGCAGTTGAACGTCACCCCAGGGAAGATGTTCAATTTGTTGGGGCTTTATCTTTGCATAGGAGCGCTTCTTCAAATTGAACATCTTCCCTGGGGTGACGTTCAACTGCCCGCTGCCCCCGGGGTGACGTTCAACTGTTTTTACTCTGACCAAATTTGGGTATTTTACGATTTGGGAACTGCCGAGCGGCCTGTTCACATGCTGAAGTGTAGTCTGGCATACTAATACATTGGAAAACAAGTTTCACCGGCCGGCGAAAGGCGCGGTTACTCATGCTTCAGCTTAAGAACATCTGCAAGTCGTACACGACGGCGAACTTCACGCAGAAAGCGCTCGATGACGTTTCCATCTCGTTCCGCGACAACGAGTTCGTTTCGATTCTCGGCCCATCGGGTAGCGGCAAGACCACGATGCTCAACATCATCGGCGGACTCGACCACTACGATTCGGGCGACCTCGTTATCGAGGGCATTTCCACTAAGGAATTCAAAGACCGCGACTGGGACGCTTACCGCAACAACCGCATCGGCTTCGTCTTCCAAAGTTACAACCTCATTCCGCACCAGACAGTGCTCGCCAACGTGGAGTTGGCGCTGACCCTTTCCGGCGTGTCGCGCGAAGAGCGCAGGCAGCGCGCTACTGCGGCGCTTGAACGCGTTGGCCTGGCCGAGCACATCGACAAGAAGCCAGCGCAGCTGTCGGGCGGCAAGATGCAGCGCGTCGCCATCGCCCGCGCGCTCATCAACGATCCGGAAATCCTGCTGGCCGACGAACCCACCGGCGCGCTCGATTCCAAGACCAGCGTGCAGATCATGGACTTGCTCACCGAAATCGCCGACGATCGCCTGGTCATCATGGTCACGCACAACCCCGAGCTGGCCGAGCAGTACTCCACGCGCATCGTCAACCTTGCCGACGGGCGCATCACGTCCGATTCCAATCCGTACGACCCCACGGCTGAAGAGGTCGCGGCCGCCGAAGCCAAACCCACGCATTACACGCGCATGTCGTTCCTCACGGCGCTCGCGCTTTCTGCGAACAACCTGCTGACTAAGAAAGGCCGCACCATCATGACCGCCGTTGCAGGGAGCATCGGCATCATCGGCATCGCGGCCATCTTGGCGCTCGCCAATGGCGTGAACAACTACATCAAAACGGTGGAAGAGGACACGTTGTCGGTGTATCCGCTGCAGATCCTCTCCACGGGCTTCGACATCACGTCGATGTTCGTGGGAATGTCGGGTTCGAGCGACGACGACCCCTCGGGTTCGGAAAACGCGGGCGCTGACCCGACGCTGTTCCAGGAAGCCGACCGCGACAGCGACAAAGTGGTGGAATCGCGCATGATGACGCGCATGTTCGCCAGCATCGGCAACAACGATTTGGCGGCGCTAAAGGAATACCTCGACAGCGGCGAATCGGGTATCGAGGAGTACGTGAACGACATCTTCTACGAATATGCCGTCACGCCGCAAATCTTCGACGCCGACACTTCCAAAAATGTGCGCCAAGTTAACCCCGATACGTCATTCTCGTCGTTAGGCATTGGATCGACTGCCTCGTCAAACAGCATCATGTCCATGTCGATGTCGACTGACATGTTTGCCGAGATGCCCTCAAGCGACGACATCATCGAGGGCCAGTACGATATCGTGCGCGGCCATTGGCCCGAAGCCGAAAACGAGCTTGTGCTCGTGTTGTCGCAAACGGGCCGCATCAGCGATTTCATGTCGTACGTGCTGGGCTTGCGCGACTACGATGAGCTGAAGGAGATGATCCGCCAGTTTTCCGACGAAGAGGAAGTCACCACGCCCGACACCGAAATCGACGTGACGTACGACGACATCGTCGGCATGAAATTCAAGTTGGTGAACGCAACCGATTATTACAAGTACAACGAGGAGAACAAGGTCTGGGTCGACAAGTCCGATGACAAAGACTACATGAAAGACCTCGTGAACAAGGGCGAAGACCTGGTCATCGCCGGCATCGTGCGCCCGAAGGAGGGCGCCAACGCCGTTGCGCTAAGCCAGGGCATCTACTATACGCCCGCGCTCGTCGAGCACATTGTCGACAATGCGAGCAAGTCGCAGATCGTGAAGGACCAGCTGGCCAGCCCGAAGGTCGACGTGTTCAACGGCAAGACCTTCGAAGAGCAGGAAGACGAAGACGGTTCGTCGTTCGACATGGAATCGCTGTTCAGCATCGATCAGGGCGCTCTGGCGTCGGCGTTCGCGTTCGATTCGAGCGCGCTGGATTTCAGCGGCATAGACGCCTCGCAAGCTCCTGCGCTCGACTTGTCGGGGCTCGACATTGAATTCCCCACGCCGACGAATGAGGAAATCGCCGCCATGTTCAACGATGTTGATACTGCTGCTCTCGTGGCTGGCATCGACGTGAAATTCACCGATGACGGTGCGGCCGTCCGTAACCTTGCGCAAGGTTACGGCATGTGGGCGCTCAACCCCGCCAATGCGGGGAAGAGCCCGAACGACTACTTCCGCGGCGAGGGCCAGCCCCTTGTTGCCGCCGTGGGCAATTCGGTCGATACCGAAGACCTGCAAAACCAAATCGTGGCTGGGCTTGCCGCACAGCTGAACACGACTCCCGACGGCGTTGGCACAGTCGTGGGGCAGCGGGTCGCACAGTATTATGCCGCGCAGGTTTTGCCGAACGTGCAGCAACAATTGGCTGCGGCGATTCAGGCGTACATGGTGCAGTACATGTCGTCGCTGACGGGCCAGATGGAATCGATGCTGTCGGGCCTCGGTAGCGCGTTCAGCGTCGATACCGATGCATTCGCCCGCGCCTTCCAATTCAACATGGACCCTGACGAGCTAACCGAACTCATGATGTCGATGATGCGGGTCGAGGAGCATTCCTACGACAACAACTTGAAGAAGCTCGGGTACGCCGATTTCGGCAAGCCGTCGGAAATCTCGATTTACCCGAAGGACTTCAGCAGCAAGGAAAGGGTCATCGAGATTCTCGACGCATACAACGATCGGATGCGCGCCACTGACGAGGATAAGGTCATCAGCTATACCGACATCGTGGGTACGCTTATGAAATCGGTCACCACCATTATCGACATGATCACGACCGTACTCATTGCGTTCGTGGCCATTTCGCTCATCGTGTCGTCGATCATGATCGGCGTTATCACCTACATCTCGGTGCTCGAGCGCAAGAAGGAAATCGGCATCCTGCGTTCTATCGGCGCGTCGAAGGGCGACATCAGCCGCGTGTTCAACGCCGAGACGGTCATCGAGGGCCTCATCGCCGGCGTGCTTGGCGTGGGCGTGACGGCACTTGGGTGCATTCCCGCGAACATCATCGTGTACAACATATTCGATGTGCCAAACGTGGCGCTGCTGCCCGTGAACGCCGGCATCATCTTGGTGCTCATCAGCGTGTTCCTGACGTTCGTGGCGGGTCTCATTCCGTCGAGCGCGGCCAGCCGAAAAGACCCGGTCGAAGCTCTGCGCAGCGAATAATGGAACGGATACCGGGTATGCGTTCCATTATGCGTAGCGTAATCGCAGGTGCTTCCGCGGTGAGTAATGGAACGCATACCCGGTATCCGTTCCATGTTGCCGCGCTGCTCTTCGCCATTACGCTCGCACTCGGATTGGCGGGCTGCGCTTCGCAGCCGGCTTCGTCGTCGAGCGCCCCCGAATCGTTCGAAGTTTCTGACGAGGTTACAAGCTCCCAAGCTGCCAAAAGCGCTCGTGCAGAGTTGCGTCTCACCGAGGACTACCGCGACAGCTTCGTGCATGGCGACAAGCCGGCCGAATTCCAGAAGTACATCGTCATGCACGATACGGAAGGCGACGGCGATGCCGAGGGCGTCATCAACTATTGGGATGGTGCAGGCAACGGCGTGGCGGCGCATTTCGTCGTGAACAAAGACGGCAGCGTCGTGCAGTGCGTGCCGCTCGACAAGATCGCGCACCATGCGGGTTATGGCGATACGGGCAACAACGAGAAATTCGGCATCGCGGAAGACGGCCGCGACGACATGGTGGGCACTGTGCCCATGGGCGATTGGGTGTCCGATTACGGCATGAACGCCTGGTCGATCGGCATCGAGATGGTGCACGTCGGCGGCTCGGGCGACTATCCCGCCGAGCAGCTGGAAGCGGTTGACGCGCTCATCGCCTACATCGACGCGTATTACGGCTTCGATTCGCAGATCATCGACCACAAAGATTGGCGCACCGGCAACTCCGACACGTCAGAAGAGTTCGCGGGCTACCTGGCCAACCTGAAGGACCACCGCACGCACGATTAAATCGAACACCACCCCCGGGACAGCGGGCAGTTGAACGTCATCCCAGGGAAGATGTTCAATTTGTTGAGGCCTAATCTTTGCGCAGGAGCGTTTCTTCAAATTGAACATCTTCCCTGGGATGACGTTC
>JAFUCC010000175.1 GCA_017459925.1 Eggerthellaceae bacterium
CAAGCTTGGTTTTCGCCGTGTGCATCGTCTGGGCTGCAAAGACCATCCAGGATTACAATGCTGGTGGTGGCAACCCCGGCAATGGCCAGCTCCCTCCGCAGTGGTGAGCACCTGTTTCAATCGTATCGCTGGACAGAAGGGCGCCCGGTGTTTTCCCGGGCGCATCCTTTTTGCACCGCGGAGCGTGAAGCCCTCGACGGCACGAAAAGAAAGGTTCTCCGATGACGGATTCTATCATCATGGAACGCGTCGCCGACGCCGCGGCGGACTGTTTAAAAGGCACGCGCGTGGGAGCGCCCCAGCCCGGCAAGGTGGCCTTCGCGCGGATTGGCGGCGGCCCGGCTTCGCCGGGCATGGATGGTTGCGCCCTCGAACCGACGGAAACATCGCCCAGCCGGCCAGCTTGGCGTGCTATCATCGTCGCGTCAGTGAAAGCCGGCTCTCTTCTTTGCCAGACGCTGATTCTCGGAAGGGCGCTAGATAGCCCCAATCCCGATAAACTTAACTCGCACGAAACGAAACACCGTCTCCTACCTCTTACGTCTTATTGTTAACATGAGATTGAACAGCAGATTCATCTGGTGTCGTGTGAGGCTGTCCAAAAAGCAGCACATATGTCATCCCGAGCGTGCGGAGCGAGCCGAAGGATTTCCCTGCAGCTGCCCGACCTGCGGAGATCCTTCGACTGCTGTGCACACCTGCGCTTCGCTCAGGATTCCGCGCTTCGCGCTCCACCCAGAATGACACACGTTGGCTTTTTAGGCAGTCTGGTAGGGGGAGTAGCCGACGTCGAATCTGTGCCGATACGAGGGCGAAAGGGATATAATGTGCAACGTGGTTCAGGCCAAAGGTGATGGGAGATGATCATGAGGAAACACTGGAAGAACAAAAAGTCGGTTGCGGTCGTCACCTCGATTGCGTTGGCGCTCTCGCTCGCGGTAGCTCTGGGGGGGGTTGCGAGCGCTCGCGACGCGCAAGATGAGCCTACTGCTGACGCGATGGCTATAAGCAACAATGATCCCGTGTGGGCGGCCGACGACGGTGCGGATGCGCAACCGCGCATGCTGTTGGCGCAATCGACTCTGCCAAGCAAGTATGACCTGCGCAGCGACGGCTTTGTGACGCCCGTGAAGCTCCAGTCCCCGTGGCAGGCATGCTGGGCGTTCGCCGGCATCGCCGCAGCCGAGACCTCGATGCTCTCAGCAACGGACTTCAAGTACGACAAGCAGACCAACGACGTCGATCTCTCCGAGCGCCATCTCGCATATTTTGCGCTGCATCCCGTTACCGAGGTCGACGACCCCGCGCAGGCGGGCGAGGGCGCGTATACGGTGAGCGGCGACCGCAATGCGGCGTTCGACGCCGGCGGCTTGCCCGTATACATCACCACCCTGTTCTCGCAGGGCGTCGGTCCGCAGGCGGAGGCAATGTTCCCGTACCGCGGGGTGGATGCGCTAGGGGAGTCGCGCCTCAGTACCCAGGCGTTCGAAAGCGATCCGGAGGGCACCACGCTTCTCCTGTATGCATCTACAGAGGGCATGACTGCGGACGAGTACAAGAAGAAGCTGGAGAAGGAAGCGAGGGACACTGGCTCTACCTACGATGAGGTGCTCAAACCTAAAATGGAGGAAGCTAAAAAGTACTGTGAAAACGATCACACCTATTTCTATCTTGACGACTGGACGATCCCCGCAACCGACGGCAGCGGCAACTCCAACCGCACGCTTACTCCCTTTATGACGCTTAGGGACGGCAACGTGCTGCCCGAGTACCAGAATGCCGACAACACGCCCAACGACCAGAGCATCGCCGCCATGAAGCAGGAGCTGGTGAACGGCCACGGCGTCACCATAAAGTATAAGGCAGACAAGGCCACACCCGGCGAGTCGGGTGACTCGCGCTACATCAACCGCGATACTTGGGCCCAGTATACCTTCGAGATAGAAAACGGCACCCATGCCGTGTGCATCGTCGGCTACGACGACGGCTATGAGGCGAGCAATTTCACGCATACGGTGTACAAGAAGGACGCTGAGGGGAAATCTATTGTTGATGAAGAGGCCACCGCTAAAACCAAGCCTGACGGTGACGGCGCCTGGATCGTGAAGAACAGCTGGGGTTCCGAGACCGACAAGACAACGGACGACCTCGGCAACGTGATCAACAACGGCACCTATGGCGTGCGGGATGAAAACGGCAAAGCCACCGGGTACTTCTACCTCTCCTACTACGCCGCCCGCGAGGTGATCGGGCATGGCAACTAACCAGCCCGCAGGAGGGCGGACGGGAAAGGCGCTGAGGATAGGGCTTATCTGCGAGAAACACGGCACCCAGGCCATGATCGCCAAGCGCACGGGCATTGGCGCCCCCGCCGTGTCGCGCATCGTGCGCGGCCTGGAGCCGCCTTATCCGAAGCGCGGCCGCGCCATAGCGGACGCGGTGGGCTGGCCGGGCGACTGGCGTGAACTGTTCGAGCAAGTAGACGTTTCCGAGGAAGAAGGTGGTTCTACGTGAGAAGGCAGACAGAGGCGCGACCCGCCGCCGGTGCTTTGGTCGGCGTTTGGCTGCGGGCCGCGCACTTGGGAAGCGCAAGGCGCTCCATGCGGGATTATAAGCCTTGCGGCAACCTCCGGTTCGGGAGGAGGTGGTGCGATGGTGAGCGAGCGCGAACGCGATGATTTGCGGGAGGCGATGCCCGAAGTTCTCTCCATTCGATGCGGCGTCACCTACCTGCGCAGGTCGTTCAGGTGCCCTTCGCCGGCACATGAAGACAGCGACCCTTCTGCGCATTACTACGAGGACGGCCACACCGTGCACTGCTTCGGCTGCGGCAAGACGTGGGACGTATTCCAATTGATCGGCGAGCTCGACGGCATCGACTCGTTTCCCGATCAGGCCAAGGCGGTTGCCGATCTCGTCGGATACCGGCTTTCGGAGGACGGCGGGCCGTGGACCCGGGCGAAACCGGCACGCAAGCCTCGCCCGCTTTTCGACGCGCCCAGGACAGCCGGCGGCTCGGACTGCTACGAGGCGATCGGCCGCGCGTTCGGAAATCTGTATGCGAGATGGCGCTCGGAGAGATCGACGTCGTTGGTCTGCTTGTCGTATTCGAAGCCCGTTGCCGAGAGCATCGAGGTCTCGGCTGCGGCGATGCCGGCGAACGCCCAGCATGCCTGCCACGGGGACTGACTCTTCACGGGCGTCACCAAGCCGTCGCTGCGCAGGTCATACTTGC
>JAFUCC010000176.1 GCA_017459925.1 Eggerthellaceae bacterium
ATTTGAACATCGTCCCTGGGGTAATGTTCAACCGCCCCTGGGGTAATGTTCAATCGTCCCGGAGTAACGTTCGATTAACCTGCCTAGTTGAACTTGAAGATCTTCTGGGCGAGATGGTAGCCGCCCAAGCCAATGCGCCGGCCGATTTCGCCGCCGAGGTTCGTACCGAGGTTCAGCACGTTGTTGCGAATCATCGAATAGGAATTCGGACGCTTCTCCATGAGGTACGCCCAAATGCCCTTGCGTTTTTGCTCGGATTCCGGTGTGTTGATCATGCGTAGGAAAACCGAGCAAATGCACATCATCATCGAGAGGTAGTTCGCCATGTAGCGGCGGAGCTTCTTTTGGACGACGTCCTCGTCGAGGTCGACCGCGTCAATCATGAAACGCGTGATGAGCAGTTGCTGGTCGATGCGCGACATCATGATGTCCTCGTTGACCGACTGGCCTTCGCGTCCGATGAAGTAACGGTACATGTCTACGTCGAAGTAGCGGATCGAGTACACCGCGGGAAGCGGCACGTACACGAAGATGTTGTCGACGTAGAAGCAATGCTCGGGAAGGACGAGGTTCACGTCGCGCAATAATTCAGTGCGGTAGATGACCGAGTGCATGAGCAGGTATTGGCTCGACTTGAAATGGCCGATGTCGTTCCACGTGAACTCTTTGTCGGTGGGGAAGACGTTGCGGTAGTCGATGACCGTGCGCGTGCCCTCGAACACCTTCTCGTACACGTAATTAGCGATGACGAGGTCGCAAGCCTCGCGAAGCTCGCTTTGGCGGCGGAGATAGGGCATGATGGTGCGCATGGCCTCCTCATCAAGCCAATCGTCCGAATCTACGACTTTGAAATAGCGCCCGCGCGCTTCGGCGAGACCGACGTTCACCGCAGAACCATGGCCGCCGTTTTCCTTGTGGATGGCGTAAATGGTGTCAGGGTGGCGCTCATGCCATTCGTCAGCCTTTTCGGCGGTGTTATCTTTGGTGGAGCCATCATCGACGATGAGGATTTCGATATCGCCGCTTCCGTCGTCAAACGCCAGTATGGATTCGATGCATTTGTCCATGTATTCGGCCGAGTTGTAACACGGTATGGCGAACGTGATGGTCTTCACATCGTCCCTTCCACTCGCGATGATTCGGTTTGCCCCTGAAAAACAACCGCGAACCATTTTAACGACGGCCGTGAGGGCGCCGAACATTACCATACAAATCAGATAATTCCCGCAGCCGCGCAACACATGCGGCGCCGGGCGATTGCCTACGGTTTCCGGCAATCCGATACGAATGGAGGCAAACATGAGCGCGTTTCTCGATTCAATCATCGCCAGGGCTAAAGCCGAAAAGCAGACGATCGTGTTGCCGGAGGGCGATGACCCGCGTACGTTGCAAGCCGCAGAGAAGATTCTCGCCGACGATATCGCGAACCTCGTCATCCTCGGCGATGCGAAGGCTATTTCCGATAGCGGCTACAACCTTGAAGGCGCCGAAATAGTCGATGTCGCAACGTTTGCAGGCAAGCAGGAGCTGGCTGATCAGCTGTACGAGATCCGCAAGGCGAAAGGCATGACCCCCGAGCAAGCGCTCGAGCTCATGGACAACGTGCTGTACCTCGGCGTCATGTTCGTTAAGAGCGGCCGCGCGAACGGAATGGTGGCCGGCGCCTGCCATTCCACGGGCGACGTGTTGCGCCCGAGCCTCCAGATTCTGAAGACGGCGCCAGGCGCAAAGCTCGTGAGCTCTTTCTTCGTGATGTGCGTGCCCGATTGCGACTTGGGCGCCAACGGAACGTTCGTGTTCTCCGATTGCGGACTTGAGGTTCAGCCCGATGCAGAGCGCCTCGCCAACATCGCCGTAAGCTCGGCGGCTTCGTTCGAGCGCCTTGTGGGGGAGGAGCCCATCGTCGCCATGTTGTCGCATTCGTCGTACGGTTCGGCGAATAACGACGATACTGCGAAGGTCGTCGAGGCGACGCGCATCGCGAAAGAGCTCGCTCCTGAACTGTCGCTCGATGGCGAGCTTCAGCTCGATGCCGCCATTGTTCCCGAAGTGGGTGCTTCCAAGGCTCCCGATTCTCCTGTCGCCGGGCGCGCGAACGTGCTCGTGTTTCCCGATCTGGATGCGGGAAACATCGGCTACAAGCTCGTGCAGCGCTTGGCCAAGGCGGAAGCATACGGCCCTGTCACGCAGGGTATCGCAGCGCCCGTGAACGACCTTTCCCGCGGCTGCAATGCCGATGACATCTACGGCGTCGTCGCCATCACCTGCGTGCAAGCTCAGGCGTAGCTTGTAGGCGTGGCAAAATGAGTAGCAGGACGTTCCTGCGACTCATTTTCACAGGGCGGTTCGGCTCTTTCTTCACCTATGGGAAATGAGTCGCAGGAACGTCCTGCTACTCATTAGTTCAGCTAGCTTGTAGGCGAGACGATGCGACGCAGGGCTTCGATGAGCTTCTCGTTGTCCTGACGCGTGCGGACAGCGGCGCAGAAATAGCCGTTGTTGGCGAGGCCGGGCGTGCCTGCAAGCTTGCGGACGAGGAAGCCTTCCAGCTGAAGGCGCGCGCTAAGCTCGTCGATATCGCGCACAGCGAGCTTCAGGTCGCCTCCGTTATGGTACGAGCACATGACGTAATTTGCTTCGGCGGGGAAGATGTCGATTCCCGGCACAAGCGAGAGCATGCACTGCATCCAGGGAATCTCGCTATACAAGAAACCTCGGACGCCATCGAGGCGCGGATACTCGACTAAATGCGGTTCTGCGAGAACTTCGGCAAGCATCGAGACGCCCGAGCTATCGTAGAAGCGCGCGATTTCCGCAATCGTATCCGGATGCGCGATTAAGTAGCTCACGTTTGCCCCGGGCATGGAGTATTGCTCCGAGAACGATTGGATGACGACGAGGTTCTTGTTCTCGCGCACGAGCGGGGCCATCGACTCGCCGCCGAGCGTGAGCTCGATCGACCTTTCGTCGACTATGACCCAATCGCACATGTCGAGATACGACCTGAGGGTCGGCTTCGAAAGGAGCCTGCTCGAAGGCCAGCTCGGGTTCGAAAGCAGCGCAGCGTCGATGTGAACGTCGCGCGGGCCAAGCAAGTCTGCCGGAGGCGTGATGAACGTCGCCGGCGAAGAGATGTTCTCGATGTCGTGGCCCGTGTTCGTGATCGCAAGCACGTATTCGACGGGGCACGGCATGGATATGCCGACAGTGCACCGCTCGAACGCTTGGGCTACCGCAGAGATCATCGAAGGCACCGTCGTGCCGACCAAGAACGACTCGACGGGCATTCCGTGTATGCGCGCGAGTGCGCTGCGCAGCGTATGGGCTGCACGGTCGGGATGGTATGACATCCAGCCATCGGCGAGGGCGCTGCGAATAGCCTGCACGATCGAGGAAGGCGTGCCGAAGGGGTTTTCGACGCCTGAAAAGTCGATCCACGAGATTTCGCCACGGACATCATAGGGAGGACACAGCTCGAGCTCGGGGATTTCCCCGAGTGAACGGTGCTGCGAACGCGTTATGTCGGAGGCGAACACCATGCGCCCAAACCCTTTCCAAATCGCATGATATGGTAAGAACGGGAGGGCTAAAGTGGCAGATGTAGTACGTGTGCGTCACCGTTCGGTTTTCACTGTTCCCGCAGGTAGAAGCGGGTTTTTTATACTATCACAAATCATCGGCGCAAGGTAGATGCCAAGCATTTCGGCGTGATAGACTCTCCATATGAACGACTCTGCAACACATGATCATTCGCTCGGCGCGCTGACGTCCATCCCATGGAATGGACGGGCGATATTGCTCGTCGACCTCGATGCGTTTTTCGCCTCGGTCGAACAACTCGACCATCCTGGATGGCGTGGAAAACCGGTTATCGTCGGCGGTGGGGCGGATCGCCGTGGCGTGGTGTCGACCGCGTCGTACGAGGCGCGTGCGTTCGGCGTGCATTCGGCGATGCCGTCTTCGACTGCGCGAAAACTCTGTCCCGATGCAATTTGGACCGAAGGCCATTACGATCGGTATCGCGAGATGTCGAACAAGGTCATGGCAATATTGCATGACGAGACCCCCTTCGTGCAGCAGGTGAGCATCGACGAGGCGTTCATGGACGTCACTCCCACAGCTGTGAACCATGAGCATCCTGTTGAAGTCGCCATGCGCATCCAGGAACGGGTGGCAAAACTCGGCGTGACGTGTTCGATCGGCGTTGGAACCACTAAGTCGATCGCCAAGCTCGCTTCCGATATGGACAAACCACGTGGGCTGACCGTCGTGCTTCCTGGCAGCGAACGCAATTTCATGGACCCGCTTCCCGTGCGTGCGCTCAGCGGCGTGGGCGCTTCGGCCGAAAAGAAGCTCAAGCAGCTTGGAATCGAGACGCTCGGCGATTTGGCGCGCGCCGATGACGAAGAGGTCGTGGGGCTCTTGGGAAAGGCGGGGCGCGTCATGCTCGACCGCGCGCGTGCTGAGGAGTATGCGCCAGTGGAGTCTGACGATGAAGTGAAATCGGTTTCGAACGAGACCTCGTTTGCCAAGGACCTGACGGCGCGTGCAGATATCGAGGCGGCAATCGACACGATGGCTGCCAAGGTGGGCAGACGGCTGCGTAGGAAGGGGCTTGCCGGCCGCACGCTTGCGCTGAAGGTCCGTTATTCCGACTTCAGCGTGCGAAGCGTGCAACGCCCGCTCCCAAACCCTTCAGACGACGAGTTCTTGTTCATGGAAATGCTGCACGACATGCTCGACGAGTTATGGCAAACGGGAATGCCGTTGCGCTTGGTGGGTGTTGCGGTCACCGGCTTCGAAGATGACGCGATGCCAGAGCAGCTTGCGTTGTTCGAGGACAACGAAGCAGAGGCCGTCGACAAGCGCAGGCATTTAGCCGGTGCAACCGATCGCGTGAAAGAGCGCTTTGGCGAAGGTGCGCTGCGTTACGGTCGCGAATTACGCCTATCCGGCAACGACACCGGCACTACATCCAAGAATCCCGCAGATTACAAGTAGGAAGAGCGTGGGGCTTTCATGGGCAGATGGGGTGAGCGCATGGATTTAACGTTGCCCCGATTTGAACGTCACCCCAGGGAAGATGTTCAAATTTAAGAGCAAATTTGAACATCTTCCCTGGGGGGACGTTCAAATCGGGGCAACGTTGGCAA
>JAFUCC010000003.1 GCA_017459925.1 Eggerthellaceae bacterium
GCACGGCCTCGGAGAGCAGCACGAAGTCAGACGGGTCGTCAGAGAGAGCTACGTCGTCTGCCGCTGCGGCCGAAGAAGCGCTCGCTTCTGCGGAGGCGGCACTTGCCGCAGATTGACTCGAGCTTGCACTCGACGCGCTGCTGCAACCGGCGAGCGCCAGCGCCAACGCAATCGCCGCCGCGAATGCCGCCGTTGTTGTTTTCCTGGTCATAGCTTCTCATTCCCGTGCGTCGCCCCCGGTGCGGCGTCGCGCATCTTCTCGAGGGCGCGCGCCAGCCTGCTCGACACGGTCGAGGGGTTCATGCCCAGCTCTGCCGCTATCTCGACGTTGCGGTAGCCCTCGCGGTGCTTCATCGCAACGAGGTTGCGCTCCTCGGCGTCCAGGCAGGCGAGCAGCCTGTCCACGAGGTCGAGGTCGTCGAGGCGCTCCTGCCCGCCGGGACGGGCGAGCGCCGCCTCGGGCGCGTCCTCGATGCTAGCTGTTGGTCGGGTGCGCCGCCAATGGTCGTTCATGCAGTTGGAGGCGATCCTCACGACCCAGGTCGAGAACTTCGCACGCCCAGGGTCGAACGAGCCGAACGAGCGGGCGGCTTTCAGGTACGCCTCGGCCACCACGTCCTCGGCGTCGTCTGCGCTTCCCATGCGTACGCGCACGTAGTTGTACACGAGGGGGTAGCTCTCGCGGTAGAGCCGCTCGAACTCTCGCTCAGGCGTGGGCTGTCTCCTGAACTTGGCCGTGGGCGTGGTTCCCTTCGGGTGCGCTTGACTTCCGAAACCGCATTCTAGGGGACGAAGCGCATCAATACCGCCTCACCCGGTGCGAAAAGCGCGCGCTTGTTTCGAATCCGTTAACGCAGCAGCGAGGCCTTGGCGGCCTCGGCCCAGGAGTACTGCTCCATGTACTCGCCCTGCCAGGCGGCTAGCGCCAGCGGATCGCCCGCCAGGAAGTCGTAGTAGTCGCACGAGACGCGCCCCGCGTTCACGCCGAGCGCACCGCGGCGCCTCACGACGACGTCGGCGTGCCCGCACGCTTCGAGCGTTCGCTTCAGGTCGGACACGAGCGTGCGCAGGTAAGAGCCGCTGATTCCCTTCCCGCCATGCGCGCCCTCCCAGATCACGGCCTCGACCTCGCGCACAGGCACGACCGCGCCGCGCCTGTGCACCAGATACGCCAGGAGCTCCTTGGTCTTCGCGCGCTCGAACGCGAGGGGCTCGCCGCCCGCGAACGCCTCGAAGTCGCCGAAGCAATGCACCACGAGTCGGCCCTCGTCGGCGGGCGGCGCAGGCGGGAAGCGGAGGTTCTCGAGCTCTGCCGCGACGTCTTCCGCTGTCACGGGCTTCATCAGGTAGCCCGAGCTGTGCATCGCGAACGCGTCGGCCATGTACTCGCCGAAGCCGGTGGCGAACACGACGTTGACCTTGGGGTTCAAACGCTTGAGCTCCCGCGCCAACTCGATTCCGCCCATGCCCGGCATGCCGACGTCGAGAAACGCCACATCGAAATCGGCGGCATCGGGCAGCTCCAGGACCTCGGCGGCGTTCGCGCAGGCCACGATCTCCGCGTCCGGCGCGGCCTCCGCGACCGCCCGTGCGAGCACTTTGCGCGGCATCTCCTTGTCGTCTACGGCGAGTATCCTCATCGTGCCTCCACCTGCCTCGGGATGTGCATGACGGCCACGGTGCCGGCCCCTGGCTCGCTTGCGACTTCGAGTGTTCCGCCGCACATAGCAGCCAGGCGGCTGCGCGTGTTCGCTATCCCGACGTGCGCCCCATCGCCGTCGGCAGCGGCCACGTCGAACCCGATCCCGTCGTCGGCGACCTCCACCGTGAACTCGCCTGGCAGCTCGCGGGTGCGCACGGTCACCGTGCCGCCCTCCGCCTTCCCCTCCAGCCCGTGCCTCACGGCGTTCTCGGCGAGCGTCTGCACGGAAAGCGCCGGCACCCTGAAGCCGGTCGCCTGCACGTCGAACTCGTAGGCGACCCGCCCCGGGTCGCTCGCGCGCTCGAGCTCCAGGTAGGTGCGCACGTGCTCCATCTCCTGCCCGACCGGCACGGGCTCGGCCTTGCCGAGCGAGGCCAGGTTGGCGCGCAGGTAGCGCGAGAACGACGCGATGGCCCGCCCGGCAGCACCTGGGTCCTCCTGGGTGAGGCCGTATATCGTGTCGAGCGTGTTGAACAGGAAGTGCGGCTGCACCTGCGCCACCATGACCGCGATGCGTCCCTCCGAAGCCTCGGCCCGCGCGGCGGCCAGCTCCTCCGCACTCTCCACGAGGACGCGCGAGACGTGCTGCTGCAGCTCGAAGAACAGCACGACGACGCCAAGCACCAGGGCGATGCCCTGGAACGACAGCCCGTACACGAACGCCTGGAGAAGCGATGCCGCCAAGGGAAGCAGCGTGTAGAACAGCAGACACACGGCCGCCGAGCGCCCAAGCCGCTTGCGGTTGATCCAGAGGAGAACCGCGTTGCACGCGTTGACGGCGATGAGGAACGCCTGGCCGACCCAGTGCCAGCCGCTGCGGTGGTACACGTTGGCGTCGTCGATGTAGTAGAACGCGCCCAGTGCGGCGAGCAGGCACATGATCGCCGCAGATGCCCAAACGGCCGTCCGCCAGCGCCTCAGGTCGGGACCGCCCGCGTCGGCTATGCGCGCGCCCAGGTACGACGTCACGAACCCCATGAGCAGGAAGCCGGCGGCGAAGGCCGCAAAGTTGCCCACATGGGTCCCAGCCCAGGCGACGCCGCCCGGGACGCCCCGGCAGATGCCGGCGACCGCGTCGCACGCCGACGTGGCGAACGACATGGCAAGCATGCCGATCACGGGTCGGCGGTAACGCTTGGATGCCTCGCCCAGCAGGAAGGCGCAGGCGATGAAGACGGGGCACAGGGCCGCGCCCCACAGCTCGATTGCTATGTTGAGCCAGCGAACGTCGAACAAGGGCGGTCCTTCTACATCGGGCGGTCGGCCCTTCCATTATCGTCGGCTCCGGGCGCGAACGCGTCGCCGGCAGCCGCCAGCAGGTCCAGGGCGGAGTCGTCGAGCTCGGTGCCGCTATCGCAAGAGCCGGCGTCCAGCTCTTCCAGGCAGCGCGCGAGCAGCTCTTCGCGGAACGCCTCGGTTCCCGCCGAGAGATCGGCTCGCATCAACCCGCGGATCATCTGCTCGAGCTCGCGGACGTCCACGTTACGCCTCCTTCCCATGCGCTTCGATTTCGCCTTCACGCCCCTTATACGCCCCGCCATCGCGTTCCGTCCCGCGATTGCGGAAAACATGGCTGGATGCCTGGGTGCCTGCGGCCGCCCCGACGGTGACGGTTGTATGACGGACTTGTGTGCATCCCCCGCAGCCCGCCCCCGTGCGGGACGGCCCGAACGGCCAAGCCGTATCAGGCCCCGGAACACGCAAGCGCGACAGCGGGCGCAGAGCCCGCCCGCCGCCGAGCGAATGACCAGGAAACGGAACCAACACGCAGAGAGAGGAGGTGGCGCCGTGTTCGCCTACTACACCGCAGTGAGCGCCCTGCTCTTGGCATCGCTTGCCGTGCTGTGCCTATTGGCTCACGAGGACGACCGCGTCAACGCGTCTGGCAAGCGCATGTACTACATCACCTTCTCGCTCATCGCGCTGTCGCTTGCATCGGAGTGGGCGGGCGCCCTGCTCAGCAGCGACGCGGCCTATCCCACCTGGGCCCTGAGGCTGGTCAAGTGCCTCGACTACATCCTCACCCCCACGGCCGGCGGAGCCCTCGTCTGGCAGCTGAGCATGCGCGGGCGGCGCGCCCGGGCCATGGCGGCCATCCTCGCCGCGAACGCCGTCTTCCAGGTCATCTCCCTCTTCACCGGCTGGATGCTCGTGGTCGGCGAGGGCAACTCGTACGCGCACGGCCCGCTCTACTTCGTCTATATGATCGTCTACGTCGCGGTGTTCGCGCTCGCGGCGTCGCAGTTCGTTTCGTACGGGCGCGCGTTCCGAAAGCAGAACCGCACGTCGCTGTTCGCCACGCTGCTCGTGGTGGCCGCGGGGGTGCTCATGCAGGAGATCCTCGGCGGCGAGGTCAGGACCGCCTACGTGGCGCTCACCCTCGGAGCGGCGCTGCTGTTCATCCACTCCTCCGAGCTCGCCAGACAGAAGAGCGACGAGCGCATCTCCGAGCAGGAGGCGCTGCTCATGACCGACGCGCTCACGGGCCTTCTGAGCCGCCACGCGTACTCGGAGGCGCTGGACGCTTATGCCGACGGGCGGCTGCCGAGGGGCTTCGCGGCCTTCTCCGTCGACGTGAACGGCCTGAAGGACGCCAACGACGGGCTCGGCCACGCGGCGGGAGACGAGCTCATACGCGCCGCCGCCGGCTGCATCGAGCGGGTCTTCGGGGACGGCGGGCGCTGCTTCAGGACGGGCGGCGACGAGTTCGTCATGCTCGGGCGCGTGGAGGGCGCCTCCCAGGCCGCCGCGCTCATCCGCCTCCTCAAGCTGGAGGCGGGCCGGTGGCACGGTGGCCTCGCGAACGGCCTCAGCCTGTCCGCCGGCTACGCTCTTGCCGCCGACCACGACGGATGCACCTGCGAGGAATTGGTCAGGCAGTCCGACCTCGCGATGTACGACGACAAGGCCGCGTACTACCGCGAGTCCGGGCGGGAGAGACGCCGGCGGTGAGCCGCCCCCGCAGCTCGCCCTCCGCCGCCATCGCTTGCTACCTGCCGAAGGGCACGCGGCACGTGTCGTCGTTGCACACCATGGCGCACCAGCCGCCCGAGACCGCCTCGAGTTCGTCGTCCGAGAGCTCGTAACCCTCCTCCTTGGCGAGCGCAAGGATCTCTTCGGGCGTCTTGGCCGCCTTGGCCTTTGCCTTCTGTTCTTCCGTCAGGTCCTCGAAGTTCATAGGGTAACCTCCTCATGTCATGCCGCGCATGCTGCCCGTCCATCGCCACCCGAATGCTCAGCGCTTCCCGGTAAGGCTGTCCTTCAGGTCCTGCCTGTTGCGCCTGCGCTGCGCCGCGTCGGGGCCGACGTACGTCAGCACCCCCGCGACCACCGCGAGGAAGCCATACTCAAACCAGTTGGGCTCAAACGCCCCCGCCCCGACGACCGCGCTCCTCGCGTAGCCTATTCCAAAGCATATCGCGAACACGGCCACGGCCGCGAGCAGCGCCCTGACGATAGGGTTCATCTTCCCGCCTTCCATGCCATCGCTTCCTAAATCCTTCGGCGCCGCTTGGCCCCATCGGGTCGGCGCCGTCTTTCGTTCTGCTCATTCTACGCTCCAGTTGCGCATTCCGTCTCAGCCAACCCCTCAGGCTACGGCGGCAGCCAGCCAGGAGAGGCCTTCGCCGGGTCCATAGGATTTCTTCCCCCGAATAGCGCTGCCCAACCAAGCCCAGCGGTCGCGTCAATCGACCGGGTAGCGCTCGAAGTAGTCCCTGTAGCAGCCGCGCAGGTGCCCCTTCAGACGCTCGACCGCATGGCGCGCGCGCACGTTCGGGCGCGACTCTTTTGCGTAGAGGAAGCCGATTTTGCAAAGCGAGCGGGGCGTCGAGAGCGGCGTGAAGTTGAGGCCGTCTGTTCCGATGGAGGGGCTCTCCTGCGCGAGCATGAAGCCGAAGGAGTCGAAGGTCGACGCCGCCTGACTCGAGCCCGCAGCGTACTCGAGCCTCGTGCGCGGCTCGGCGACGCCGAGGCGTATGTTGTTCAGCGGGTAATCCTGCATTACGTCCTCGAGGAGCTTCATCATCTCGCGGTGGGAGTCCACCGCCAGCGGGAAGTCGGCGAGCTGCTCGCGGTGGATGACGCGCCGCCCCGCCATGGGCGACCCGTCCTTCCACACGACGCCGAGCTGCGAGACGAGGATCGGCTCGAAAGCCAAAGCCCCGCGCACGGCTATCTCCCTTTCCGTCTCCCCGTACACGTCCACGAGGCAAAGGTCCGAGCCGTCCGATCCCTCGGCCTTGCGCATGACCTGCTGGAACCCCTCCTCGACGATGCTGATGGAATCCATGACGCCCATCCCCTCGACGATGGGGCGCGACAGCTGGGACGGGTAGTACGTCAGGTGGAACACGAGCGGCGACCCCGCAGGTGAGGCGTAGCGGTCCTCGGCGTAGAGCTCGTCGAGCATGCCGTCGTAAGCCGAGAGGGCACCGCGGGCGTAGTCAAGGAACACGTCGCCCGCGGTCGTGAGCCTGACCCCGCGGTTGGTCCGCTCGACCAGCTTCACGCCGAGCTCGGCCTCGAGCGACGAGATGGCCCTGTTCAGCCCCTGGTGAGAGAGGTACGTCTTGCGCGCGGCTCCGTAGAACGAGCCCGCGTCGCTGAGCGCGACGAAGTACCTGAGCGTCTCGATTTGCATGGCCCCTCATCCTCGATATGCAATCACTCATTGCATATTATAGCAATCATATGGAGAATCCGCCGGGTTTTCCCGAAAGTAAAATGGAACCGTTCCCGCGCGCCACCCACGGCGAACGCGCGGGGCGTCGAGAGAAGGGGGAATCCATGTCAGAGGAGAAGTGGGTCTGCACCGCCTGCCCGGGCTGGGGCGACCACGAGTTCTGCGCGATCAAGACCGTCGTCAAGGACGGCCAGATCGTGCGCACCGAAGCCGTCGACTACACCGGAGCCGAGGCCGGCGAGGGCCACTGCTGCCAGAAGGGCATCGCGTCGTGGCGCCAGGTGTACGCCGAGGATCGCCTGCTGTACCCGCTGAAGCGCGCCGGCGAGCGCGGCGAAGGCAAGTGGGAGCGCATCAGCTGGGACCAGGCCCTCGACGAGATCGGCGCGAAGCTGCTCGAACTGCGCGACGCCTACGGCCCCGAGACCGTCACGTTCTGGAACATCACCACGAGCCTGCCGCCCTCGCAGGGCCTCGACACGCTGCTCGGCAACCGGCTGTGCGGTCTTTGGGGTGGGACAGACCCGCTCAACGCCTACGGCCTGGACAACGGCCCGTACTACGCGTCGTACTTCGATTTAGGCGACTTCTACAAGTACATGATGATCGACCCCGTGAAGTTCGACGCCACGACCTACCTAATCATCTGGGGCGGTAACCCCGTCGAGAACCAGCAGCGCGTTGCCAAGCACATCGTGGAGGCAAAGAGCCGCGGCGCCAAGATCGTCGACGTGGGCCTGCTCTTCGACGCGTCAGCCGGATATGCCGACTGGTTCATCCCCGTGAAGCCCGGCTCTGACACGGCGCTGGCGCTGTGCATGGCGCGCCAGATCGTCGAACGCGGCGAGTACGACCGCGCCTTCATGACGAAGTACACGGTGGCGCCCTTGCTCGTCGACGTCGAGACCGGCAAGTTCGCCGAGAACGACGGCTGGTTCTACTACTGGGACGAGGAAGCCGGCGAGATCAAGCCCACGGCCAAGGGCGCCGAGGAGTACGAGGGCACGCCCGCCTTCGACGGGACCTACGACCTCGACGGGCGCACCTACAAGCCCGCGTTCCAGATGCTGCGCGAGCACCTGGCCACCTACACGCCCGAGTATCAGGAGACCATTACCGGTGTGCCGGCGGCCGATGCCGTGAAGCTGGCCGAGGAGTACTCGGCGCACCGTCCCGCGTTCATCGTGGGCGCGCTCGGCATGCGCTACCAGAACCAGGGAGACGCCTACCGCGCGTTCTACCTGCTCGGCATGCTGACGGGCAACCTGGGGCATGCAAATGGCGGCGTGACGAGCGAGATCCAGCCCTGCGGCTGGCCTCTCGGCTTCAACAACCCCTCCATCATCTTCCCGAACGGCCGCGAGGCCGACAAGACGACGTTCGTGAAGAACGGCGATTACTTCGAGGACGCGAAGCGCGGCAAGTACAAGGCATTCATCAAGGTGGCGGGCAACCCCGTGCACAACTGCCCGAACCGCAGCCGCTGGATCGAGGACACGTTCCCCAACATGGAGCTCATCGTGGACGTCGACGTGTGGATGACCGACACCGGCGAGTACTCCGACTACGTGCTGCCGGCAGCGATGCCCTTCGAGCGCGAGGAGCTCATCGCCGCGGCGCAGTACAACCACGTCGTGCTGCAGCAGCCTGCCGTCGAGCCGTGCGGCGAGTGCAAGGACTCGTCGTTCATCTACGGCGGCATCGCCGACCGCGTAGGCCTGGGCGAGTACTTCCGCAACGAGGCCGGCGAGCCCATGGTGGCCGCCGACTGGATCCGCATGCGCCTGAACTCCCCGCAGCCGTTCCTGGCCAACATCGACCCGCCGCTCACCTACGAGCGCCTGGCCGAGGAGAAGATCATCCGCGCCGCCGTGCCGCCCATACCGTGGGACCCGTTCTTCGGCATGAAGTTCCCCACGCAGACCGGCCACATGGAGTTCTACTCCGAGCGCCTGAACAACATCGGGCTTCCCATGGCCACCTACCACGAGCCCTACGAGGTGCCCACGACCACGAGCCTGGCCAACGGCACGGCCAAGCACAAGTACCAGTTCTTCAGCGGGCGCCAGCGCTTCTTCATGCAGTCGATCTTCACCGACGACCCCGTCATGACCGAGCTCTCGGGCGGCAAGCCCACCGGGCGCATCAACCCGGTCGACGCGCGCGCCGAGGGCATCGTCGACGGCGACAAGTGCGAGGTGTACAACGAGCGCGGCCACGTGGTCATCGAGATGCGCCTCGACCAGGCCATCCCGCCCGGAACCATCCAGGTATGGTTCGGCTGGCGCAAGCGCCAGTTCGAGGCGCACGAGGGCGAGGACTCCGGCATGTACTCCGAGCTGCTCGTGCCCTTGGGCGACAACGACACGCTCGACGAGGCGGCGCAGTACTGGTACCAGTGCACGCAGGAGGACGGCGCCGTGGGATACATCCTGAGCGGCGCGTCGTATTCGGCCATGGCCGGCGCGTGGGACACCATCTGGGACTGCGCGTGCGACATCCGCAAGGTAGAGGCGTAAGGGGGAAGCGACTATGACCGAGAACACCGAGAAGAACACCATCTGGGCCCACTCGCCCGCCGAGGCGGAAGTCCCCGAAGACGCGATCTTCGTCGATCTGCTGCGCTGCACGGGCTGTTGGACCTGCTCGCTGTCGTGCATGACCGGCAACGGCCTGAAGGACGGCCAGTACTTCGTGAACGTGCGCACGCTCGGCAGCGGCGAGGGCATCGACCGTCCCGCCGGAACTTGGCCCGACCTTCACATGTCGTGGATGCCGTACTACACGCACAACTGCATCAAGTGCAAGCCGCGCACGCAGGCCGGCGAGCTTCCGTACTGCGTGAAGAACTGCCCGAACAGGGCACTCGCGTACGGCGCCGACGTGCCCGAGAAGATCGCGGCGGCCCGCGCCCGCGGCGCCCGCATCTACCAGCTGCCCGCCTGGGAGCACGGCAAGGACGGCGTCATCTACGCGAGTCCCGACCGCGAGATCATCTAAGCCCGGTGTTTCTGGCCGAAAGCCATCAGGCGCAGGGCGACGATGCGCCTCGCCCGGGTCGGAGCGTTAGAGCGCACCATGCGGAGCACCGCCACGGACGGCGGTGCTCCGTTGCTCGTCGCGCTTGTTCAAGGGGCTTTTTACGCCATCGGCGCGCTTCTACTTCCAACGGACGCCATGCGACTCGAGGAAGTCGCGCGCAAGGCTCGTCCGGGCGTCGTCGAGGAAGGCGTACCAGCCCTCTGAAATCCCCATGCGGGCGACCTCGTCCTTGAAGCGTCGGAACGCACCGCGCCCATCGAGCGCGCGGGAGAGCCTCTCCGCGACGGCGGGCTCCTGCGATGCCGCAAAGGCGCACATCACGTCGTAGTCGCCGAGCTGGTCGGGACGCGGCAACATCAGGCTCTCGCACGCCTCGTACTCGGACACGCTCCGCTCGTAGAACTCATGGTCGACGGACTCGTCGAGCTCGAGCATGCGCACCTCGCCGGCGTCGAGGTCGATGTAGGCGGCCATCGTCTCCGATTGGTAGTCGAACGAGTCGACCACGTCCCTCAGGCTCACGCGCGGGCCGCCCTCCCCCGCCCCGGAGCGCTCCGGCCGGGCGGCCTCGTAGGCGGCGCGGGGGAAGTAGAGCATCTCGTCCATCTCGGCGTTGGCCGACTCGGCGGAAAACCTCTCCGGCATCATGAACCTCGCCCACTCCTTCAGCTCGCGGTGCTCGGGATCGGACGGGTCCGCAAGCGCCCCCATGACGCGGTAGTACCCGCCCGGGCCCCCGCAGTCCTCGATCATGCTCTCGCCGGAAAACGCCGTGACGACCGGGGCGCGCGCCTCGCCGAGCGGGTCCACCTCCTCGAGATCCACCACGTGCTCCCAGTAGTCCCCGAAGTCGTACACGTAACGGAACCGGAGCCCCGGCTCCATGTAGGGGTCGATGAGCGCCTCGCGCGCGTCGAAGGCGGTGTCGTCCTCGGTGACGACGCCCTCGTGCAGGCGCATGACGTCGCCCACGCCGGGCAGCTCGAACTTGTAGAGGTGGTAGTCCCTCCACTGGAAGCAGCGCTGCAGCACGAGGTGCAGCTGGTGGAAGGTGATGCGGTCGGGGACCTCGACCTTGCGCCACACGGGCGGCTCGGCGCCCGCGATGGCAATGCGGAACCTGTACGTAGACATACGCACTCCTCTCTTCGACGGCGCGTCATCTGCGAGCCGCCATCCGGGCGAGCTCCGCGCCGCATCGGCCCCTCCGGGGCCGGATCTGGGCATGAGTTTAGCCCTCATGGCAATGCAGCGTCAAGGTCACCAGCCAGCGCCACAAACGGCATGAAGAAGCACGGAAAGCCCTCCGGACAACCTGATTGCAATCGGGAGAAGCTATTGGCGGCGCTTGCCGCTGCGGCGCGCGAACTCCTCAGGGTCGATCTTGCCCGAGCGGGCCGATTCCACCACGCGGTCGAGGAGCGCCGCGTAGTCGCCGTAGCGCGATGCGTCTCCGCACATGAGGTCGGGGCGGTAGGGCACGCAGCTCACCTCGGCGCCCTCCCTGCCCGACGCGCGGGCTATGGCAGCGGCGATGTTGGCCGCCACGAGCGGGCCCGCCGACACCGTGAACCACGTGACTGCGGCGGCCGAGTCGCGGTCGCGCGCCGCGATGGCAGCCGAGGACTCCTCTAACAGCCAGGGCGCGCCGGAGACGAGCATGGCCTGGAAGCCGGCGCGGCGGAAAAGCGACGCCGGGGAGTCCTGGTCGTCGTCGGGGTAGTCTACCTTCCCGCAGTCGCACACCACGCAGTCGAACTCGCCGGCGTGGGCGCGCTGGGATTCCCATTTGTAGAAGGCCGCGCCTCCGAAGCGGAACTCGTCCGACCTCACGGCATCGGGCGCGAGCGCGCGCCGCATGGCGTCGAACGTCGCCGGGCTGTACACCGCGCAGCACGTCTCGACGCCCCGTCCCGCGAGCTCGAGGGCGAGCGCGCAGGCGAGGTGGGTGCACCCTATGCCGCGGCTGGCGGCGCCGACGGCCACGATCGCGCGAGCCGAGGGGCTCGAGAGCGCCGGCTCTCCGTCCTCCCGGCGCATGGCGGCTCCAAACGACGGCGCCGACAGGAGCTCGGCGGCGCTCGGGCGGGTGGTCACGGCGTCCTCGGCGACGTGGCTTTCCTGTTCGCGTGGCATGGCATCTCCTCCGCTTCTCCCCCCGCCTTTCGTGTCCTTGTCCCCCTCTTTCGCGCCGTTGCCGAGAAGCCCGAGCCTCGCGGCGAGGCCGGGCAGGGCGCCCTTGCCGTCGCGCCGCTTGAGCTTCCTCTTGTCGGCGGTCTTCCAGTGCGCGGCGTCCATCAGGCGAGCGGGGCGCTCCATGCGCTCCGGGAGCGTCTCGGACAGCGTGTCGCCCACCGTCGTGACGACGAGGTCCTTCACGTCGGCCGACGACACGAGCTGGTAGAGGAACGGGTCCTCCGCCCCGCGAGTGCCGTCGAAGACCATGACGAGCCTCGGCGACGCGGCGGTGGAAGCCCGGGCCCACCCGAGCAGCGCCGCCTCGTCTTCGGAGCCCGAGAGCGCGCTATCGTCGACGACCGCCACGGGGATCCCTGCCGCGGTCCACGACTCGAGGGCCGCGATGGGCCCCTCGCCGCCGTCCGTTCTGACATCGAGGCGCCATCGGCCCCCGAGGATGCCCTCGAAAGACGCACTGCGCGCCCCCGTAGTATAGATTCCTGCCCTTTCCATGTCGCCGCCCTCCGTAGAAACTTCCTCATTCCAAGACGAGGAACCCGTAGGCCCCGTCCGAATACACGACGTCTACGCGGACCTGGCCGGCCCGCACCACGAACCCGACCCCTCCGGGCTCCGCGCGCACGCTTCCCGCATCGACCCGGGCGGAGGAGGCATCGAGCGCCATCCCCCTGCCCGACGCCCATGCGGAGAGCGCCTCGGCGAGCTTTCCCGCCGCATCTGCCCCGACGGCCGCGGAGAGCGCCTGACCGTCAGAGACGGGCACCTCCGCGGCGGCGGCCCACGATTGCGAGGGCCCCGGCGCCGAATCCTGCTGCGGCGCCTGGTCGGCTGTTGCCGGCTCTGCCTGTTGGGCGGGTGCGGGATCTTCCGACTTCCCCCGCGCCACGGGGGATTGCGAGCCCAAGGGCGAGAAGGCCCATCCCGAGGCGGAGCCGGTGGCCTCGCACGCGTACCAGAGCCCTCCGGCGCTCACGTAAAACGAGCTCCCCCGCAAATCCGCCGGGTCTGCCACGACGGTCGCCGTGCGCGCCTGCTCCCCCTCCGACTCGAGGTACGAGGACAGAGCCTGCGCGAAGGACCCGTCGTCGTCCGACAGCGCCGCGACGCCGGATGCGCCGCGCACCTCGATTGCGGGAGCCCCGCTCTGGCTCGGGCCTGATACTGTCGGGGATGCCGCCGATTCCGCAGGGGCCGCCCCCAGGGCGCCCAGGGCCACGACCACGAGCGACGCAGCCACGGCGAGGGCCGCGAAACCAGCCCATTTCAGGTCCCGGCTGATCACGGCGCTATCCCAGCGCCTCGGCCGAGAGCGCGCCTGACGCCTCGTCCCATGAGCACGAGAGCACGATGCGCTCGTTGCCCGATACCGCGAGGACCTTGAACGAGAGCGTGCCGTCCCCGCGCGCCACGTCGCGCTCGACCATCACGTCGCGCTCAGTCACGCCGGCAACGCCCCTGTCGGCGAGCGCCGAGGCGAGCGAGCCCACCAACGCCGACGCGCAGTCGCCTCCGACCAGGTCGGCGAGGGCCGATGCGTCCGACGCCGATATGCAGTTGCCCGCGTCGAAGGTCGCGTCCCTGGCGGTGAGCGGGCCCGTGGCGTCGAGGCCCTCGTCGGGATCGTCCGGCCCCTGCGCGTTCACGCCGTCGATGAGCTGGCGCAGCGGCCCCACGGCCCACTTGTCGTCCGGGTAGAGCCTGGCCTCGTAGAAGCCGCCCGAGGCGAGGTCCTCGACATAGGTCACGGTGGCCTGGCCGATCGTCACTGGCCCTCCCACGACGCGCAGCTGCGCGCCCTCGCCGAAATAGCCGGCCAGCGCGGCCTCCAGCCCGGAGCGCTGGCCCGAATCAAGCCAGTCCGTCTCGATCCCGCCGAGCTCGGTCGCTCGGCCGCCCACGTCGCCGTCCTGAGCGGCGCCTTCCTGGACGGCCCGACTAGGTTCGGCCGCACCCTCCTGCGAAGCCCCCGTTCCTTGTGCGCATCCTGCGCCTGCAAGGGCGAGCGCCGCCAACGCTGCTATGATCGCCTTTTTCATGTCCGTTCCCTTTCCTACATCGATGCCATGTACTCTTCCAGGTGCCTCGCCCACTCCTGGATGTTCTCCTCGGGCTCGCCGGAGGCGTACTTGTGGGCGAGAGACCCCACGTCGGTGAACTCGGAGTACCCGCGCGCGAGCCCCTCGACGTGCATCTCGATTGCATCGGGCCAGTTCGCGGCGGGGAAGTCCGCCGCCCAGCCCCACGCGTCGTAGGCCCCATAGCGCTGCCAGCAGACCCGGCCCCCGCCCGACTCGTTGATCGAGATCGCCGGCGAGAGGCGCGGGTCCACCTTGTGGCGGTAGGCCGAGCGCGCGAAATCGTCGCCGTAACCCGAGAGCGGCACGGCCGTGCCGGCCGCCTGGTTGTAGCGCTCGTAGAACGCGTCGATCCTCGGGCCCCACTCGCGAACGAACGCGGCCTCGGTCATGGTGAAGTCGACGCCCTCCATGAGCGCGCCCGACCCCATAGCCCCCGCCGGGTAGGCCGGCGTGATGAACATCGTCCAGCCCGACCCCCCGCACGTGTAGGCCCAGTTGCTCGTCTTATCAGGGCTGTTGCCCTCGAGCGTCGTGAACGTCTTGTCGCCGTTGCCGCGCTCGACGATGCCTATGTGCTCGGTGCCGTTGAGCGCGAGGTCGCCCGCCTTTGGCTCGTAGCTGCCGTCGTTGTCGTGGAAGGTGCCCTTCTCGGGATGTTCTTGGAACCACGCGATGACCGACGAGCAGCTCGCGGTTCCCTGGGGCGGGAAGAGCCCCGACTCGACGAGGCCGCATTGCCCGGCGCACCACTCGACGAAGCACACGCACCATTCCACGCGCGAGCCGAAGCCCGACCACGACCAATACTTCTGGCCGCCGGCGTTGTGGGTGCCGTCCGCCTCGCCCCGGTCGTACTCGGCCCGCGCGACGGCGACGATCTGGTCGCCTCCCGCCCCCGCTGCGGCTTGCGCCATCCCGCCCGCCACGGCCCCGGCGACGCCCAGGGAGAGCATCGCGGGGAGCAGCAGGGCTGCGAGCAGGGCGGCTGCCTTCGCGGAAATCGGGAACGTGGAAGCGCCCTCCCCCATCAGCGCGCCGCCTTCCCGTCGAACAGCTCGAACTCCCAGGGCTCGATGTCGACCTTCACCCACGTGCGGTCCCGCGCGCCGGCGAACAGCGCGAACTCGCCGCGCTCGGCCGTCTCGATCTTCTTCTGCAGCTCGCGCTCGAGCCCGTAGAGCTCGGCGATTTGGCGAAGGTTGTCGCCGTCGGCCTGGCCGACGAAGCGGTAGGCCGAGTTGTTGAGCACGGCGGCGCCCTGCGTGCGCACCGCAGGGTCGAACAGGTCGTCGATGTCTTGGCATATGAACGTGAGCCCGCCGTCGAGCTTGCGGATGCGCTTGGCCATCGAGCGCAGCATCTCCGCCGCTTCGACCATCTTGGCGGTAAGCATGTTCTGCCCCTCGTCGGCGATGATCCGAATGGGCCGGCCGGTCCTTGGCGCAAGGCGCGCCTCGGACCAGACCCAGGACAGGATGTTGAAGTACTGGGCCTGCTGCAGCTCCTCGTTGGCGCCCATGTCGGAGGTGTCGATGCAGACCACCTCGGCAGAGGATATGTCGAGCGTGGTGCGCTCGTTCCACATCGGCGCGTGGATGCCGACCGCCGCCGAGCGCACTTCCCGCGCGATGCGAGCGCAACGCTCCGCATCCTCCCCGCCCTGCTCAGCCATGCCGGTGAGCACGTCGTAGAGGTCGCCCATGACGGGGTACGACATGCCGCGGTCGCGGTACTCCGCGAAGGTGGTCTCCCCCGTTATGCCGAACTTGCCGTAAGCCTGCTCGAGCGCCAGCTCGAGCGTGGCCATGTCCTCGCGGGCGAGCGCGTAGGCGCGGCCCAGGAACGACTTGGCGAACGGGATGGTCGTGGAGAGCACGCGGTCCGCAGCCGCGTCGTCGGCCGCCTCGTCGTCGCCCTCCGAGAACGAGATGGCGCGCGGCTGCAGCGGCGAGAGCTTCGCCGAAGACGACGCGTTCATCTTCACGACCTCGCCGCCGAGCGAGCGGGCCAGGCCCGTGAACTGGTGGTCGGGGTCGATGATGATGAGCTTGGTCCCGTAGAGAAGGTACTCCTCGAGGGCCATGTGCTCCACGAGCTTGGTCTTGCCCATGCCCGACTTGCCGAGCACCACCACGTTGGAGTTGACGCGCCGGTCGGTCCGGTTCACCACGTTGAGGCGCACGATGCCGCTGTGGGGGTCGTGCCCAATGGTCACGCCCTCCAGGTCGTCGAGCCCCGGGCGCTTCGCGAAGTTGGTGTAGCCTACGGTGGAGGCGGGCATGGGGACCGACGTCCGCTCGGAGGCGGTGCGGTCCGGCGAGGCGAGCGGGCTGGCCGCGAACCACGCCGCTAGTTGGTTGTTCGGGATCGTTATGAAGTTCAGGCCCTCGCCCTTGCAGGCCGAGCGCAGGTAGTTCGCCTCGCGCTCGAGCTCTTCGGCCGTCCGCGCCCGCACGACCGCGGAGAGCGTCACGCTGAAGAAGCGCTCGGAGCTGTCGCCCACGAGGTCGAGCATCTCCTCGCCATGCCTCCGCTCCCGCTCGAGCGAGTTGCGCTCCGACGCCCTCAGGCGCCTTGCGGCCATCTCGCCCTCGATCTGCGTCTCGTGGTGGTCTATGCCGTATAGCAGGTCCCCGGCGTCGATGGGGTCGAGCCTCATGGCCACCGGCATCGAGGTGCGACGGAACAGAACGTCGAGCCACCCGACGTCGACGCGAGTGAGGTAGGTGTCGAAGCTTTCGACCTGCACGAGCAGCTCGTCGGCGCCGAGGCGGTCGCGCAGCTCCTCGATTGAGGGCGTGACGGCGTTCACGAGCATGGCGTCGCCCACCGCCTTGAATCGATCTCCTCGACGGCAGCTCGGCGTGCCCTTCGGCAGGACGGGGGCCCTCCCCTCTGCCCGCGACGCGTCGACGGCGCGCGGGGTGAAGTACATCTGCAGCATCTCGATGACGCCGTCCTGGCGCAACGCCTCCGCACGCATGCCGGCGGACGTCAGCGACTCTGCCATCATCGAGGCCTCCTCGAGCATGCGGCGGTCGTCGCAGCACGCGTCGGGTTCGAAGCGCAGCACGAGGAACGTGCGTGCGTCGATCTTGTCCCCCGCGAGGGCCTCGCGCTCGCTGCGCGGGCGGAGCCTTCCCACGAGCAGGTCGTGGCGCGCCTCGAGCGCGAGGCGCTCCCTGCCTTCCGGCAGCGGGAACATCCGCTCGCGCAGGGCCGCCGCCTCGTCGTCGATGTGCACGAGGGCCGCGGTGGCGTCGACGGCGCGCGGGAGGCGCAGCATCAGCAGCGTGCGCCCCACGCCGCGAAGGCACCTCGCGAGCGCGTCGCCGGCGGCCCTCTTCTGCTCGAGCGTGTCGAGCGAGTCGTTTCGCCCCTCGACGGACAGCGCGACGCAGCATGCCCCGTCGCGCATGCGCATAATCGATCCGGTGACCGACTCGAGCGGCATCAGCTCCTGGGCCAGCGTGTCGCGGCCGGCCAACCTTGCCTTCCTCATGTCCGCCCCTTCCCCGCAGCTGTGCGCGATACGTGCTCGCGCGGCGCGCAGCGGTACGTCTTCTGCGACCGCGCGAAGCGCCATGCCCGCGCGGCTTCCCTGGCCATGGTCGTCCTGTTGATCTCGGCGAGCGCGATGTAGAGCGCGCCCGTGGGCAAGAGCACGAACAGGAGGACCCTGGCCAGGAAGGGCAGGACCTCCACCTGGCGCACCTCCGTTGCCGGCACGAGGGCCTCGAGCTCGAAGCGGCCCATTCCCGCGCGCACGCCGAGCTCCTCGCAACGCTCTAGCGACCTTTCCTGCGCGGGCGTGAGTTCCAGCTCGCCATACGTTGCCGCCCCAGCTTCGCGGCGCTGCTTCTCGATGGAGTCGATTTGGGTCGATAGGGACCGGTACTCAGCCAGGGCCTCGGCGCGCTGGGCGTCGGGCACGGCGACTTCCGCGGGCCGGGTCCACGACCCGAGCGCCATCGCCAGCACGGCGCCGGCGGCGAACACCGCCAGAACCGAAATCGCCGCCCCAG
>JAFUCC010000177.1 GCA_017459925.1 Eggerthellaceae bacterium
CGCTCACCCCAGGGGTGATGTTCAATTTGAAGAAGCGTTACCGCGCAAAGATGAGGCCTCAACAAATTGAACATCACCCCTGGGGTGAGCGTTCAATCTGGGGGCGTTCAACCCTTACGACTCGTACACGATTGCGCCGAGCCTGCTGGTATCGCAGGGTTGCAGCGTGTTGATGTCGCGCTGGAAGCGGTCCAGTTCCACAAGTTCCTTGATGCGCTTGATGACGGAGCGCGATTCGGGCGTCTTGCGCACAACGAGGTCGACCCATTCCATCTGCATGGGAACGAATTGCACACCGGAAATGCCGCGGATATCGCGCTCTGTGCCGATGGCTACGTCGGCCACACCGCCTGCGACCCTCCGTGCAGCATCGCTTCCGATCTTGTAATGTGAATCGTAGCCTTCGATTGATTCGGCACGCGCTTCCATGGAACGCAGCTTCTCGTCGAGCAGCACGCGCGAGCCGCTGCCCTTCGACCGGTTGGCAAGCCGCACGCCCTCGCGCAGAAGCGACCCCCACGTCGTCATCCTCTTGGGGTTTCCTGCTTGTACAATGAATCCCTGCTCGCAGCCGTACAGCCTGATCACTACCACTGACGCGCCCGGTGCCAGATTGCGCACGTACGGCACGTTGCAGGTATTGGAAGCCTGATCGTACAGATGCACGACCGCTGCGTCGGCATCGCCAGCATACAGGTTCACGAGCGCCGTGTAGCTACCGCATACCTTGCGCGTCGCCAATATACCCGCTTCGTTCAACGCGCCTGCGAGCATATCGGCCGCGGCATCTCCGCCGGCAATGACGAACGGCGTGCCCTGAAGTTCCCCAAATGAAGCGGCTTTGACAAGGCCCTCTTCCCCTTCGCCGGTAGTATCGAATGTGACATGCGCAACCGGCTCATTGCTCGGCGCATGATGCGTCGACGCCACGTACGCCTCGACGTCGTCTAGCGTGAACTTCAGCTTTCGCCCCACGTGGTACGACGCAATCTTGCCCGATTTCGCAAGCTGGTACACCGTGTTCTTACCCAGGTTCAGGTAGCGGGCAACGTCTTCGGCGTTCATGAATTCGTCGGAGCGCATTCGTGTCCTCTTGTCTAGTTATCCTCTTGTAAATTTATTCTTCATTTAGTATATTTTGATACGGAGAGATTTTCAACTGGCATTGTCAGTTCGAAGGTTCTCGATTGCTTTATGGTCGCCGTCGCACTAGCAGGTCCCTGAACGGCCTTTCCTCCCCTTCCCTTTCCAGGAATGCGACGGCGACCCGAAGCAGGTCATCGCTTCCCTGTCCCCAATTGAAGAGCGAAGCTCGTTTGGCGGGAGGGTTGAACGTCACCCCAGGGGTGATGTTCAAATTCTTTGATACACTATCTTTGCGAAGGAACGCTCCTTCAATTTGAACATCACCGCGGGGGTGATGTTCAACCCTCCCGCCAATCGGCCAGGCAGAAGGACATTTAGTCCAGTGCGAACATTCGCGCGGACATGTCGAGCGGTTTGGCAGTGAACAGCGAAGTGGTAACCAGCCCATCGATGCCGGTCGCAGCGTACTCAGCGGCGTTGTCGGGATTGATGCCGCCAGCCGCCACGAGCGTCACGCGCGGATTGATGTCGCGAAGCTCGGGCACGAGCGTTTCAAGCTGTTCAGGCGAGAGCTTGTCGAATTGAATGCCGTCGACGCCGGCGTCTGCCAGCACGCGCGCTTGCTGGGCATTCGCTTCCACGAACAGCTTTTTCTCGAGGCAGCGATGGCGAATGCGCGGCAGTTGGTCGACGAACGAATCGAAGCCGCCCATGAACTCCCAATGCTGCTCGAAGACGAGCACGGTCTCGGAAAGCCCGAGCCTGTGCGGATAAGCGCCACCGGCCACGATGGCCTCGGTGAGCAGGTCCTTGCACCCCGGCATGGACTTGCGCGTCGTCAGCACCTCGCACAGGGGATTGGCTGCCTGCACCGCGCGAACCATCTTGCGCGTCTTGGTCGCCACAGCAGACAGATGGTCGAGGATGTTCAGCCCGACCTTCCACACCTGGTGCAGTTGCGCCGCCGATCCGTTCACGCGCATGATGATGCCCTCGGGATCGATGCGGTCGCCCGTGCGGTACAGGGGCTCAACTTCGCAACCGAGATTCCTCGCAATGCGCGCGACCTCCTCAACGCCCGCAACCACGCACCGCTCGCGTGTGAAATACTCCATCTCGCCGCGCGTTTCACCGATGCCGAGCATCGTCGTCGTAAGGTCGATGTACGGCACGTCTTCCGATACAAAGTAATCGAGTCGGCTATCTGGAATGCGAATCATGGACCCCTCCTGCTCCCTTAAGCAACTCTTTATACTTTACTACATATTATTCTCTTGGAAATAGCCAGTTGAAGGGCAAAAAAGAAGCGCGTTCACAGGGAACGCGCTTCGCCCTTAGCATGGTAGCTATGAGCTGATGGTTTAGAGGGACAGACGGTTGGTGCCCGAACGGAAACCGGTGTTCTCGGCGCCAACGTTCAGGGTCTTCTCGCCGATGCAACGGTCGGTGGATTCCTTCACAGCCGCGCGCGTAGCCTCTTCGTACTTCTTGGGATCGAGTTCTGCCATGATGCACTCCTCTTCTCGTCATTTGACAATCGGACAAACCGATTTTGCCTACGGTAAGCCTATAACTTTCGCCCGCCGAAAACAATCGAGCAACGTCCGAACGGCGTAAGTTATTCGTTACCCCCTGTGAAACCAGGCTTGTCAAATGATGGGAAAGGCCTGCTCAGGAGCTTGAACGCTCGTATGCCGCCTTGCACGGCGGCATACGATAGGGTGGAAGGATTCGGTCGGAGCCATTGAGGGGGAGAATGGCTCCGACCAGACGAGTGAGGCGAGAAGAGGGAGGTTGGAGTGGAGGAGTAACGGTTTCCTTTTTCTTGCCGATATGTACTCTAATTCAAGAATTATTTTTTGTCAAGAATAATTTTAGAGACAAGATAATTGGAACGGCGCGCCAGCTCGGGTGTTCCAAAAACAAATGCACGGCAAGCCTCATCATGCCCCAACTTTTGGAACACCCGGGCTGGCGCGCCGTTCCAACGATTATTCGGGAATCTCGCCGGTTTCGAGAATCTGCAACAGCTGGTTCTCGTCGAGGACGGGAACGCCAAGGGAGATGGCCTTGTCGTACTTCGAGCCGGCAGCTTCGCCGGCGACGACGTAGCTCGTCTTCTTCGACACGCTGCCGCTGACCTTGGCCCCGCGCGCCTTCAGCGCCGCACCGGCCTCGTCGCGCGTCATGCCCGATTGCACGAGCGCGCCGGTCAGCACGAACGTCAGACCCGCGAGCGTTTGCGGCAGCTGCTCGCCTTCTTCACCGGGTTCGTCGACCAAGTTCACGCCTGCGCGGCGCAACCGCTCGATGACCTCGACGTTCTGCGGTGTGCGCAGGAACACGAAAATGCTGTGGGCGATCTTGGGCCCGACGCCTTCCACAGCAGCCAGTTCCTCCTCGTTGGCGCTCATGAGCGCATCGATGCTCGGGTACGCCGCCGCGATGGCCTCGGCCATGGTCTTGCCGACGTGGCGAATGCCGATGCCGAACAGCGCCCGCGCGAACGAGCGGCTCTTGCTGTCCTCGATTTGCGCGACGAGCTTCTTGGCCACGGTCTCGCCCAGGCGGATGGGGTTGCCCTCCTTGTTCACGCGACCCATGTCGAGCAGCGACAGTTCCACCTCGTCGAGCGAGTAATAGTCGGCCACATCGGTCACGCGGCCCGATTCCACCAGGCGGCCGACGATCTCGTCGCCCATGCCGTCGATGTCCATGGCGCCACGGCTCGCCCAGTGCACCAAACGCTCCTGCGCCTGCGCCGGGCAGTCGATGGAAATGCAGCGGTACGCGACCTCGCCTTCCTCGCGGATTACGGGAGAGCCGCAACTCGGGCACGTTTCCGGCATGCTCCACACCTGCGCGTCGGCCGGGCGCAGCGATTCCACCGGCCCGAGCACCTCGGGGATGACGTCGCCCGCTTTGCGGATGATGACCGTGTCGCCGATGCGCACGTCCTTGCGGCGCACCTCGTCTTCGTTGTGCAGCGTCGCGCGCGCCACGACCGATCCGGCCACGCGCACGGGCTCGAGCTCGGCGACGGGCGTCAGCGCGCCGGTGCGCCCCACTTGCACGGTGATGTCGCGCAGCAGCGTCGCCTTCTCTTCGGGTGGGAACTTGAACGCGATCGCCCAACGCGGCGCGCGGGCGGTGTAGCCCATGGCGGCCTGGCGGGCGAACGAGTTCACCTTCACCACCACGCCGTCGATCTCGTACGGAAGCGAGTCGCGGTTCTCGACGGCGCGTTCGCAGAACTCGTGTACCTCGGCGCGCGTCGTCACGCGCTTCACGTCGGGGTTCACGTGGAAACCGGCTTGCCCGAGCCATTGCAGCAGCTCGAACTGCCCGTCGGCGGCAAGCGCCTGCTCGTCGGCCACGGCGTAGATGAACGTTGAAAGGTCGCGCCCCGCCGTGATGGTCGGGTCTTTCTGGCGAAGCGACCCGGCAGCGGCGTTGCGCGGGTTGGCGAACCCTTGCTTGCCGTTTGCCTCGGCAGCCTTGTTCAGCGCCTCGAAACTCGACTTGGGCATGTACACCTCGCCGCGCAGCTCGACCGAGCCGTCGCGCACGATGCCGGGCATGCCCTCTTCGCGCAAATGCAACGGCACGTCTTTGATTGCGCGGATGTTGGCGGTCACGTCCTCGCCCGTCGTGCCGTCGCCACGCGTGGCCGCGCGCACGAGCGAACCGTCCTCGTAGGTAAGCGCGATGCCCGAGCCGTCGATTTTCAGCTCGCACACCATCTCGGGCAGCGTGCCGAGCGCCTCTTCCACGCGGTCCATCCACGCGTCGAGCTCCGCAGCGTCCATCGCATCGTCGATTGAGTACATGCGCCGCTCGTGCTGGATAGGCGCGAACTGGTCGCCCACCGCCCCGCCGACGCGCTGCGTGGGCGAATTGGGGTCGGCGAACTCGGGGTGTTCCCGCTCGAGGTCCTTAAGTTCGCGCATGAGCGAGTCGAACGCGCCGTCCGAAATCTCGGGCGCGTCCTTCACGTAGTACAGGTACGTGTGGTGCTCGATTTCCTTGCGCAGCGCCTCGATGCGCTCGCGCACGCCGTCATCGAACAAGCTCAGCGTTTCGCTCATAAATGCCTCTTTCTCGGGGGGAACGGCGCGCCAATGAGTAGCAGAATGAGTAGCAGGACTGTCCTGTGACTCATTTCCCGTGACGGACTGCAAACTCGGGAGATTACCAGAAAATGAGTCGCAGGACAGTCCTGCTACTCATTGGCGCGCTGTTCCACCTGCTTTCGCTCACTTCAAGACTTCTGGAATGGACTCGATTACGTCTTCGGCGCAAACCGCGACATCGGTCAGGCGCGCCGCAGCTGCAACGCCTGCGCGGGCGTGAAGTTCGGCGCCTGCACATGCAGCTTCAAAGGGCTCGACGCCCTGCGCGAGCAGCGCGCCGATCATGCCGGCGAGCACATCGCCCGTCCCCGCCTTTGCAAGCGCGGGCGTGCCTTCGCGCATCACTTCGAAATGCTTGCCGTCGGCGATATAGGTATCGGGGCCTTTCAGCACCACGATGGCATGCAACGCAAGCGAAAGGCCTGCAGCCAACTGCTCGGGATCGTCGGTCGGGAGGCTGAACGGCTTGGCCAGCCGCGCCGCCTCGCCGCCATGAGGTGTTAGCACCGTAGGAAGGCCCTTCTCGCCGCGCTTTGCAAGGAACTTCAGCGCCTTCTTCGAAGTCAGCCACGCAAGCCCGCCGCCATCGACGAGCACGGGGCACTTCGCCCACTTAAGCACGCTCACCACTAGGGCGGCTTCATCATCGGACCCCGCAAAACCAGGACCGATGCACACGGCGCACGGCTTCCCTTCCCTGCTGGCGGGCAACTCTTCGGGGCTCCACTCGTCGAACGGCCGCACGACCAGCGAAGGCGAGGCCAGCCGCACGATGTCGACGGCCTTGCGCGCTGTCACGACCTCCGTGTAACCGGCGCCCATACGCTGGCTCGCACGCGCAGCCAGCGCTGCAGCGCCGGGGTAGCGCGCGCTACCGGCCACGACGGTTAGCTTGCCGCGCGTGTACTTGTTATCATCCGCAGCCGGGCGAATCTTCGAGACGTCAAAGCTCATCGAGCATCCCCCGCACTTCCTTGAACTGCTTGGCAAGTTCTTCCATCGGGTCCTTGCGCTTCTCGCTGGCGCGCACGGACGCCTCGGTCACGGCCATGGCGCATGCCACGGCGTCGGTGTGCGTGTAGGAAAGCGAAATGGAAAGCTCGCGTACGCCCTGGCCTTGCGCAATCTCGAGCGCGCGGCCCGACAGCTTGGCGATGGGGCGGCCGTTCTTCGCGCGCTGCACCTCGATGTCGCGTACGCCGATGCCCTCGGAGAAGCCCGTGCCCAGCGCTTTCACGACCGCCTCTTTCGCGGCGAACCGCAGGGCGTAATGCGTTGCCGGATTGGCCATCTTCTCGCAGTAGGCGCGCTCTTCGGGCGAAAACACGCGCTCGGCGAACGCCGGCGTGCGCACCAAGATGCGCTTCATGCGATCGATTTCGACGATGTCGACGCCCAAGCCGACCGTGTTCTCGTCGTATGCGCGGGCCTCGTCGGGTTCTTCAGCAGAATCTTGTTCAGCGGGCGCGATGAATCGCGCCCCTACGGGCTCGCCAGTTGCCGACATGGGCGGAATATCCGCCTCCATCAGCATGTCGCGCGCCTCTTCGACAGTAAGGTCTTCCATGTTCTCCCTCGAGCAGATGAGTACCAGGACGTTCCTGCGACTCATTTCCCAGATGAATTGCGAGTATACACTGCGTTACGCAAAATGAGTCGCAGGAACGTCCTGGTACTCATCATTCCACCGTCACAGACTTCGCCAGGTTGCGGGGCTGATCTACATCGCAACCGCGCATGACCGCAATGCTGCGCGCCAGCAGCTGCAGCGGCACGCTGGCCGTGATGGCCGAGAACGCGTCGCGCACCTTCGGGATGTAAATGACGTGATCGGCATAAGCGCGGATGGCCTCGTCGCCTTCGGTCGCCACGACGACGATGCGCGCACCGCGGGCCTTGCTCTCCTGCAGGTTCGACACGACCTTGTCGTACACGGGGCTTTCTGTCGCGATGGCGATGACCGGGAAGCCGCCGTCGATAAGCGCAATGGGGCCATGCTTCATTTCGCCGGCCGGATATGCCTCGGCGTGCAGGTAGCTGATCTCCTTCAGCTTCAGCGCGCCTTCCTTGGCGATTGCCGCGCCCATGCCGCGCCCGATGAACATCGCGCTCGATGCGCCCACGCATGCCCACGCCGCCTCGTCGACGGCCGTCGTGTCAGCCAGGATTTCCTCGACCTGGCCCGCCGTGTCAGCGAGCTCGCGGAACAGCAGGCGAATCTGGTTCATGCGCAGCTTGCCCTTGGCCTGCGCGAGCAGCATTGCCAGAAGCGTCAGGCTGACCACCTGACCGAGGAACGATTTCGTCGAAGCAACGGCGATTTCCTTGTTGGCCTTCGTGTAGATGACGCCGTCCGATTCGCGTGCCACCGGCGAACCAAGCACGTTCGTGATGCCGAACACGCGCGCGCCTTTAATGCGCGCATCGCGGATGGCGGCCAGCGTGTCGGCCGTTTCACCCGACTGCGATACCGCCACCACCAGCGTCGTCGGCGTGATGATGGGGTTGCGGTAACGGAACTCGCTCGCCACTTCCACCTCGGTGGGAATGCGCGCCCAGCCCTCGATGAGCTCTTTGGCGATAAGACCGGCATGGTAGCTCGTGCCACACGCGATGACGTACACGCGGTCGATGAGGTTCAGCTCCTCGGGCGACATGTCGAGCTCGTCGATTTCCAAGCGGCCGCCTACAAGCCGGCCGGCCAGCGTGTCGCGGATGACGCGGGGCTGCTCGTTGATCTCCTTCAGCATGAAGTCGGGGTAACCGCCCTTTTCCGCTACGTCCATGTCCCACGTTATGTGCGTGATTTCCGGCTCTATCGCGTTGCCTTCCGCATCGAAGTATTCGACGCCTTCGGGCGTGAGCTTGGCGTATTGCCGGTCGGCCAGCACGACCACGTCGCGCGTGGCGCCCAAGACGGCGATGGCGTCGGAGGCGACATACGACCCGTCCTCGCCGCGACCCACGATGATGGGCGAATCCTGGCGCGTGACCACGATGACGCCCGGCTCTTCGACGCACGTTACGGCCAACCCGTACGATCCGGAAAGACGCTCGCTGGCGGCGCGCACGGCAGCAAGCAAATCGAGGCCCTCCTTGAAGGCCTCTTCCACCAAATGCGCCACGACCTCGGTGTCGGTTTCGCTGCGGAACGCATGACCGCGAGCTTCGAGCTCTTCCCGCAGTTCGGCGAAATTCTCGATGATTCCGTTATGCACGACGGCGATATCGCCCGCGCACGAGGCGTGGGGATGCGCGTTGGCTTCGGACGGGCGGCCATGCGTGGCCCAGCGCGTGTGACCGATGCCGCACGTGCCCGTGAGGTCGAAGTGCCCGACCGTATGCGCGAGTTCAGCGACCTTGCCCTTGCGGCGCACGACCTGCAGCGCGCCATCCTGCAACACGGCGATGCCCGCCGAATCGTAGCCGCGGTACTCGAGCTTCAGCAGGCCGTCGAGCAAAACCGGCGCCGCAGAATTCTCGCCTGTATAACCCACGATTCCGCACATAAAACGCTCCTTGCCGTCCTTTGAAAACAACCTTGCCATTGTACGGCAAAACGATGAACAACCTGTTACGGCACGACGGTTCGGCTATAATGCTCATGCCGTTTTGGAAGTCGGGGTGTGGCGCAGCTTGGTAGCGCGCTTGCTTTGGGAGCAAGATGTCGCAGGTTCGAATCCTGTCACCCCGACCAGTTTGGGCGTGATAAAGGCACGGAAGCCTTGCTTGGCAGGATGGATCGTATGATTCGAACCTGTGAGACAGGTGAACAGCCCAGTGGGCTGTTCAGGCCTGAGCGAAGCGAAGGCAGCGTTTGCATGAAATGCAAACGCCCGAATCCTGTCACCCCGACCACAACGGCCTTGGGGTACAATAGGCCAGTCGCTTAACGCGGGTGTAGTTCAATGGTAGAACCGGAGCCTTCCAAGCTCCTGACGCGGGTTCGATTCCCGTCACCCGCTCCACCATCTCAGCGAGCGCGACATGCGCTCGTTCTTCTTTCTGGAGGAGCGCTTCCATGAAAACCGTCATCCTGGCCACGAACAACGCCCATAAGGTGTCCGAGATCTCGAACGCGCTCGATTTCCCGGGTTGGAAGTTCCTGACGCTACGCGAGGCGGGCATCGAGTCGGACCCGGATGAAGACGCCGACACGTTTTTGGGCAACGCGCGCATCAAGGCCCTTGCCGCGCACGAAGCTTCCAGCGGCATGGCGGCATTGGCTGACGACTCGGGTTTGGAAGTGGATGCCTTGGATGGCGCACCCGGCGTGTACTCGTCGCGCTTCGCGGGCGAAGACGCGACCGATGCCGACAACAACGACAAGCTGCTGGCAGACCTTGCCGGGACACCCGATGACGAGCGCACGGCACGATTCGTCTGCACGCTCGTGTTCATCGACGAAGACGGATCCGAGACGACCTCGCGCGGCACGGTGGAAGGCCGCATCGGCCACGAGCCCCAAGGCGATGGAGGCTTCGGGTACGACCCGTTGTTCTGGCCCGACGTGTTCGACGGCGCGTGCACGCTCGCCGAAGTGCCGCAAGCCCGCAAGAACGAGGTGTCGCATCGTGGAAACGCCCTGCGCGCGCTGAAGTTCAAGCTTCAGATTGCCCAGGCCAAACGAGAAGAGATGTAGCGTGGCAGAGGGGCTGGAGGGGGTTGAACGTCACCCCATGAATTGAACGTCACCCCAGGGAAGATGTTCAAATATGTTGGAGTTGCCTTCTACGCTGAAATGTTTCATCAATTTGAACATCTTCCCTGGGGTGACGTTCAATTCATGGGGTGACGTTCAACTCCCTCCAGCCCTTCCAAGTTAGCAAGGAATAGCATGGCAAAGCAGAAGGACAAAGCGGGCAAGACCAACGCCCTACGCGAAATCGAGGCCGCCGGCATCGAGCACCGCTTCATCACGTTCGAATGCGAAGAGGCGCTCTCGGGCGTGGATGTGGCAGCGAAGCTCGGCGAAGACCCCGACCGGGTGTTCAAGACGCTCGTCACGCAGGCGAAATCGGGGCAACATTACGTGTTCATGGTCCCCGTGGCATGCGAGCTCGATTTGAAGAAGGCCGCAGCCGTCGTCGGTGAAAAGGCAATCGCCATGATCAAAGCCCGCGACCTGCTGCCGCTTACCGGCTACGTACATGGCGGCTGCTCGCCCGTCGGCATGAAAACGTCGTTTCCCACGGCGATCGACGAAACGGCGCAGCTGTACGACACAATCATGTTTTCCGGAGGCCGCATCGGCTGCCAAGTGGAAATGAGCCCCGATGACCTCGATTCCCTTATAGGCCTGACGTTCGCCGATGTAACCGTTTGAACATTACCCCTGGGGTGATGTTCAAGTTTTAGTAGTGGGCGATGACGACGTCGCCGACGCTGGTCATGCTGTACAGCGACTCGGCGGCACCGTAGGGCAGGTTCACGCAACCATGGCTGCCGTAGCCGTTTGCGTACATCGAGCCGCCGAACGAGGGCTGCCACGTGGCATCGTGCAGGCCGATGCCGTTGCCCTCGAACGCCATCCAGAACGAGACCGTCGTCTCATATTCCTTCTGACCGTTCGGCAGGTAGCCGATGAGCTTCGACGGGCTTTCCTTGTTCGTGATGTACCACACGCCGGGCCACGTGTTGTGCTCGCCGTCGGGAGACCCCGAAACGCATGCGCTTTCCCAGATCAGCGAGCCGTCGTCGCCATAGAAGCGCACATACTGCTCGGAGAGGTCGACGTCGATGTAACGGTTGCCCCAATCGGGCTGGCCTTTTCCGTTGTACGTTGCAGCGTATTGTTCGCACGGGATGTCGATCGTAGTCGTTTCGCCTGATTTCACGGCGGCCACCACTTGGTCCTTCAAGCCGGGGGCGTCGGTAGACCAGCCGTATGCGCCGCCGCTGACGGTGATGACCTTGCCGTCGGGTCGCGTGTACGTGCGCTCGCTGCCCACCGTGTCGAAGCCGTTGGACAAGTCGGTGACCCACTGGTCGAGCGCCGCCTCGTCAAGCGTGACGCCCATGTTCTCGTCCATGCGGATGAACGCCGACAGGTTGTTGCCGTCGATCTCCGCAACGTTCTGGCCGCCCATCGTGAGCGTGACGTGAGCGGAAACCAAGCCGGTTGCAAGCTCGGCCGAATTCACGAGCCGCTCGTCAGTCGAGAACACGTTCGGCTGCACCAAGAAGTCGCTCGTCAGCTTGACCTTCGGCTCGAGCGTGGCGAACGCGTCTTCCATCGCAGCCAAGATTACGTGCGAATCGTACTGGGTACCGGCTACCTCGGGCACGATCTTGAACTTCTTCGACGCCTCGTCGTATGCGATGGTGGCGTCGACGGGAGCCGTGGCATCCTTGTTATACGCGGTGACGGCATTCACGACCTGGTAGTCGTAATTCTGCTTCTTGTACGTGACGGCCAAGGCGCTGCTTTCGTCATGTTCGTCTTGGAACAGGAGAACCGGCCACGTCCACGGATTCAGGTCAGCATGCATGGTGTCGACGACCGCCTGCGCATCGACTTCCAAATCGACATCCGCCGCGGTCGTGCGATACGAGAACCCGCCATTGCCCACGACGTCGATGGTATAGTCTGCAACCTTTTCCTCGATGAGCTGGACGACCTCGTCGTTGCCCATCATGGAAATGTCGTTGCCGACGATGGACGTACGCGGGAAGAAGAAGTTCATGAACACGATGGCGCCGGCGATGTAGGCGATGAGCAAGATGCCGATGATGACGCCGAACACGATGCCGACGATCTTTCCAACATGGCGCTCCTTGCGCACGGCGAAACCTTCCGGCAAGACCGGCGTGGGCGAGGCGGCATCATAGCCGTAGCCCGAATACACGTCGGAACCGTCGTGAGCGTCGACGCCGGCCATTGCGGCAGGAGCGGAAACAGGCGCCGGTGCAGGCGAAGGCTCCGACCCGGAAGCGCCCTGGACGAAATCCTCGATGCGGATCGTCGGCTCGTCGGCAACGGGCGCAGGCGCAGCTTCGGGCACAGCGGTCTCGGCGGATGCAACCGCTTCGACGTCCTGCTCGGTTTCGCTGGCCCCCTCAGGCCGTATGACAGTGGGCTGCACGCCCGGCTTCTGAGCGTGCTTGCCCTTCGGCTTACTGAACAATCCCATGACGCGCTTCAGTCCTAAAAGAGCAATTCGTTTCGATGTAGTGCTCCATTGTAGCAATCTGACTGCACAATTTCCTGGAAATGACAAGCCCTATCGGTTTTGTAACCTAATTTCACAGTATTTTCGTGTGCTATTGACAAACGCGCCGCAGTTGCGGGCAATGTTGCCGCGCTATGGCCCCGATACGGTTACACGGCGAATGCCACGTGGTATCATTCCCCTAATCGACCGTACGGAACGGAAACGCAGCTCACATGACGACATACCTCGCCCATTACCAATCCCCCGCCGCCGCCGATGTGCACGGCGTGGGCTCGTTCGAGTTCGAAAGCGACGCGCGCGCCGGATCGAAAGAAAACCTGCACGATGCCCGCATGAAGATGCTCGAAACGTTTGGGAAGGATGCGGCGTCGTGGCAGATTAAAAGCGTCGAGCGCAAGACCGCGAAAAGCGAAGTGCTCGACGGTCAGCTGCAACTCGATTTCCGCCCTGCCAAGAAACGCCGCAAGCGGCGCACGAAGGAGTACTGGTAAATGGAGCGCCGCGAGAAAAAGCAGATCGCCAAGAACCGCCGCGCGTTCCACGAGTACGAGATCTTGGAAACGTACGAGGCCGGCGTGGTGCTGACCGGCACCGAAGTGCGGTCCCTGCGCGAGAACAACTGCCAGCTCACCGATTGCTACGCGCTCATCCGCGGCGGCGAGGCATGGCTTCACGGCGTGCACATCGCGCCCTACCGGAACGGCGGGTGGGACAACGTCGATCCTGACCGCAAGCGCAAGCTGCTGCTGCATCGCCGCGAGATTCGCCTGCTCGAGCAGAAGACCCGCGAGAAGGGCTTGGCGCTCGTGCCCATTTCCATGTACTTCAACGAGGATTCCCGCGTGAAAATCGAGATTGCACTCGCACGCGGCAAGAAGCTGCACGACAAGCGCCAGGCCATGGCCGAGCGTGACGCCAAGCGCGATATCGACCGCGCGCTGAAGGAGCGAAGCCGGTACTAAATTGAACATCACCCCTGGGGTGATGTTCAATTCGCATCAGAAAGGACTCGCATGGCAGAGGAATTCGAAACCGTCGAGCTGGAATACTCCGAAGACGACATCCTGTACTACATCGAAGACGAAGACGGCACCGAAATCGGCTTTGCGCTTGAAGAGGACGGCGTCGAAGTCGAGTACTACTACGAGGGCTTCGAAGCCGACGACTACGAAACGGTGAGCGTGGTTGAGGAAGTCGCCGCCGAAGCCCCGAGCGTCAAGAAGGGCGAGTCTGCGACCAAGCCCGACAAGCCCGGGGACGCCGAGCCGAAAGACCGCGGCTACTTGTACAAAATGGCCGCCATTGTCGGCCACGAGGGCAACAAGGCGCGCGGGAAGGCAGAGGAGAAACTCGATGTGGCGCGCGGGAAGGCCGAGGAACAATACGGCAAGGCCAAGAAGGTCGCAACCGAGCAGGCCGGAAAGGCGAAAGCCAAAGCCGATGACATGGACCTCGGCATCACGCGCGAAGGCGTGGCCGAAGTGACGTCCGACCTGAACGCCATCGCCAAGGAGGGCGCCGAAACCGCCAAGGAGCTGAAGGAAGCCTACGACGACATCATGGAAAACTTCGGCTTCCTCGTGCCTAAGAAAGTCCGTCGCCGCCTTCCGTAATCACCGAGCATGCAATACAAGAAAAGCCGCATTCACCCAGGTGAATGCGGCTTTTTAAGTGTGGTGGAGGCACGGAGAATCGAACTCCGGTCCATGGCGAATCCCTGGTCAGGCTCTACAAGCTTAGTCGGTGCTCGAATTTGAAGGCCGCTTGGCGCAACGACGGGCGTTGCGGCCTCGAGTCGGTTCAATCTTAGCTTCGGCCATACCGGCTACGTGCCGAAGAGCATATCCCTAAAATGACACCGCATCCAGGGCGGGAAAGAACCTGGAATAGGCGTGCCGACTTATGTTATGCGGCAAGGGCGAGTTGACGCCCAGAAGTTTGAGTCTTGCCAATTAAATTTGACAGTACCCCTGTTTAACGTGGCGAGGAGACCACGACCTGCTCCTCACCTCAGACCCACCATGTCGAAACCAGTTGCCCCCGAAAGCGGGGAGCTGCGATGCAAGCGCATCCGCCCGGCTCCACCTTGTCAATGTGCGCTTGCGAGTGTAGCACATCGCGTGCCATGCAAGGATATTCGCCTTGGCAACAAATGCTATTTTTTGAAAGGCGAAAGCGGAGCTGGCGCGTGCGGCGATCGGCTTCGACGAGGCGCACGGCGATTCGGCGCCCCAAACGGAACTGCTTGCCGGTATCGGAGCCGGTCAGCATGTGGCGCACGGAATCGAGGATGAAATACTCGTGCCCCAAATCGGCCATCTCCACCACGCCCTCGGCGGTATTGTCGAGGCGCACGAACAAGCCGAACGTCGCAACGCCCGATATGAGGGCGGAAAATGTCTCGCCGACGCGCTCTTCCATCAGCTCGACGATTTTCACTTCCTGCGACTCGCGGGCGGCTTGCTCGGCGACGCGCTCCATTTCCGAAGAATGCTCGGCAAGCCAAGCCAGGTTCGAGACTTCCTGATCGAACTTCTCGGGACGCTTCGTCAGAAGCGCCCGCAGCATGCGATGCACCACCAGATCGGGATATCGCCTGATGGGAGACGTGAAGTGCGCATAGGCGGTGCTTGCCAAGCCGTAGTGCTCCGATAAGTCCGGGCTGTACACGGCGCGCTTCATCGACCGCAAGACGAGCGTGGTGACGAGCGCCGCCTCAGGCCGGTTCTTGCATGCATCGAGCACGGCGCCAACCGCATACGGGTTTCCCGCCATGAACTTCCCCGCATCGACGCGCTTGAACCAATCGAACTCCTGCAACACGGGCACAAGGCCTTCCAGGCTATCGTGAGCCGGCTTCTCATGCACGCGGTACAGACAGGGGAAACCGGCGTCGCGCAGCATGCGTGCGACAGCCTCGTTCGCCATGATCATGGCCTCTTCGATGAGCTGCGTGGCATCGGTTTTCTCGCGCAAATCGATGCTGACGGGGTGTCCCTCGGCATCGAGGCGCACCTTCGCTTCCACCGTGTCGAAATCGAGGCCTCCCGCCTCCTTGCGCAAGGCCTCGCGCTGCTTGGCGATACGGGAAAGGTGGGCGATTCGGGATTTTAAATCTTCTGAATTCGCGGACGACGCCAAATCAGGGCTTCGGTCGCTGATGGGCGCGATGAATCGCGACCCCACGGGCCCCGTTGGATCGCTTTCCAAATACTGTTGCGCCTCGTCGTACGTCAGGCGTGCTCGCGAGCGTATGAGCGCAGGATACGCTTCCACGCTCACGACCTTGCCACGTTTGTCGACAACCATGTCGACCGTCATCGTGCGACGATCTTCATCGGGCCGCAGCGAGCACACGTCGTTCGACAACTTCTCCGGCAACATCGGAATGACGCGGTCGACCAAGTACGTGCTGGTGGCGCGCTTGCGCGCATCCAAGTCGATTGCAGAACCCCAGGGCACGTAGTGCGACACGTCGGCGATGTGAACGCCCACGCGCCAGGAATCGGGCTCGATGGGCTCGACCGACACCGCATCGTCGAAATCGCGCGCGTCTGCCGGGTCGATGGTGAAGATGAAGCGGTCGCGCAGGTCGCGGTACCCTTCCGCAAGCGCGCCTTCTGCGTCGACCTCTGCTGCATCGGCTTGGGACATTGCGGCATCGGAAAACGACGTTTCCAACTTGTGGCGCGCCACGATGAGGTCGATGGGAACGCGCTCGTCGTCTTCGTCGCCGACGACCTCGACGATTGCCCCCGTCGCCGCCGTATTGCGGTCGGGCCACGTCGTTATGGCAACGCACACCACTGCCCCATCGGGAATCTCGGGATGTTCGGAGAGCTGCGTGAAGATGTCGTGCTGGACGCGCGGGTCGACCGGCTCGACGACGCCGAACGGCTCGGCATGGTGAAAGTATCCGACGATCTGGTCGTGCGCACGCTCGACTACGCGCACGACGCGCGCCACGCGCTTGCGCTCACCCTTGCCCGGCGTCCGCCCGTAACGGCCGCCATCGTTTACCGGAGCGATTTCAACGATGTCGTCGGGAAACGCGCCGCGCATCTTCTTATGTGGGATGAAGAACTCGCCTTCGGCCGTCTGAACGAAACCGTACCCGCCGCGACGCACGTCGAGCCGACCGCGCGGGTTGCTGCGCGGAGTGTGGCGGGTATGGGAACGGTTACGAGACATTGCAGACACCTCGAGCAATCAATATCCTCCGAGGTAATTGATTATCACATTTCGTTGTCGCAATAATCAATTACCTCGGAGGATATTGATTATTCCGCGGTGATGCGGGATGCGGCGAGCTCGACAGCGTAATCCCTCTGGGCGTCGCCAGTGCCGGTGTTGTCGAGCGAAACCGTCGGCGTAACGCCCGCCTGGTCGATGGCGTGGCCTTCGGGCGTCAGGTAATACGCGGCCGTATAGCGCATGGCGCCACCGAACGAAAGCTCATGCAAAACCTGCACCGACCCCTTGCCGAGCGTGGTGGTGCCCACCAAGGCCGCACGCTGGCTTTCCTTCAACGCCGCCGCCACGACCTCCGCCGCCGCAGCGGTGTTCTTGTTGGTCAGCACGACAAGCGGCAAGTCCGTCACGGGCTGGCCCGATGCGGTCTTCGCCGACTGGCCGTCGACGGTCTGCACTTCAACGACCGTGCCGCTGCTCATGAACAGGCTCGCCAAATCGACCGCCTGGCTGAGGTAACCGCCGGGGTTATCGCGCAAATCGAGCACGAACGCACGCGCGCCCTGCGCCTGCAAGTCGGAAAGCGCCGCCTGCACGAGCGATGCCGAGTTCTGCGTCAGCTGCTTCAGCTTCACATAGCCGACGCGCCGATCCTCGTTGTACTCGGTCGTGACGTTGGCTTCGTCGTATTCGGCGCATTCGAGCGTGGTCGTGAACTCGGTGCCGCCGTCGGATTCAAGCGACTCGGGGCGGCGCCACGTTATGACGACCGTCATGCCCTCGGACTGGCTGAGTACCGCGGCGACCTCGCTACGCGACCATGTCTGCGAGCGGTCGCCGTTGATGGCCACGATATAGTCGCCTTCCTGCACGCCTTCCAGCTGTGCAGGCGAACCTTCGAACACGTCGACGACGTACGCTTGGCCGTTGTATTCCGAGAACAGCACGCCCACGCCCGCATAGCCTTCGTTCTGCGTGTTCAGCAGCGCGTTATACCGGTCGGGCGAGTAATAGCGCAGGTACGGGTCATCCGACGCCGTGCTAAACGCCTGCAGCGTGCTTTCGGTGACCTCTTCGAGGTTGTACGAGTCGAGGCTGTCGGTGGCCAGGATGTCCTCGACCTCGGCAACGCGCATGGAAAGCGAGTTGTAAACGTCTTTCTTCGCGGTGTTCTGGTCGGTGATGTCGCTTTGGACAATGCCCGTAATTGAAGACGGGAAGCCGAGCGATTGCAAAAACGCGCTCTGACCGCGCACCATGAAGCCGATGGCGAATGCCGCAACGGCTAAGATGACGACGAGAAACGCCCTGATAAGACGGTAACTGCGCGCACGCCTTTTCCGCGTACGCGCAGCCGTTCGTTGGTTATTCCCACGTTCGCCCATGGGCGCAAACCGCCAATCTAGGTTACACCTTCAGGTAGCGGCGCATGGCGAACGCCGAACCGATGAGGCCGATGATGAGGCCGGCCACGAGCAGGGCAAGGTAGATCAGCAAGAACGTGTTGCCCTCGATGCCGATCGGCAGGAACGCAAGCGATTCCTGCAGACGCGGCAGCGCGATGCGTCGCAGCAGCTCGAGGCAGCCAGCCGCCAACACGGCGCCGATGACCGCATGCAGCGCGCCTTCCATGAGGAAGGGCCCGCGAATGAAGCCGTTCGAGGCGCCGACCAAGCGCATGATGGCGATTTCCTTGCGGCGCGCCATGATGGCCAGGCGGATGGTGTTGTTGATGAACACGAGCGAGATGAACACCAGCAGGATGATGAGCGCGATGCCGATGTAGCGCACATAGTTCGTGACCGAGAACAGGCGCTCGACCGTGCGCTGGCCGTACTTCAGCGAGTCGGCCGGGTTGTCCTCATCGGCGATCTTCGCGAACAGGTCGCTGGCTTCGATTTCATCGGCGACCGTCTGCACCTTCTGCGGGTCGGACAGCTCGATGTTGATGGAAGCTGGCAGCGGGTTGCCGCCGAGCTCGTCGACGATCTCGGCGTTCGACGACATGTTGCGGAAGTCCTCGAGCGCCTGCTCCTTCGTGGTGAAGGACACGCTCGCCACGCCATCGAGACCCTCGATGTAGGATTCCATGGAATCGATATCGGACTGTTTCGCGTCGTCGGAAATGTAGGCGGTGATGGACACTTCGCTTTCGACCGACTTCACGATGTTGTCGACGACGATAGCGCCCACCAAAAACACGCCGATGATGAACAACGACAGGAAAATGGTGATGATCGAGCCCAGCGTGGTGGACAGGTTGCGCGCAAAGCCCTGGAAGGCTTGCTTGATGAAGTAAGCGAGACTAGACATCGAAACCGTACACCCCCCTCTGCTGGTCGCGGGTTAGGTGACCGCGTTCGAGCGCGATGACGCGACGACGCATGTTGTCGACCATTTCACGGTCGTGCGTGGCCACGAGCACCGTGGTGCCCGTGCGGTTGATGCGCTCGAGCAAGTCCATGATGCCGCGCGACGTCTGCGGGTCGAGGTTGCCGGTGGGCTCGTCGCACACGAGCAGCGGCGGGCGGTTCACGATGGCGCGCGCGATGGAGACGCGCTGGGCCTCGCCGCCGGACAGCTGATCGGGCAGCTTGTCGAGCTTGTCCTGCAAGCCGACCAGGCGCAGCACTTCGGGCACCTGCGTGCGGATGACGTTGCGGTTCTTGCCGATTACCTCGAGCGCGAACGCGACGTTCTCGTAGACCGTCTTGTTCGGCAGCAGCTTGAAGTCCTGGAACACGCAGCCTATGTTGCGGCGCAGGTACGGCACGCGCCAGTTGCGCATGCTGCCCAGGTCTTCGTTGGCGATGGTGATCGTGCCCGAGCTGGGACGCAGCTCGCGGATGATCAGGCGCACAAGCGTGGATTTGCCCGAGCCGGAATGGCCGACGAGGAAGACGAACTCGCCAGGATAAATCTGCAGCGAGATGTTCTCGAGCGCCGGGCGGTTAGGCTGGGCAGGGTACACCTTCGACACACGGTCGAACGCGATGACGGGGGTTCCCTGCTGGGGGATGTCGTCGACTTCCAACGAAGGCAACGCCGTTGAAAGGTCGGGAGCCGATCGCATCGTTTGAGTTGCAGCCGCCTGATATGGCTGCCGAGCCCCCTGGTTGGTGGCTTCTGTCACAGAATGCTCCGTTCGTATAGTCGTTTACTGAGACGAAGCTGATTCTACCAGACCTATTTACGGGCGATAACCCTCTTCACAGCATCAGCAATCGCCGCCGCATCCATCTTGAAGTGCGCAGATAGCTCGGCGTATCCGCCGGACTTGCCGAACTTGTCCTGCATGCCGATGAACTCGACAGGCGCCGGATGCTCTGCCGCGAGCAGCTCGGCGACGGCAGAACCCAGACCGCCGTACACGCTGTGCTCTTCGGCCGTGACCGCGCAACCGGTCTTGGCGACCGAGGCGACGATGGCCTGCGCATCGAGCGGCTTTACGCTGTACGCGTCGATGAGGTCGACCGAAATGCCCTCTTCGGCGAGCTGGTCAGCGGCAATAAGCGCTTCACGCACCTCGAGGCCGCATGCGATGATGGAGGCGTCGGCGCCTTCGCGCAGCTGGAAGGAGCCGCCGAGTTCGAGCTCGGTGCCGTCGGCGTACACGCAAGGCACCGACTCGCGACCCATGCGAACGTACACCGGCCCCGGCGTGTTGGCCGCCAAGCGGATGGCGCCCGCTGCCGACGCGTAATCGGCAGGCACGAGCACGCGCATGTTGGGAAGCACGCGCATGAGCGAGATGTCCTCGAGCATCTGGTGGCTGCCGCCGTCGGGGCCGACCGAAATGCCCGCATGCGTCGGGGCGATCTTCACGTTCAAGTTGGAATAGCACACCGTGTTGCGAATCTGGTCGTACGCGCGGCCCGTGCCGAACACGGCGAAACTGCCGGTGAATGCGATGTTGCCCGCGAGCGCCAAGCCCGCCGCGACGTCGGTCATGTTCTGCTCGGCAATGCCGCAGTTGAACAGCCTCTTGGCGTATTCGGGGCCAGCGTCCTGAAGCTTCTTGGTTGTCGTGGAGCCAGTCAGGTCGGCATCGACCGCCACGATGGGCAGCCCCTCGTCGATGAGCTCGACGAGCGTGGCACCGTATGCCGCGCGGGTGGCTTTCTTCTGTTGTGCCTGCTCAGGCGATGCAAGTTTCACCATGTTAGTTCTCCGTACCTTCCAGATCCTCCAGCGCCTGCGCAAGCTGCTCGGCGTTCGGCGCCTTGCCGTGCCAGCCAGCCTGGTCTTCCATGAACGAAACGCCCTTGCCCTTCACGGTGCGGGCGATGATGGCCTGGGGCTTGCCCGCGCGGGCAGCCTTCGCGGCGTTCAGCGTTTCGATGACGGCGGCGATGTCGTGGCCGTCGACCTCGGAGGTCTCCCATCCGAACGCGGCGAACTTCGCGCCCAGGTCGCCCGGGTCGCACACATCGGCCGTGTTGCCGTCGATTTGCAAGCAGTTGCGGTCGACGATGGCGACCAGGTTGTCGAGGCCCTGATGCGCGGCAAACATGGCCGCCTCCCACACCTGGCCTTCCTGACACTCGCCATCGCCCAAAAGCGCGAACACCGTGTGGCCGTCGCCTTCCAAACGAAGGCCCGCAGCCAGGCCCGACGCGATGGAAAGGCCCTGGCCCAGCGAACCGGTGGAAACCTCGACGCCCGGAAGCAGGTTGCAGTCGGGATGGCCCTGCAGGCGCGAGCCGAACTTGCGCAGCGTCATGAGCTCATCGACCGGGAAGTAGCCCGCATGCGCGAGAGCGGCGTACAGCGCCGGCGCCGCATGGCCCTTCGCCAGAATGAAGCGGTCGCGCGGAGCGTCGGCGTTCGCGGGGTCGTGTTCCATCACGCCGCCAAAATAAAGCGCCGTCATGATGTCGGCGCATGATAGGGAACCACCCGGATGTCCGCTGCCTGCCTCGGCAATCATCTTCACAATGCTTATCCGCAGGTCATTGGCAGTTTTAGTCAACATTTCCACGCTCATGGAGCACCTTTCTCTCAGGATGCCCATTGTACCAAGGAATAGCGTGCGTGTGTGGTGCTTCGCGTTCTTTTCGCAGGTTCCGAATGAGTAGCAGGACGTTCCTGCGACTCATTTTCTGGTAATCTCCCGAGTTTGCAGTCCGTCACGGGAAATGAGTCGCAGGAACGTCCTGCTACTCATTCGCCTACTGGGAAGCGCGCCACTTGTGGAAGGCGATCACGAAGTCGTCGATGTCGCCCGCCAAGACCGCGTCGACGTTGCCGGTTTCGTGGTTGCTGCGCAGGTCCTTCACCATTTGATACGGGTACAGCACGTAGTTGCGAATTTGGCTGCCGAACGAGTTTTCCATTCGCTCGCCGCGCAGTTCGTCGATTTCCGCCTGGCGTTTTTGCTCTTCGAGCTCGTACAGCTTGGCCTTCAGCACGCGAAACGCGGCCTCCTTGTTCTGAAGCTGCGACTTCTGGTTCTGACACGTGACGACTAACCCTGTGGGAACGTGCGTCAGGCGCACGGCCGAGTCGGTGGTGTTCACGCACTGACCGCCGGGGCCGCTGGCGCGGAACACGTCGACGCGCACATCGTTGGGGTCGAGGTCGACCTCGATGTCCTCGGGAAGCACCGGCAGAAGCTCGACGCTGGCGAACGTGGTGTGGCGGCGCGCCTTGGCGTCCGTCGGCGAGATGCGCACCAGGCGGTGCACGCCGATTTCCGAACGCAGCATGCCGTAGGCGTTGCGGCCTTCGAACTGAATGGTGGCGCGGTCGATGCCGATGCCCTCGGCGTACGTGATGTCGAGCACGTGCACCTTCCAGCCCTTGGACTCGCCGTAATGCGAGTACATCTTGAAGAGCATGTCGGCCCAGTCGTTGGCTTCAAGGCCACCCTGACCGGGATTCACCGTGAGGATGGCGTCGCCTTCGTCGAACTGGCCCGTGAACCATGACGACAGCTCGAGCGCGTCGAGCATGCCCGACAGCCGCTCGCACGCGTCAGCCGCTTCCTCGGCGAAGGCTTCGTCCTCGCCCGCCAGCTCGAACGCCGTTTGCGCATCGGAGAAGAGCTGCGCCGCCTCGTCGTATTCGCGGATGGTGTCGCGCAGGTTGCCCGCGCGCTTCGAGACGGCTTGCGCATGCGATGTGTCGTCCCAAAAGCCAGGTTGTGCCGTTTCCTCGTCGAGCTTCGCCAGCTCGGCGGTTTTCTCGTCGAGGTGCAGGTAGGCGCGCGCGTCGGTCACGCGCTGCCCGAGCTGCTCGATTGTCTTTGCATCAACTTCCATAGTCATTCTCGGTATAACAGGTTGGCGTAGTAAGTCAGCGAGGGTGATTCTGGCGAGTGCAGTTGCCCCGACTTCGGCCCAAGCGGCCTTCGTGCCGCGCCGTGGCCGAAACGAGGGGCAAATGTGCCGCCAGAATCGGCCGCAGCGTCGGCATTAAACGCCGTTCGTAGAACGGCGTTTATGAATACATTCCGTGGCACTTCTTGAACTTCTTGCCGCTGCCGCAGGGGCACGGGTCGTTGCGCCCGACGTTGGCGTAAGGGTCTTCCTTGTCCTTCACGTACGTCTTCGCCTTGGTGGTGGGCTTGGGCGCCTCGGCGGGCATGCCGCCGACCTGCTGCGGACGCGGTGCGGGTGCGCCCGCGCCGCTCGGAGCCGCCAGGGCCTCTTCGGGGTTGGAATAGCTTACCTTGCGACCGGCCAGCGGATCGTCCTGCTCGGGCGCCTGCTCGGCGACCTGCGGCTGCTTGGCAACCTGCAGGCGCAGCAGCGTGCGCAGGTAGTCTTCGTACATGGAGGCGGTCATACCGGAGAATGCCTGGTAGGCTTCCTCGCGGTACTCGGTCAGCGGGTCGCGCTGGCCATACGCGCGCAGCCCGATGCCCGTGCGCAGGTAGTCCATGTCTTGCAGGTGGGCCATCCAGCGCGTGTCCATGATGCGCAGCATGACTTGCGCTTCGAGCGTGCGCATGATCTCTTCGCCCACCAGCTGCACCTTCTCTTCGTACACGCTGGTCAGGTACTCGTCGATGAGGTCGGTGAGCGTGTCGGCGTCCTCGCCGTGGTCGACGTCTTCGACGTGGAAGTCCTCGCGGCCGGTCATGCTGGTCAGCCATGCGTCGATGGAGGCGACGTCCCATTCGTCGGCGACGTTGCGGTTCGGGCAGTTCTCGTCGACGATGCTGCGCGCGCAATCGGAGATGATCTCGGGAATGCGCTCGGTCATGTCCTTGCCGTCGAGAATCGCGTTGCGCTCTTCGTAGATGGCCTGGCGCTGCAAATTCATGACGTCGTCGTATTCCAGGACGTTCTTACGGGCTGCGAAGTGCATGCTCTCGACCGAGTGCTGGGCGCTTTCGATGGCCTTCGACACCATGCCGGCCTGAATGGGCTGGTCATCGGGCAGCTGCGTGCGTTCCATCATGCGCGAGATGCCGTCCATGCGGTCGCCGCCGAACCGGCGCATGAGATCGTCTTCGAGCGACAGGTAGAACTGCGACTCGCCCGGGTCGCCCTGACGGCCGGAACGGCCGCGCAGCTGGTTGTCGATACGGCGCGACTCGTGGCGCTCGGTGCCGATGACCAGCAGGCCGCCGGCCGCGCGCACGCGTTCGCGCTCGGCGTTCGTGACTTCGCGGGCTTCGGCCATGGCCTGCTCGTACGCTTCCGCCGTCGGAGCGGGAAGGGCGCCGGCCAACTGGTCGAGGATTTCCTTCGCCTTGGCGCGGATGCGCGGGTCGTCCGAGCCCTGCGCCTCTTCGGCCGCAACCTTCACCTCTTCGAGGCGCGCGGGGTCGGCATCGGGGTCGAATCCGCGGTTGCGCAGCAGGTCCTCGGCGAGCACCTCGGGGTTGCCGCCGAGCAGGATGTCGGTACCACGACCGGCCATGTTGGTGGCGATGGTGACGGCGCCCACGCGGCCTGCCTGCGCCACGATATGCGCCTCGCGCTCGTGGTTCTTCGCGTTCAGCGTTTCGTGTTTGATGCCGCGCTTGTCGAGCAGGCGGCTTAAGCGCTCGGAGCTCTCGATTGAGACGGTGCCCACCAGACACGGCTGACCGGCCTCGTTGCGCGCGGCGATCTCGTCGGCGACGGCGTTGAACTTCGCGTCGATCGTGCGGTACACCTGGTCGTTGCGGTCGTTGCGGATGACCGGCTTGTTGGGCGGAATCGCCGTGACTTCCAGCTTGTAGATCTCGCGGAACTCGGAATCCTCGGTCATGGCGGTGCCCGTCATGCCCGATAGCTTCTCGTACAGGCGGAAGTAGTTCTGCAGCGTGATGGTGGCCAGCGTCTGGTTCTCTTCCTTCACCTTCACGTGTTCCTTGGCCTCGACCGCCTGGTGCAGGCCCTCGGACCAGCGGCGGCCTTCCATGATGCGGCCGGTGAACTCGTCGACGATCTTCACTTCGCCGTTCACGACGACGTAGTCGATGTCGCGGTGGAACAGGTACTGCGCGCGCAGCGATTGCTGCAGGTGGTTGGCGAGCTGGCCGGACGGATCGGCGTAGATGTCGTCGATGCCCAGGTTCGCCTCGATGCGCTCGAGGCCGACCTCGGTGGCATTGATGGTGCGCTTGGCTTCGTCCATCTGGTAGTCGACGTCGCGCTCGAGGCCGACGACCGCACGTGCGAACTGGTTGTACGTGTCGGCCGCCGCCGTGCCCGCGCCCGAGATGATGAGCGGGGTGCGCGCTTCGTCGATGAGGATGGAGTCGACCTCGTCGACCACCGCGAAGTGATGGCCGCGCTGCACGCGGTTCTCGGCGCGGGCGACCATGTTGTCGCGCAGGTAGTCGAAGCCGAACTCGGAGTTGGTGCCGTAGGTGACGTCGGCCAAGTACGCCGGCTTCTTGCGCTCGGGGCGCATGCCGTTTTGAATGAGGCCCACGTTCATGCCCATGAACTTGTAAATGCGGCCCATCCACTCGCTGTCGCGCTTGGCCAGGTAATCGTTCACCGTGACGATGTGAACGTTGTGCCCGGGCAGCGCGTTCAGATAACCGGCCAGCGTGGATACGAGCGTCTTGCCTTCGCCGGTTTTCATTTCGGCGATATGGCCGTCATGAAGCGCCATGCCGCCGATGAGCTGCACGTCGAAGTGGCGCATGCCCAGCACGCGAAGGCTCGCCTCGCGCACGGCGGCGAATGCTTCTGGCAGCAGGTCGTCGAGGTTTTCGCCACGGTCGATGCGCTCGCGGAACTCGACGGTCTTGGCTGCCAGCTCTTCATCGGAAAGCGCCTGCATGGAAGGCTCGAGCGCGCCGATTTGGGTGACGACCTTCTCGTAGCCCTTCACCTGGCGCCCCTCGCCGGCCCTCAACAGTTTCGAGAAAAACCCTGCCATGGAATGCGTCCTCTTTTCGCACGTCATTTGTACAATCTTGTCAACTCTACCATACCCCGATGCAGCCGCCACCAACCTGTTGCCATGCTGCAGACAATCAACGGACGGATTGAACGTTGCCCCAGGGGCGGTTGAACGCTCACCCCAGGGGTGATGTTCAAATTGAAGGAACGCTTCTGCATAAAGGCTGAGTTACAGCAAATTTGAACATCACCCCTGGGGTGAGCGGTCAACCGCCCCTGGGGCAACGTTCAATCCGTCCGGTGATTGTCTGCAGCATGGCAACAGGTTGGTGGCGGCTGCCTCGGGGTATGGTAGAGTTGACAAGATTGTACAAATGAC